>NZ_JAMYSG010000038.1:0-57002 GCF_040321815.1 Mesorhizobium sp. M0239
GAACTGACCGCTCGGCTTCGTCGTCATCGCAAGATCCCCGTTTCAAAAACAGGGAATCACATCCACACAATTTTGCAACAGGCCCCTTGCGGGGGAGATGTCCGGCAGGACAGAGGGGGGTGCTCAAGTGCTGTCCTCGCCTCTGTCGGATCGACGGAAACGTCGAATTATGGGCTACACAATGCCGCCAGAGCCGCCGGCGACCGCCGGGCGTTCGGCCGCGACTTTCGCCCGGTAGCCCGCCGCACGATACGCCGCGACCGGATCAATGGCGCCGCCGGTCTTCAGCCGCGCCATGGCGAGGATCGGCTCGACATCGGTGCGGTAGGCGGCTTTTAGCGTCTGCGTCGCCATCAGCGCGTCGTTCAAGTCCTGAAAACCTTCCAGCGCCTTGCGGTCGACGAGCAGCGCCTGCGCATAGGCGCGCTGCACCTCGACCGCCGACAGCATCAGGCTTTCGATCGGGTCGGTTACGTTGTGGCTCTGGTCGAGCATGTGCGCCGGGTCAAAACCCTCGGCGCCGGAAAGTTCTGCATCGACCAGTTCGTTGAAGACGAGGAACAGCCGGTAGGGATCGATCGAACCGGCATCGAGATCATCGTCGCCATATTTCGAGTCGTTGAAGTGGAAGCCGCCAAGCTTCTTGAACTGGATCAGCCGCGAGACGATCATCTCGATGTTGACGTTGGGGGCATGGTGGCCAAGGTCGACGAGACAGAACGCCTTGTCGCCCAATTCCCTGGCGATGATGTAGTTGGTGCCCCAGTCCTGCACGACGGTGGAATAGAAGGCCGGCTCGTACATCTTGTGCTCGGAAAACAGCTTCCAGCCGGCGGGCAGCCCGGCGTAAACCTCTTTCATGGCGTCGAGATAGCGCTCGAACGCCTTGGCGAAATTGACCTGGCCCGGGAAGTTCGAGCCGTCGCCGATCCACACCGTCAGCGCCTTGGAGCCAAGCGTCTCGCCGATCTCGATGCATTCGAGATTGTGCTCGACCGCTTGCCGCCGCGTGCCGGCATCGGCATGCGACAGCGAGCCGAATTTGTAGGAAAGCGCTTGGTCCTTTGCATCGGAAAAAGTGTTGGAATTCATGGCGTCGAAGCTGAGGCCAAAGCGCGAAGCCGCCTGCTTCAGCCGGTTCGGGTCGGCCTTGTCCCACGGAATGTGCAGGGAGACGGTCGGCGTCGCCTGCGTCAATTGCTGGATGACGGCGCAATCCTCGATCTTGTCGAAGATGTCGCGCGGCTCGCCGGCGCCGGGAAAGCGGGCAAAGCGCGTGCCGCCGGTGCCGACACCCCAGGACGGGATCGCCACCGCGAATTTCTCGACCTTGTCGCGGATGGCGTCGATGGCGATGCCGCGACGGTCGAGGCGTTCGCCGAGCGAGGCGTAGTCGCGTTCGAGGTCGGCCTTGCGCGCGGCATTGTCCTTGTCGACGGTATCGGCGGCGATGATCTGTTCCATCGTCCTCCTCCGCTCAGCGCGTGAACGACTGGGCGTTGCCCGCGTCGACATTGATGATGTTGCCGGTCGACTTGGCCGACATGTCGGACGCCAGGAAATAGATCGCTTCGGCGATGTCTTCCGGGAAGACCGAGCGCTTCAGCATCGAACGCGAGCGATAGTGCTCCTCCAGATCGTCGGTCGACATCTTGTAGGCGGCGGCGCGCTGTTCCTTCCACTCGCCGGTCCAGATCTTCGAGCCGCGAAGCACCGCGTCCGGGTTGACGACATTGACCCTGATCTGCGCCTCCGCGCCCTCCAGCGCCAGGCAGCGGGCGAGATGGATCTCGGCGGCCTTGGCGGTGCAATAGGCGGCGGCGTTGGGCGATGCGGCAAGGCCGTTCTTGGAGGCGACGAAGACGACATTACCGCCGATCTTCTGCGCGCGGAACAGCCGGAACGCTTCCCGCGAGACCAGGAAATAACCGGTCGACAATATGTCCATGTTCTTGTTCCACAGCGCCAGCGTCGTCTCCTCGATCGGCGCCGAGGAGGCCAGCCCTGCATTCGACACCAGAATGTCGATGCCGCCGAACTCGACCGCCGTCTCGGCAAAGCCCGAAATGACCTGGTCCTCCGAGGTGACGTTGATCAATACCGGGCGGACGAAATCCTTGCCGTAGACTTTCGCCAGTTCGTCATTGGCGCTGGCCAGCGCTGTCTCGTCGATGTCGGCCAGCACCACGCAGGCGCCTTCGCGCAGCAGGCGGTTGGCCGTGGCGCGGCCGATGCCGCCGGCGCCACCGGTGACCAGCGCGATCTGGCCGGCAAGCGACTTCGGCTTCGGCATACGCTGCAGCTTCAGATCCTCGAGCAGCCAGTATTCGATGTCGAAGGCTTCCTGTGCGGGCAGGCCGACATAGGACGATACGGTGGAGGCGCCGCGCATGACGTTGATGGCGTTGACGTAGAATTCGCCCGAAATGCGCGCCGTCGCCTTGTCGCCGGCGAAGGTGAACATGCCGACGCCGGGCATCAGGTAGACGACGGCATTGGGATCGCGGATGGCGGGCGAGTCCGCATGCTTGCAGCTGTCGTAGTAGGCCTGGTAGCCGACGCGATATTCGGCGATGTCGTCGGCAAGGCGCGCGATGACCGCATCGACATCGGGTTTTGCCGGATCGAACTCGATGACCAGCGGGCGGATCTTGGTGCGCAGGAAATGGTCGGGGCACGACGTGCCGAGTGCCGCCAGCGGGCGCAGATCCCTGGAGTTGACGAATTCGAGCACAGCAGTGGAATCGTCGAAATGGCCTGTTTTGTGGCTCTTTTCCGAAATCAGGCCGCGAATCCTCGGCATCAGCTTTGCGGCAATCGCACGGCGCTCAGTGGCGTCGAGCGACTTGACCGCTTCACCGCCGAGGATAGCGACACCCTCGGAGCGGCGCTCGAACCATTCGATCGCCTGGTTGATCACCGAGATCGTCGTCTCGTAGCATTCCCTGGGGGTGTCGCCCCAGGTGAACAGGCCGTGGCTTTCCAGGATAACGCCTTTGGCGGCAGGATGTTCGAGGCAGAATTTTTCCAGCCACAGGCCGAGTTCGAAGCCCGGGCGCTTCCACGGCAACCAGCCAATGGCGTCGCCGAAGATTTCTTTGGTCAGCGCCTTCGAATCCTTTGCCGCGGCAATGGCGATGATGGCATCGGGATGCATGTGGTCGACAAAAGGCTTCGGCACGTAGGCATGCAACGGCGTGTCGATAGAGGCCGCGCGCGGATTGAGGTTGAAGGTGCAGTGCGGCAGGAAGCCGACCATTTCATCTTCGTGCTCGACGCCGCGATAGAGGCCTTTGAGCGCGCGCAGCTTGTCCATGTAGAGCGTGGCGAAGCCATCCAGCTTGATCGAGGCGCTGTCGCCGCCCGACCCCTTGACCCACAGCACTTCGACATCCTCGCCGGTGAGCGGGTCTCTCTGCCAGATCTTCGAGGACGTGTTGCCGCCGCCATAGTTGGTGACGCGCTTGTCCGAGCCAAGTGTGTTCGAGCGGTAGACCAGAAGTTCCGGCCCGCTCATCGCGTGAGCCTTGGCCTCATCCCACAGATTGGCGAGGCGCGCGCCGGTGCGCTTGTCGAGCATAAGAAATCCTCCCGAAGGCACGCAAAAGGCGCGGCCATTTGGTTCGAATTTCCACGGAAGCAGCCGGCTTGTCAATCACAAACGATCAAGATCGATCATATTGCACTGCACAATGAAATTATATGATCGGAAATGATTGACACTGCGCGTTTTGGGTGCCTAGATGCTCTGGCAGGGAGGAACCATGCACGAAAAAGAGCGCCACAGGATCATTCTGTCCGCCGTCCAGGAAAAGCCTGTTGTGACGGTGCAAGAGATGGTCGACCTGACGGAGTCCTCCGAGGCGACGATCCGGCGCGATATCGCGGCTCTCCACGTCCAGAAGCGCCTGCGCCGCGTCCGCGGCGGCGCCGAGGCAATCTCGCCGCCGCAGTTCATCGGGCTGGCCGGCCGGCCCTTTTCCGTCAACGAAACGATCAACGCCTCGCAGAAGCGGGCAATCGCGCGTGAAGCGGTCGAACTGTGCAAGGACGGCGAACCGATCATCATCAATGGCGGCACCACCACCTTCCAGATGGTGCATTTCCTGACCGGCCGCCGGATGCCGATCTTCACCAACTCGTTTCCGATCGCCGAGCATCTGCTCAAGCACTCCAAGAACACGGTGATGCTGTCGGGCGGCACCATCTATCGCGAGCAGAACATCATCCTGTCTCCCTTCGACAATGACGTGACGCGCAATTTCTATGCGCGCCGCATGTTCATGGGCGCGCAGGGGCTGGGGCCGCTTGGCCTGATGGAAGGCGATCCGCTTTTGATCCAGGCGGAGCAGAAGCTGATCGACCAGGCCGACGAGTTGGTGGTGCTGGTCGATTCCTCAAAATTCCGCAAACGCTCCAGCCTGATCCTGTGCGGCCTGTCGCGCATCGCCACCGTCATCACCGATGACGGCATCGAGGATCGCGAAGCCAAGATGCTGGAAACCGCCGGCGTGACGCTGATCGTCGCCCGCACATCCGCAACCAACAAGGAAGAATCTTCACTGCAGGCCTGAGGCCAACTCGCGCTCGCAGCGGCGATGGAATGCAACGCTCAAGGGAGGAAATTCGATGAGCTTCTTGAAGAAATTGATGGTGACGGCTGCATTCTCAGCCGCCATGTTCGTGAATGCCGCCTATGCCGAGAACGTCAAGATCGCGTTGGTGGTGAAGTCGCTCGGCAACGGCTTCTTCGATGCCGCCAACAAGGGCGCCGAAGAGGCGGCCAAGGAACTCGGCGATGTCGACATCATCTACACCGGCCCGACCAAGGCGACCGCCGAAGCGCAGATCGAAGTGGTCAATTCGCTGATCGCGCAGAAGGTCAACGCCATCGCCATTTCGGCCAATGACGCCGACGCGCTGGTACCGGTGCTGAAGAAGGCCATGGAACGCGGCATCACCGTCATCTCCTGGGATTCGGGCGTCGCCAAGGAAGGCCGCCAGCTTCACCTCAACCCGTCCGACACCGGCCTGATCGGCGAGACCATCATCAAGCTTGCCGCCGATTACCTGCCGGAAGGCGGCGAAGTCGCCATCCTGTCGGCCTCCTCGACCGCGACCAACCAGAACGCCTGGATCGATGCGGCCAAGAAGATCCTGCCGGAGAAGTTCCCCAAGATCAAACTTGTCGCCACCGTCTATGGCGATGACGATTCGGCCAAGAGCACTGATGAGGCCAAGGGCCTGTTGAAGTCCTATCCGAACCTCAAGGCGATCATAGCGCCGACCACCGTCGGCGTCGTTGCCGCCGCCCAGGTCGTCACCGATGAGAACTTGATCGGCAAGGTCAATGTCACCGGCCTGGCGCTGCCGTCCGAGTTCAAGAAGTTTATCGACAACGGTTCCAGCCAGGCGGTTGCGCTGTGGAATCCGATCGACCTCGGCTACTCGGCCGTCTACCTCGCCCATGATCTGGCGGTGAAGAAGGAAGAGGCGAAGCCCGGCGCCACGCTGTCGATCGGCCGCGTCGGCAAGGTCACGCTCGACGACACCAACTCGGCTGCGATGGCTCCGCCGTTCCAGTTCGACAAGTCGAACATCGAGAAGTTCTCCAAGATTTATTGATCTGGAGCGCTCTCAAGCTGTCGCGGCGGAGCTCACGTCCCGCCGCGACTTTAAACGGACCTTGTTTCAGGGCTTGATACGACTATGGACACGACAGCCCAACCCGGCACGGTGAAGGAGCAGCCTCTAGCCTCGGCTCCACGCCTGACGCTGTCCGGCATCTCCAAGAGCTTTCCCGGCGTGCGCGCGCTGCACAATGTCAGCCTGTCGCTCTACCCCGGCCAGGTGACGGCGCTGATCGGCGAAAACGGCGCCGGCAAGTCGACGCTGGTCAAGATCATGACCGGCATCTACCAGCCCGACGAGGGTACCATCAGCATCGACGGCCAGGCAGTCACCCTGCCCAGCGCGCATGCCGCCTTCGGCTATGGCGTTACTGCCATCCATCAGGAAACCGTGCTGTTCGACGATTTGACGGTCGCCGAAAACATCTTTCTCGGCCACGCGCCGCGCACGCGTTTGCGCACCATCGACTGGCGCACGATGCGCAAAAATGCGCGCGAAGTGCTCGACACCATGCATGCCGGCCATATCGACGCCGATGCGCGCCTGAAGGACCTCGGCATCGCCAACAAGCATCTGGTCGCCGTCGCGCGCGCCATGTCGATCGACGCGCAGATCGTCATCATGGACGAGCCGACCGCCGCGCTTTCGATGAAGGAGATCGAGGAGCTCTTTTTGCTGATCGAGTTCCTCAAGAGCGACGGCAAGGCGATCCTGTTCATCAGCCACAAGTTCGACGAGATCTACCGTATCGCCGACCGCTACACGGTGTTCCGCGATGGCGAGATGGTCGGCGAAGGCCTGATCAAGGATGCCGGCCAGAGCCAGATCGTGCGCCTGATGGTTGGCCGCGCGGTCGATCACATCTTCCCGCAGCGCAAGGCCGAGATCGGCGCGCCGGTGCTCTCCGTTTCCGGCCTGTCGCATCCGACCGAATTCAACGATATCGGCTTCGAATTGCACAAGGGCGAGATCCTCGGCTTCTACGGCCTGGTCGGCGCCGGCCGCAGCGAGGTGATGCAGGCGATATCTGGCATCACCCGCACATCAGCCGGCACGATCACGCTGGAAGGCAAGACGCTCGCGCCGAAATCGGCTGCGGATTCGATCGATGCCGGCATCGTCTACGTGCCGGAGGAACGCGGCAAGCAAGGCGTGGTGATCGGCCTGCCGATCTTCCAGAACGTCTCGCTGCCTTCGCTCAAGCGCACATCCAAGTCAGGCCTGCTGCGGCTGTCGGAGGAGTTTTCGCTCGCCCGCTCCTACACCGAGCGGCTCGACCTCAGGGCCTCCTCGCTCAGCCAGGACGTCGGCACGCTGTCGGGCGGCAACCAGCAGAAGATCGTCATCGCCAAATGGCTGGCGACGTCGCCCAAGGTGATCATCCTCGACGAGCCGACCAAGGGCATCGACATCGGCTCGAAGGCCGCCGTGCACGGCTTCATGGCCGAGTTGGTGGCGCAAGGCCTGTCGGTGATCATGGTGTCATCCGAACTGCCCGAAATCCTCGGCATGTCCGACCGCGTCGTCGTCATGCGTGAAGGCCTTGTCGCGGCGGTCTACGACAACAAGGGGCTGGACGCCGAGACGCTGGTCAGGACGGCAGCGGGGATCGCGGCATGAGAGCTTTCTTGAAATACCGTGAAATCTGGCTGCTCGCGGCCATCGTCGTGCTGATCGGGCTGATCTCGACGCGCTTCCCGGCCTTTGCCGACCCCGGCAATCTGCGCCAGGTGTTCAACGACACCTCGATCCTGATGATCCTGGCGCTGGGCCAGATGGTGGTCATCCTGACCCGGTCGATCGATCTGTCGATGGCGTCCAATCTCTGCTTCACCGGCATGGTGGTGGCGATGCTGAACGCCGCGCATCCGGCAATCCCCATCCCGCTGCTGATCGTCATTGCGCTGGCCGTCGGCCTGGTGCTCGGCGCCATCAACGGCCTTTTGGTCTGGCGGCTGAACATCCCCTCGATCGTGGTGACTTTGGGCACGCTGACCATCTATCGCGGCGCCACCTTCGTGCTGTCCGGCGGTGCCTGGGTCAATGCCGACAAGATGAGCCCGGAATTCATCGGCTTTCAGCGCGCAGCCTTCATCGGCATTCCGGTGCTGTCGTGGATCGCCATCCTGGTCATCGCGCTGTTCTTCGTTTTGATGACGCGCACCGCGCTCGGCCGCTCGATCTACGCCATCGGGGTCAACCCGACGGCTTCCGTCTATGCCGGCATCGATGTCGGCCGCACGAAATTCATCGTCTTCTGCATCTCCGGCATGATCGGCGGCCTGTCAGGCTATCTCTGGATCTCGCGCTATGTGATTGCGTCGGTCGAGGTCGCCAACGGCTATGAGCTCAACATCATCGCCGCCTGCGTCATCGGCGGCATTTCCATCGCCGGCGGCATCGGTTCGGTCGGCGGCGCGGTGCTCGGTGCGCTGTTCCTCGGCATCATCTCCAACGCGCTGCCGGTCATCAACATCTCGCCCTTCTGGCAGATGGCGATTTCGGGCAGCGCCATCATTCTGGCCGTCGTGCTCAACGCGCGCGGCGAACGCCAGCAAGGCCGCATCATCCTGAGAAAGGTGGAGGCGGGGACATGACCGACATCCCTGCCCCGCGCCACATTCCCGACCGGCTCGACAAGCCGCTTCGTTCGGCGATCTTTTCCTGGGAAGCGCTGCTGGTCGTCGTGGCCGTCGCCATCTTCGCCATCAACAGCTTCGCCTCGCCCTATTTCCTCGATCCCTACTCGCTGTCCGATCTGACCTTCAATTTCACCGAGAAGGGCCTGATCGCCTTCGCCATGGCGTTGCTGATCATTTCGGGCGAGATCGACCTGTCGGTGGCCGCCATCATCGCGCTGGCGTCGACCATGATGGGCATGGCGGTGCAGGCCGGCGCCGGCACGCCGGTGCTGGTGGCGATCGGCATCGTCGTCGGGCTCGGCTGCGGCGCCTTCAACGGTCTGCTGGTGACAAGGCTCGGCCTGCCCTCCATCGTCGTCACCATCGGCACGATGAGCCTGTTTCGCGGCATCGCCTTCATCATCCTCGGCGACCAGGCCTACAAGGGCTATCCCTCAAACTTCGCCTTCTTCGGCCAGGGCTATGTCTGGTGGGTGGTGTCGTTCGAACTGGTGCTCTTCCTGATCGCGGCCGTCGTCTACTGGTTCCTTCTGCACCGCACGAGTTTCGGCCGCCGCGTCTTCGCCATCGGCAACAATCCGGTCGCTGCGCAATTTTCCGGCGTGCGCGTCGGCCGCACCAAGTTCATCCTGTTCTGCCTGACCGGGCTGATGTCGGGCATCGCCTCGGTGCTGATCACCTCCCGCCTCGGCTCGACACGGCCGTCGATCGCGCAAGGCTACGAGCTGGAAGTCATCACCATGGTGGTGCTCGGCGGCGTCAGCATCCTCGGTGGCGCCGGCAGCATTCTTGGCGTCGTGCTTGCAGCCTTCATCATGGGACTGGTGACCTTCGGGCTTGGCCTGCTCAACGTGCCCGGCATCGTCATGTCGATCTTCATCGGCCTGCTGCTGATCATCGTCATTGCCTTGCCGATCGTCTGGCGGCGACTCCGCGGAGGGCGTTGATGGCCGAAAAATACGCATTCAAGATGAAGCTCAAGCCCGGCATGAAGGCCGAGTACAAGAAGCGCCATGACGAAATCTGGCCGTCGCTGCTCGCGCTGCTGAAGCAGGCCGGCGTCTCCGACTATTCCATTCATCTCGATGAGGAGACCAATATCCTGTTCGGTGTGCTGTGGCGGCGAGACGACCACGGCATGGACGAATTGCCCAGGCATTCGGTGATGCAGCGCTGGTGGGCTGAAATGGCCGACATCATGGAAACCAGACCGGACAACGAGCCGGTGGCCGTGCCGCTGGAAACAATGTTCCACATGGCATGAGTGCTATGCGCCACATCGCCGTCATCGACATCGGCAAGACCAACGCCAAGGTGGCGCTGGTCGACCTCGCGACGTTGAGCGAGGTGGCGCTGCGCCGAATGGCCAATGCGCCGGTGCGACAGGCGCCCTACCCGCACCACGATGTCGAGGCCTTGTGGACATTCATCCTCGAAAGCCTTGCCGGCCTCAACCACGAACAGCGCATCGACGCCATTTCGATCACCACCCACGGCGCGACCGGCGTGCTGGTCGACGCGGCGGGTGAACTGGTGCTGCCTGTGCTCGACTATGAGTTCGATGGCCCTGACAGGCTGGCAGCGGATTATGAAGCGATCCGCCCGCTCTTTTCCGAGACCGGCACGCCGCGCCTGCCGCTCGGCCTCAATCTCGGTGCGCAATTCTTCTGGCAGCAGAAAAGCTTCCCGGCCGAATTCGCCAGGGCCGCCGCGATGCTGATGTACCCGCAATACTGGGCGTTGCGCCTGACCGGCATCGCCGCCAACGAAGTTACCTCGCTCGGCTGCCACACCGACCTGTGGAACCCGTGGACAGCGGATTTTTCATCGTTGGTCGACAGGCTGGAGTGGCGGAGCCTGATGGCGCCGGTGCGGCCGGCCAGCGACCGCCTCGGCCCGATCCTGCCCATCGTTGCGATGCGAACCGGACTCAGTGCGCAAACGCCGGTGTTCTGCGCCCTGCATGATTCCAACGCCTCGCTGCTGCCGCATCTGCTGTCCGACAAACCGCCTTTCTCCGTCGTCTCGACCGGCACCTGGGTGGTGTCGATGGCGGTCGGCGGCAAACAGATTGCGCTGGATGCCACGCGCGACACGCTGGTCAATGTCAACGCACTCGGCAATCCCGTTCCCTCTGCGCGCTTCATGGGCGGCCGCGAGTTTTCCGTGCTGACCAAGGACCAGCCGGAGCAGTGGACCGAGAATGATGTCCGCGCCGTGCTGGTGCGAAAGACGCTGCTGCTGCCGTCGACCCAGCAAGGGTCGGGGCCGTTCCCGCATCATGCCGCAACATGGCTCAATGCCGACGGCATCAACAAGGGCCAGCGCTTTGCCGCCATCTCGTTCTATCTGGCTTTGATGACGGCGACCTGCCTCGACCTGATCGGCGCCGACGGCCCGACCACGGTCGAGGGCCCCTTTGCCCGCAACCGGCTGTTTGTCGGTATGCTGGCCGCGGCTACTGCTCGCAACGTCGTGGCCTCGGAGGCCGCTACCGGCACCAGCATCGGCGCGGCGCTGCTGGCATCCGATCAGCCGGCGACGCACGGCAAGGGCGAAAGAATAGAACCGCCTGTAGACCCGGCCTGGGTTGATTATGCCAGCGCATGGCGCGCGGCAGTGGACGTGCAGGGCTGATCAAAGAATCCGCTTGCCGAAAGCAGACATGACGAAGTTGACCGCGTCGGTGCCGATCCGCGGCTCCAGATCCGCCGTCAGGCCCGACACATCCATCGACAGCAGCCCGCCGGAGAGTGCGATCGCCTCCATCGCCTGATGCGTCTCGCGCACGGTCAGCCCGCCGGAGCCTGCTGCCCAGCCGGCGAATTCGGTTGCGGTGGGCGAGTAACTGACATGAAAGCCTTGCGTGCCTGAGGTGGCGATGCGGATCGCTTCATGCATCAGGTCGCGCATGCCCATGGCGTCGATGTCGGTCATGGTGAAAGCCGACACCCGCGAATCCTTCAGCACCCGCGCTTCGGCCGGATCGGCGTGACGCAAGCCGACGATGACGACATTTTCCGGCGACAGCTGCGGCTGCAGCGCACCCGCCTTGTGGTCGAGGCCGAGAGTGCGCGCCAGCACCGAGCCTTCCGGGAGGTCGATGCCGTCCTCGTCCTCGGGCATCAGGGCGGCGATCGAATCGATCCAGATCAGGCCGAAGGAATGTGTCGCGCGCGCCGTCGCGGTCAGCGCCTTGTGGGCGATGCGCCGGTCGGCGCCTGCGATGAGGCGGACCAGCCCCGATGGCGGCCTCTCGACATCGGCGAGTTCCACCACGTCGAAGTTCATCGCTTCCAGCCGCGCGCCGGTGCCTTCCCGAGCCAGGATGCCGGCAGCTCCCTGCCCGGCCGTGATCTGCACCATCTTGCGACCGGAAAAATCCTCGACGTCGTGCATCGGGGCCTTCTCGACATATTCCGAAGTCATTGCCAAAAGCATGGCGCCATAGCTCATGCGGAAGGCGACGCGGTCGCCGACGGAGGGCCTTGGATCGGCATCGGCGACGTCGAGCAGCAGATGATCGCTGGAGGCGCCGAGCACCCGTATCCCCCTGGCGATCGGCGTCAGCCCCTCGACCAGCACGTCCTCGCGGCCGATATTGGCGATGGCGCGCAGCCTGTCGCCCTCGTCGGGGAAGACCGGCTGGTTGCCGAAGGCGTCGTAGCCCGATTGGCCGATCGGCCGTGACGGCTTGAGCTTGACCTCGATGATGTCGCTTGTCAGCCGGCAGGCATCGGGTTCGAGCTCCGCCCACGGCGTGTCGCGGAAGGTCTCGACGCCGCCCTGCAGGATCGCCTCGCCGACCCGCAGATTGTTGATGCCGGCCGGCAGCCTGCCTTCGAGCAGCAGTGGTAGCGACGACGAGGCGCCGCCGGAAATCCAGTCGAGGCTTTTGCCGGACAAGCGCTCGGTCTTGTAGGCATGGGCGACGAGCTGCCCAAGGTTTTCCGGCGTCGGCATGATGGCGCCGAAGCAGCCGAGATTGGTGCCGATGCCGGCAATGCGCACGCCCTTGAACTCCTGGATCTGTTCGACCGTCGGAATAAGGTCGTTCGGCCAGATGCCTTCGCGGAGATCGCCGAGATCGATCATCAGCATGATGTCGTGGACGCGGCCCATGCGCTCGGCGATGCGCGAAATCTCGCGAATGGTGCTCAATTCCGACTGCAGGCTGATGTCGACGGTGCGCACCACCTCCTCGACACGCGCCATCGGCGGACTGCGCAACAGCATGATCGGCGCGTTGATGCCGCTGTCGCGCAGCCGGCGGATGTTCTCGAAGCGCGATTCGGCGATGCCGGCGACACCGCCGCGCAGCATGGCGCGCGCCACTTGCGGCATGCCGCACGTGCCCTTGGTGACGCCGAACACCTTGATGCCCGAGAGCGCGCAGCGCTCGACGATGGTGCGCGCGTTGCGCTCGATGCGGCCCAGGTCGATAGCGACTTGCGGTCCCGACATCACTAGCCCCCGTAGACCAGCCCCTGCGGGTCGATCTCCGGCTTGCGGCCGGAAACGAGGTCGGCAAGGAATTTGCCGGAGCCGCAGGCCATGGTCCAGCCGACATGGCCGTGGCCGGTGTCGAGATAGAGGTTCTTGTAGCGCGCCTGGCCGATGACCGGCACCGAGTTGGGCATCATCGGCCGCAGGCCCGCCCAGAACACAGCCTTCTTCTCGTCGAAGGCACCTGGGAAAAGATCCTTGCCGGTGCTGATGATCGTCTTGAAATCGGCGGGCTTGAAAGTTCGATCGAAGCCGGTGAATTCAGCCGTCGAGGACATCCGCAAGCGGTTGCCCAGCCTGGAATAGCCGATCAGCCGGTCCTCGTCGGCGCCGCCCATGGTCGGTCCCTTGCTTTCGTCCTCCAAGGGAATCGTCGCGGTATAGCCTTTTACCGGATAGACAGGCAGGTCGATGCCATAGCGGCGCCCGAGCAGGCCGCTCTCCGGTCCCATCGAGATGACCACGGCATCGCCGGCGACCGGGCCGGCCGACGTCATCACCGCGCGCACATGATCGCCCTCGATGTCGAGGCCTTCGACTGTCGTTCCGAACAGGAATTTGACGCCGAGCTTCTCGGCAGCATAGGCGGCCAGCCTGTCGACAAACTGCTTGGAATCTCCGGTCTGGTCGGTTGGCGAATAGACGCCACCGGCAATCTTGTCCTTGACGCCGGCAAGGCCTGGTTCCAGCTCGACCAGCCGGTCGCGGCCGACGATTTCGATCGGCAGGCCGTGCTTGGCAAGATAACGGTAATTGTCGGTACCGGTGTCGAGGCTCTTTTGCGAGCGGAAGAAATAGAGAATGCCCTTCTTGCGCTCGTCGTAGTGGATGCCGGTGGCTTCCGAAAGCGCATTGATGCAGTCGCGCGAATAGAGCGCGAGCCTGAGCTTGATGTCGGTGTTGGCGCGCAGGCGCGCCACCGTGCACTGGCGCAGGAAACGCAGGCTCCAAGCGAGGAAATAGGGATCGAGGCGCAGCCTGACCTTGATGCCGAGATCATGGTTGTAGAGCCCGCGCAGGAAGGTCTTCAAAGCCGCCGGCGAGGCCCAGGCGGTAGCGTCACCCGGTGACACCAGGCCGGCGTTGGACTGGCTGGTGCCTTGTGCCGCCGCCGGATGGCGCTCGATCACCGTCACCTCATGGCCGTCGCTGGCCAGATAATAGGCGGCCGCCGTACCGACGACACCGGCCCCGAGCACCGTTATTTTCATGCCATCCCCCAAGAGCTCCTCGCGGTGCGGCGCCTCCGCGCCTTGCCGCGAATGCCTTCAATAGCGCTTCACTGCCCGCCTTGCGAGCCCTTGGGAGGACCCGGTTCAGCCGCGCGCGGAGTTCTTGCCGGTCAGAATGCGCTCCCAGGCGAGCGCGTCGGCGACGATCTGGTCGAGATCGTCGCGTTGCGGGGTCCAGCCGAGCTCGGCGCGGGCGAGATCCGAATTGGCAACCACCGCCGCGGCATCGCCGGGACGGCGATCGCCCATCTTCACCTCGAAATTATGGCCGAAGGCGCGGCGCACGCTGTCGATGACCTCGAGCACCGAATAGCCATGGCTGTAGCCGCAATTGGCGACGAGGCTGGTGCCCCCGGCGCGCAACCGTTGCAGGGCCAGGCGATGCGCCGCCGCCAGGTCGCTGACATGGATGTAGTCGCGCATGCAGGTGCCGTCCGGCGTCGGATAATCGGTGCCGAACACCTGCATGAACGGCCGCTTGCCGAGTGCCGTCTCGCAGGCAACCTTGATCAGATGGGTGGCGCCCGGCGTCGACTGGCCGGTGCGGCCCTTCGGGTCGGCGCCGGCGACGTTGAAGTAGCGCAGCGCGGTATAGCGCAGGCCATGCGCGATCGACGCGTCGCGCAGCATCCACTCACTCATCAGCTTGGACAGGCCATAGGGCGATTCCGGTGCCAGGCGGGCGTCCTCGCGCACCGGCTCCAGGCCGGCTCCGCCATAGACGGCGGCGGTCGAGGAAAAGATGAAATTGGGCACGCCTTCGCGCACCGCGGTTTCGATCAGCGTGCGCGTCTTCGAGGTGTTGTTCTCATAGTAGCTGAGCGGGTCGGCGACCGATTCCGGAACCACGATCGAGCCGGCGAAATGAATGATCGCGTCGACCTTGTTCTCCCTGATGACCCCGCCGACCAATTCCCTGTCGGCAACATCACCGACAACCAGCCTTGCCTCGGGCGCCACCGCCCATTCGAAACCGGTGGAAAGACGGTCGAGAACGACCACGCTTTCGCCGGCATCCAGCAGCTCCCAGACCATATGGCTGCCGATGTAACCGGCGCCGCCTGTAACCAAAACCGTCATCCGCGTCCTCGCTTATCCAAGATTTATCGGAAACTGTCTCAACCCCCGCTCTACTGGAAAGCCCGCCGTATGACCATTGGAACCCGTGGTAACCGGCCTCGCCGGCCAGTGGCATTGTCCTGAAACAAAGTTGATCCACATCAAGGGAATAGGCCACGATCCGTGGTCGTTAGGAACAGGTCCGGGGCGTGGCATTTTGACCAAAAAGGCCAGGTGGACGACCAACAGGCCAATGATTATGATCCCGCGCAAAAATTGGGAAGTCGACATGAACTATCAGCGGTTCTTCGAGGAAGCGATCGACCAGCTCCATGCCGAGCGTCGCTACCGCGTTTTCGCCGACCTGGAGCGGATCGCGGGCAAGTTCCCGCGCGCCATCTGGCGTTCCAATGGCCGCGCCGAGGAAATCACCGTCTGGTGCTCCAACGACTATCTCGGCATGGGCCAGCATCCCGACGTCATCGCCGCTTTCCAGAACACGGCAGGCAAGATGGGTTCGGGCGCCGGCGGCACCCGGAACATTTCCGGCACCTCGAACCCGCTGGTCGAGCTCGAGGTGGAGCTTGCCGACCTGCACGACAAGGAAGCGGCACTGGTCTTCACCTCCGGTTTCGTCTCCAACGAAGCCTCGATCTCGACCATCGCGAAGCTTTTGCCCAACTGCCTGATCATCTCGGACGAATTGAACCACGCCTCGATGATCGAAGGCGTGCGGCGTTCCGGCGCCGAGAAGAAGATCTTCCGCCACAACGACGTGGCGCATCTGGAAAGCCTTTTGCAGGCGGCGGGGCGCGAACGCGCCAAGCTGATCGTCTTCGAAAGCGTCTATTCGATGGATGGCGACATCGCGCCGATCAGAGAGATCGTCGAACTCGCCGAGCGCTACAACGCCATGACCTATATCGACGAGGTCCATGCCGTCGGCATGTACGGGCCGCGCGGCGGCGGCATCACCGAGCGCGAAGGCCTGGCCGACCGCATCGACATCATCGAAGGCACGCTGGCCAAGGCATTCGGCACGCTGGGCGGCTACATCACCGGCACCAGCGCCGTGATCGACGCTGTGCGTTCCTATGCGCCAGGCTTCATCTTCACCACGGCACTGCCGCCGGCGATCGCGGCTGCCGCGACCGCGTCGATCCGCCATCTCAAGCGCTCGCAGGCCGAGCGCGACGCCCAGCAGCAGCAGGCGAGCCGAACCAAGCAGATCCTGTCGGCCGCCGGCCTGCCGGTGATGGACTCGCCGACCCACATCGTGCCGCTGCTGGTCGGCGATCCCGAGGCCTGCAAGATGGCCAGCGACCGCCTGCTCGGCGTGCACGGCATCTACATCCAGCCGATCAACTACCCGACCGTGCCGCGCGGCACCGAGCGGCTGCGCATCACGCCGACGCCGTTCCATTCCGATGCGCTGATCGCCGAATTGCAGGATGCGCTGGTCGAGACCTGGGATGCGCTCGGCATCCCCTATGGTTCAGCCGGGCGGCCTTCGGTGGCCAAGAGCGACCGCATCATTCCCCTGCTGGTGCCCAAGTCGGGCGGCTGAAGCCGTTTGAAACTCTGCTCCGGCGGCTATCTGGCTCGCCGGAGCGATTTTCAATCCGCGCTTCGTCGGCGGCTCAAATAGCCTTCATCCAATTTGCCAGCCGGTGCGCCGCTTCCTCGATCTGGTCGAGGCGGCGGTGGAAACACAACCGCAAAAACGCCTCGCCGCCGGGGCCGAAAGCGGTGCCTGGCGCCAGGCCGACATTGGCCTTGTCGACAATGTCGAAGGCAGCGGTGCGTGAATCGGTGATGCCGTCGACAGTGAAAAACAGATAGAACGCGCCCTGCGGCACGGTGAACCGAGCACGATCCGTGGCACCGAGGATGCCGCAGACAAGGTCACGCGCCTTGCGCGCCCGCTCCACCTGTTCGGCAACGAAGGCATCGCCCCCGTCAAGGGCGGCGGCCGCGCCGCGCTGCATGAACTGGGCGACGCCGGAGTTCGAATACTGGATCAGGTTCTCGAACACCTGCTGCAAGCTCGGATGCGTCTTGATCCAGCCGACGCGCCAGCCGGTCATCGCCCAGTTCTTGGAGAAGGAATTGACGTACAGGATGCGGTCTTCCGCCGACGCGATGTCGAGGAAGGACGGCGCGCGGCCGTGGCCATAGTGGAAAAGCGAATAGATCTCGTCGGCGATGATCCAGAGGTTTTTCGCGCGCGCTAGATCGAGGATGGCCTGCAAGGTCTCATGATCGGCGGTCCAGCCGGTCGGATTCGACGGCGTGTTGATGAACAGCGCCTTTGTGCGCGGCGTGATCGAAGCCGCGATCTTCTCGACGTCGCAGGACCAGCCATTGCCGGAATGATCGAGCGTGACCGCGACTGGAATGGCTCCCGCTATCGCTGCCGCGGCATCGAAATTCGGCCAGGCCGGCGACAGATAAACCACCTCGTCGCCCACGCCGGCGAGCGCGTCGAGCGCCAGCTGGATGGCATGCATGCCGGAGCCGGTGACGATGAATTCTTCCTCCGGGAAGGTCTTGCCGAAATGCCTGGCATAGTAGCGGGAGAGCGCCTGCCTGAGATCGGGGATGCCCCTTTGCCAGGTGTAGAATGTCTCGCCGCCGGCCATCGCCTTCGACGCGGCATCGGTGATGAAGGCTGGCGTCGGCAGGTCGCCCTCGCCGGCCCAGAGCGGAATCATGCCTTCGCGCAGGCGGCCGTAATTGACGACGGCGACAATGCCGCTTTCGGGTGCCGCACGGGCCTCAGGGCGCAAGCTGTCGATCAGGGTCATTGGCGGGTCCGTTTTGGTCTGCGGTTTTCGTCAGCGGTCCATACCAGATGCGAAAACAGAAAACCCCGGCCGCGAACGACCGGGGTTTTGGTCCAGCAAATGCCAGCCGCGGTCAGCGCCTGGCGAGCAGATCGCGAATTTCGGTGAGCAGAGCGACATCGGCGGGCGGCGGAGCGGCCGGAGCAGCGGGCTTCTCGCGCTCAAGCCGCCTGCGCATGTTGTTCACCGCCTTGACCATCAGGAAGATGATGAACGCGAGAATGAGGAAGTTCAGCGCCACGGTGATGAAGCTGCCATAGGCAAAGACCGCGCCCTGCTTCTTGGCATCGGCCAGCGAGGTCGCGTTGACGGCTGAGGACAATCCGAAGAAATAGTTGTTGAAGTCCAATCCGCCGAAAATCGCACCGACGATCGGCATGATGATGTCGTTGACAAGGGAATCGACGATCTTGCCGAAGGCCGCGCCGATGATGACGCCGACCGCAAGGTCCATCACATTGCCCTTGGAAATGAATTCCTGGAATTCTTTCAGCATTCGACCCTCCTTGTCGTGACTGGCCAAGCTGCCGTTTCCGTCCTTGCGGCATCGACCTGAGGCAACATAACAAAAACCTCCGGTTGCAACATCGATAAAAGGGAGAAAACAACCGCTTTCTTCTTACCTGACGGCACCTTGCTTGTACTGTCTGAATATCGCGGTCGCGATCATGCTTCCAAAGCCGCAATGGACTCGGACGCCAAGCTGTGATTGCGTCCGGGCAAGCCGGATAGAAAGACGGCAGAGGAGGAAAGTCCAAGCGTGCAGGGCTTGTTCATCGTCATCATCGCGATCGCCTATGTGACGCTGCTGTTTGCCATCGCCAGCATCGGCGACCGCCGCTCGGCCATCTCCGAGCCGAGCCGGGGGCGGCCTTTCATCTACGCGCTTAGCCTCGCGATCTACTGTACGTCCTGGACTTTCTTCGGCTCGGTCGGTCTTTCTTCCGAACGCGGCCTCGAATTCCTCGGCATCTATACGGGCCCGGTGCTCGTCTTCGTGTTCGGCTTCCCGCTGCTCAACCGCATCGTGCGGCTGGCCAAGACCGAGAAGATCACCTCGATCGCGGATTTCCTCGGCGCGCGCTACGGCAAGAGTTTCACCGTCGCGGCGATCGCCACGCTGATCGCCACCATCGGCGCGGTGCCCTATATCGCACTGCAGTTGAAGGCGATCTCCGGTTCGGTCAGCCTGATGGTCGAGCACTATACGGGATCGCCGCCTTCGTTCGATCCCTTCGTCAGCGACATCTCTCTGGTCGTCGCCATGCTCCTGGCGCTGTTCGCGGTGCTGTTTGGAACCCGTCACGCCGACGCCACCGAACACCAGGATGGGCTGGTGCTGGCGGTGGCGGTCGAAACCGTCGTCAAGCTCGCCGCCTTCCTGGCGATCGGCCTGATGGTCACCTTCCTGATCTTCGGCGGCCCGGGCGACATGTTCGACAAGCTCGCTGAGAACGCCCAGGTCCGACAGGCGATGAGCTACAACACCTCGCTCGCCACCTGGCTGGTGCTGACTTGCCTGAGCGGCTTTGCCATCATCATGCTGCCGCGGCAGTTCTACGTCACCATTGTCGAGAACCGTGGCGAGGCCGAATTGCGCACCGCGACATGGGTGTTTCCGCTCTACCTCGTGGCGATCAACCTGTTCGTGCTGCCGATCGCCTTCGCCGGTCTTTCGCTGGTCGGCACCGGAACCAGCAGCGATCTCTACGTGCTGTCGCTGCCCCTGTTCAGCGGTCATGATGTGCTGGCGATGGCGGCTTTCATCGGCGGCCTGTCGGCGGCGACGGCGATGGTGATCGTCGAAAGCGTGGCGCTGTCGATCATGATCTCCAACGACCTCGTCATTCCATTGTTCGTGCGCCGCCTGCTCAAGACCTCGACTTCCGAGACCGAGGACTGGTCGACGCTGATCCTCAATGTGCGGCGCGGGGCGATTTTCATCCTCTTGTTCATCGCCTTCCTCTATTATCGCGAGAGCACCGATAGCGCGCGGCTGTCGTCGATCGGCCTGATGTCGTTCGCGGCCATCGCGCAGTTCGCGCCCGCCCTGATCGGCGGGCTGATCTGGCGCGGCGCCAATGGCCGGGGTGCGGCACTTGGCATGGTCGCCGGCATCCTCGTCTGGGGCTACACGCTGCTGTTTCCATCGCTTGCCGCCCCTGATACCGGCATCATCGTGCACGGGCTGTTCGGCTTCGAGGCGCTGCGGCCGCAGGCATTGTTCGGCACCGTCGCCGAACCGCTGAACCACGGCGTGCTGTGGAGCCTGTCGCTCAACGCGGTGTTCTTCGTGCTCGGCTCGCTGTCGCGCGCATCGGTGCCGCTGGAACGCATCCAGGCGTCGATCTTCGTGCCGCGCGATGCCGGCCCGATGCCAAGCCTGCGCCGCTTCCGCACCGCCATCACCGTCAACGACCTGAAGGACACGATCGGGCGCTATCTCGGCGTCGAGCGCACCGAGCGCTCTTTCCAGTCGTTCGAAAAGACCAACGGAGCCTCGCTGCACGGCAACGAGCAGGCGAGCATGGACGTCATCCGCTTCTCCGAGCAATTGCTCGCCAGCGCCGTCGGTTCCTCCTCGGCGCGGCTGATCCTGTCGCTGCTGTTTCGGCGCCACGACCGCGAATCCAGGGATGCTTTCCGCTTGCTCGACGACGCCACCGAGGCGCTGCAGCACAACCGCGACCTGTTGCAGATCGCGCTCGACCAGATGGAACAGGGCATCACCGTCTTCGATCGCGATTTCCGCCTGATCTGCTGGAACCGCCAATACCGGGCGCTGTTCGACCTGCCCGACGAGATGGGCCAGGTCGGCGTCTCGCTCGACCGCATCCTGCGCCATCTCGCCGAACGCGGCGACATCCCCGCCGATCAGCGTGTGGCCATGCTCAACCGGCTGACCAGTTTCGTCAGCCCATGGCAGATGGAGCTGAAAACCTCGGGCCGCATCCTGGAACTGCGCTCCAACCCGATGCCGGACGGCGGCATCGTCGCCACCTATGCCGACATTTCCGGGCGCGTGGAACAGGATCTGGCGCTGAAGCGTGCCAATGAATCGCTGGAACAGCGCGTCAAGACCCGCACCATCGAACTGACCCGGGTCAATGAGGAGCTGGCGCAGGCGCAGATGCTGGCCGAGGAGGCCAATCTCGGCAAGACGCGCTTCCTCGCCGCCGCCGGCCACGACATCCTGCAGCCGCTGAACGCCGCCCGGCTCTATTGCTCCTCGCTGATCGAGAAGGCCGGCAAGGGGCCTGCCGGCAAGGCGGCCGTCAACATCGAATCCTCGCTGGAATCGGTCGAGACGATTCTCGGCGCCGTGCTCGACATCTCCCGCCTCGATGCCGGCGCAATGAAGCCGGACGATACCGCCTTCAACCTCGACGGATTGCTGCGCCAGATCGGCAACGACTTCCGGCCGCTCGCCGCCGAAAAGAAGCTGGAGCTGACCATCATGCCGTCATCGCTGACAGTGACGACGGACCGCAATCTGCTGCGCCGCCTGATCCAGAATCTCGTCTCCAACGCCATCAAATACACGCGCCACGGCCGCGTGCTGGTTGGCGTCAGGCGGCGCGGCGAACTGGCCGAGATCCAGGTGATCGACACCGGCATCGGCATCGCCGGCGACAAGCTGAACACCGTCTTTCGCGAATTCACCCGGCTCGACGAGGGCGCGCGCGAGGCCGAAGGCCTCGGTCTCGGCCTCTCCATCGTCGACCGCATCGCCCGGGTGCTGCGCCTGGAGATCCGGATCTTTTCCACCCCTGGCAAGGGCACGCGCTTCTCCGTCATCCTGCCCGTGGCGGCCGTGCAGGAGCCGCGGCGCGAGATCGAAACCAGGGCTCCTGCCCGCGCGACGGCTTCGCTGGCCGGGCTGCACGTGCTGTGCATCGACAACGACGCCCGCATCCTCGAAGGCATGCGGCTCCTGCTCGAAGGCTGGGGTTGCAACGTCGACACCGTGGCCGGTTCAAAGGATCTGGAGACCGCGAAGATACACCGCCCGGACATCGTTCTTGCCGACTACCATCTCGACGGCGAAACCGGTCTCGAACTCGTCGTCAGGCTGCGCGCGATCCATGGCGACAACCTGCCGGCCGTGCTGGTCACAGCCGACCGCTCCAACGAGGTGCGCACGGCCGCCGGCGGGCTCGAGATTGCGGTGATCAACAAACCGCTCAAACCAGCGGTACTGCGCTCGATGATGGCCAGGGTCAGGCCGCTGGCACCGGCGGCCGAATAGCATCAAAGGCGCCCGGTCTCAGCCCTGGTGTCCGAGGGTGGCGTCCTAGAGCATTTCACCGTTTCACGGAAACGGCGTTCTGCTCTAACTCTTTGTTTTAACGCAATTCTAGACGGAAAACCGCTTCACACTTTTCCTAGAATTGCTCTAGGCCAGGCCGTCGACCATCTGGGAACTGCGGAACCGGGGCCGTCCGGCATTGCCCGCCACAGGCGGACGATGCTCGCGAAAGGCCATTGCAAGCGTCCTCAGCGCCTCGCGGGACTTGGCGTCCGTCAGCGTCGAAAGCAGCACGATCTCGGAAGGCGGCAGCGCCGGAAGCCCGAATTTCCGGCTGACCTCGATGGTGCCGGATGGGGCAAGCCGGCAGGAAAATACCGAGGCTGCGAGGCCGGCCGAGACGGCCTCGGCAACGGCGAAGGAGCCGCAGCCGAGGAACACCTCCGTCCACGGTATTCCGACAGCGTCGAGCGCGCGGGTCGTGATGTTGCGGATACCGCAGGATGGCGAGGATGCCGCCAGGCGCAGCGGCTCGTCGGCCCGGTGGATGAAGTCGGGCGCGGCGTACCAGCCGAAATGTTCGGGCGCCAGCACTTCACCATCGCGCCGGTCGTCCTCCCGGCGGATGATCGCCGCGTCGATCTCACCGCGATCGAAAGCGTCCAGCAGGTCGTGTGAATCATCGAGCCGCACTTCGATGGTGAGCGCCGGGTCATGCGCGTTGAGCCGCGCCAGCAATGTCGGGACTTCCGCGCCTCCGACATGGGTGGCGATGCCCAGTGTGAAGCGGCGGCGCACCGAAGACAGGCTGGCAATGGCGCGATCGTGTGCCGCGAGGAAGTCGCGTGCGGGCTGGAGAAACACCGCGCCCTGCGCCGACAAGCGCACCAGCCGAGGCGTGCGCTCGATCAATTTCTGGCCGACGCGCTCTTCCAGCCGCTTCAGCTTCACGCTGATTGCTCCTTGCGTGCTGCCAAGAGCCTCGGCCGCCCGCGTAAAGCTCTGAAGATCGGCGATGGCGACGAATGTTTTCACAGCGTCTACGTCCAGCGTCATGTCAGCTATCCGCACTTGTTGTCTCTGAAATAGCCAACCATGCAATTCTAAAATGATCAAGCCTCGCCTACCCTGGGCCATACGCGCGCCGGGCGAGCTGCAATGGATTCGCCGATTGCCGACAAATACGTTCGAAAGGTTGAACCATGCCCACTGCCCTGACCCGCCGCGGCATCATCGTTCTGTTTGCCGCCTGCCTGGCGTGCCTGATGTTCGGTCTGGAGATTTCAAGCGTTCCCACGATCCTGCCGACACTGGAGCAGGTGCTGCATGCCGACTTCAAGCAACTGCAATGGGTGATGAACGCCTATACGATCGCGGTCACGACGGTGCTGATGGCGGTCGGCACGATCGCCGATCGTTACGGACGCAAGCGTGTCTTTCTGGTCGCCATCGCCGCCTTCGGCCTGACATCACTGATTTGCGGCGTCGCCGAAAGCGTCTCCACGCTCATTGTCGCCCGGTTTCTGCAGGGCCTGAGCGGCGGTGCGATGCTGATCTGCCAGCTTGCCGTGCTGTCTCATGAATTCCGGGAAGGGCGCGAACGCGCCGTCGCATGGGGCTGGTGGGGCGTCATCTTCGGCATCGGCCTCGGCTTCGGCCCCATCATCGGCGGCGGCATCGTCGCGGTCTCAAGCTGGCAATGGGTATTTCTTGTCCACGTGCCGGTTGCTGCGCTGGCATTCGCCCTCGCTCTGATGGGCGTCCACGAATCGAAGGACCCGCAGGCGGGCAAGCTCGACATAGCGGGCATCCTGACGCTGTCACCGTCGGTCTTCTGTCTCGTCTTCTACATCATCCAGGGGCCGGATCTGGGTTTCTCCAGCCCAACCGCGCTGGCGATCCTCGGCATCTCGATAGTGAGCTTCATCGCCTTCCTCATTGCCGAGAAGGTCAGCCAGCGGCCGATGTTCGACTTCTCGGTCTTCCGGATCCGACCCTTTTCCGGCGCCATCGTCGGCTCGGCGGCGATGAACCTCAGCTATTGGCCTTTCATGATCTACCTGCCGATCTGGTTCCACGCCGGGCTCGGCTATGACACCGTCTCCACCGGCCTTGCCCTGCTTGCCTACACGCTGCCGACGCTTGTGCTGCCGCCCTTGGCAGAGCGCTTTTCGCTGCGTTATCGGCCCGGCATCATCATTCCGGCGGGCCTCGTCATCATCGGCGTCGGGTTCATCCTGTTGAAGTTCGGCAGCGCCGCCGCGCAGCCGGATTGGCTGACGATGCTGCCCGGCTGCCTGATCGCGGGGATGGGTCTGGGAATAACCAACACACCTGTCACCAACACGACGACGGGTTCCGTTTCGAGCGACCGCGCCGGCATGGCCTCCGGCATCGACATGAGCGCCCGCATGGTTTCGCTGGCGGTAAACATCGCGGTGATGGGCTTCATCCTGGCCAGCGGTGTGCTGGCGCATCTGAGGCATGCGCTGCCCGACCTCGACGCTGCCCAATTGCGTCTTCTCGCCGAAGCTATCGCTGCTGGAAATCCCATCTCCGGGCTCGCCGGGACCGTCGCCCAGGATGCGCTGCGCAACGGCTTTGGCTGGGTCATGCTCTATGGCGGGATCGGCGTCTGGATCATGGCCGCCATCAGTTTCGCAAGCTTCAACGCCCGGCCGATGCGGCGGACGGAGGTTCAGTGCTCTGATTGAACAATGTTCTGATTGAACAGGCGCCCTGGCGATCAACCCGCCGGCTGCAGCGGGTCGCTGCCGATCTTGGACAGAAGGATCACCGCCTGCGTGCGGCTGTCGACGCCGAGCTTCTGCAGGATGGCGGAGACATGCGCCTTGATGGTGGCCTCCGATACGCCGAGTTCATAGGCGATCTGCTTGTTGAGCAGGCCCTCGGCCAGCATGCCCAGCACCCGTGTCTGCTGCGGCGTCAAAGCCTGCAGCCGCTTGATAAGGTCCGATATTTCGGGATCGCGCTCGATGCCGAGATCGACGCCGGCTGGTGCTGCGATGTCGCCGGCAAGCACCGATTGCACGGCGCTGCGGATCTCTTCCATGCTGGCCGATTTGGAGATAAAGCCGGAAGCGCCGAGATCGAGCGCCCGCCTGATGGTCGCCGGATCGTCATGCGCCGACACCACGACCAGCGGCACGGCCGGATGGATGCCACGCAGCGAGACCAGGCCGGACAGGCCGCTGGCGCCCGGCATCGACAGGTCGAGCAGCACCAGATCGACGTCCTCGTTGGCCACGACCAGCGCCTTGGCGCTCTCGAAATCGCCGGCTTCATGGATGGCGGCGACATTGCCGATGCCGGCGAGCGCTTCGCGCAGCGCACCGCGAAACAGCGGGTGATCGTCGGCGATGACGAAAGAATAGCCTGCCGGCAAATGTCCCTCCCCAAATCCCCGATGATTTTTGGCTTTTCGGGTTCAATTGGACGATTATGAGGGGCTGCGCGCTGTTTTCAAGCGGCAAAGCCAGCGCGCCGCCTCCCGTGGTTGAAACGCTCAGGTCTTCTGCGAATTGGGCTGGGCGCCGTTGTCCTTGTCCATATCCCTGACGATGCCCATGAAGCCGCGAAGGAAGCGCTCCATGTAGCTCATCGTCTTGTTGAAATCCTCCTCGCTCGGCAGTTTCGATTCGAGGCGGGCGGAGAGCGAATTCTCGAGCTTGGTGACGCGCTCGTCCATCACCTTCATCGAGGTTTGCAGGCGGTCGACCTCGTCCTGGAAAGCAGCGCGTTCGTCGGCCGCCATCTTGCAGACGAGCTGGCCCGAACGCTCCTCGCAAATCGACATGGCGCCGGTCTGCGTGTCGATACGGACAAAGCCGTTGTCAGACTTTTCCAGCCGGTAGCGGTCGGTTTCTTCCGAATAAGCTGAAGCCGCGACCAGCGAAACGAGCGCGGCGGGGATCAAGATGTGCTGCAGACGCATGTTGTCCTCCATGGCCAAGGTCTGGAATATCGCATGTTTGCGCCGGAAATGGGGAAGACCCTTGGCGTGGCCTTTCCCGAATGGCTGGTTCGGAATCTTCTTGACGCAATTCCCAAGGGAAAGCGCTATGCGCTTTCCCCGGGAAAACCGTTTCACACTTTTCCTGGAACTGCTCTATAGCGCAACCATGTCTCAGATTATCTACAAGATAACCCCGCAAGCGCCATGGCGCGAGGCCGAAGCGCATGGCCGCTTCACCGGCGCGCCGATCGATGTCGCCGACGGCTTCATCCACTTCTCCACGGCGGCGCAGGTCAGGGAAACGGCGACAAAGCACTTTGCCGGCCAGACAGACCTTTTGCTGGTCGCCGTCGACGGCGCCGGCCTGGGCACTGCGCTGAGATACGAGGTCTCGCGCGGCGGCGAACTGTTTCCGCATCTCTACGACGTTCTGGACCTGAAAGCAGTGCTGTGGGTCCGACCACTGCCGCTTGGCGCCGATGGTGTGCACCAGTTCCCGGCACTGGAGGGGCAATGAGCGTGCTCGACCGGCTCGGCCAGAAGCTGCTGTTCGCCTTCGATCCGGAAACGGCGCATGGCCTGTCAATCGCCGCCTTGCGATGCGGCGTTCCGGTTGGTGCGCCGGCGGTCCGCGACGACAGGCTGAAGGTCAGCGTCTGCGGCCTCGATTTCCCCAATCCGCTCGGCATGGCGGCCGGCTATGACAAGAACGCCAAGGTGCCCGACGCGCTGCTTGGCCTCGGCTTCGGTTTCGCCGAGGTCGGCACGATCACGCCGCTGCCGCAGGTCGGCAACCCGAAGCCGCGTATCTTCCGGCTGACGGCCGACGATGCGGTGATCAACCGGCTGGGCTTCAACAATGAAGGCCATGCAGCGGCCGAAAAGCGCCTTGCCGCGCGTAAGGGCCGCTCCGGCATCGTCGGCGTCAACATCGGCGCCAACAAGGACAGCAGCGACCGCGTCAGTGACTATGAGCGCGGTGTCGCCCAGTTTGCGCAATACGCCAGCTATCTCACCGTCAACATCTCCTCGCCCAACACGCCGGGCCTGCGCAACATGCAGGCGCGCGAGCAGCTCGGCGAGCTCTTGTCGCGGGTCATGGCCGCGCGCGCCACGGGAACGGCGCAGCCGCCGGTGTTCCTGAAGATCGCGCCGGATCTGGTCGAGGCCGAACTGGAGGACATCGCCGCCGAGGTCACCGAGAAGCGGATCGACGGCGTCATCGTCTCCAACACCACCATCTCCCGACCGCCGCTGCGTAGCGGCGACACCGCGCGCGAGACCGGGGGACTCTCCGGCAAGCCGCTCTTCGAGCGTTCGACCATCGTGCTGGCGAAGATACGCAAATTACTCGGGCCGGAGCTTGCCATCATCGGCGTCGGCGGCGTCGATTCCGCCGATACGGCGCTGGACAAGATCCGTGCGGGCGCTGATCTGGTGCAGCTCTACACCGGCATGATCTATGCCGGGCCCTCGCTACCAGCCCGCGTTCTTTCCGGAATGATCCGTTTCGTCGAAAAGGAACGGTTGAAGTCGATTTGCGAGTTGCGCGACAGCCGCCTCGACTTGTGGGGGTCCAGGCAACTCTGAACTGCTCTCAGGAGCGTAGATTGCGACTGACGGCCCGCTCGCAAATGGCGCCGCCGATGGCAGGCAACACCCCGAAGAGAAGCAATTGCGCGGTGCCGCCGATGCCAGAAACCGCGGAGAGAATGAACGCAGCGAGCAATCCCAGCGCCGCGCCCAAGACATATGGCAGGTAGCTTCGCATAAGCTCGCCCTGGAACAATTGGTGCATCAAGTCTGTTGGAAATCGACTGGAAGTGCAGGTGCATCCGACCGCACAGCAGGGCAACGAACTCGGGTTAACGGGTTCCTTCGGTGCCTCGCCGGGGCGTTGGCTGACGGAGCATCAAACGAAAAACCCGCCTGTGCGGCGGGTCACCGGCGCAAATCAGCACCATAAACAAATATGTACCATAGCTGAGAGCACCCAGTCAAGAAAAAATTCCTATCGCGGAAAGCCGTTCGGTGCCATGGACGGCGCATGGCCTTCAGGTGACACCGTCTAAAACGCCGTCCGCACCCTGAGCCGCAGGATCGTCAGCAGGCTGAAGCCTCGCACCAGCAGGAAGACGTGCAGCGCCGCCCACAGTCCATTGTTGCCGAAGGCGGGCGCAAGGGTCAGCAGCGCGGCCGCGAAAACCAGGAACGACAGCAGCATCATGTTGCGCATGTCGCGGGACCAGGTCGCGCCGATGAAGACGCCATCCATCTGGAACGCCAGCACACCGCTCAGCGCCGTGAATGCCGCCCACGGCAGGTAGATGTCGGCCACCGAACGGACGTCCTCCGATGTCGTCACGAGAGCGACCAGATTGGCGCCCCCAGACAGCATTACCAGCGTCGCGGCTCCCGCCAGTCCGAAACCCCAGAACAGCGTCAGCCGCACGGCCTGGCGGAACGGTGCGGCGGCACGTGCGCCGACGGCACGGCCCGCCAGCTGTTCGGCGGCGGTGGCAAAGCCATCGAGGAAATAGCCGGCGACGAGGAAGAAGTTCATCAGCACGGCGTTGGCGGCCAGCGTCACCGTGCCGAACTGCGCGCCCTGGCGGGTGAACAATGCGAAGGCGGCGAGCAGCGAGAACGAGCGGATCATGATGTCGCGGTTGAGCGACATCATGCGCAGGAAGGCGGCCATGTCGAGCAGGCGGTGGCGCGGCAAGGATGGGGCGGCCCGGAACCGGCGGATGACGATCGCCAAGCCGAGCAGCATGGCCAGGAACTCACCGGTGACGGTCGCCCAGGCAACGCCGGCGACACCCCAGCCAAGTTCCAACCCAAGCAGGAAGCAGAGCGCGATGTTGATGCCGTTCAGCACCAATTGCAGCATCAGCCCGAGCCCGCCCTCGCCGCGCCCCAGCACATAGCCGAGGATGGCGTAGTTGATCAGCGAGAACGGTGCCGCGAGCAGCCTGATCCTGATGTAGACGCCCATCGCCTCGCTGACGCGCGGTTCGGCGCCCATGAACTTTTGCCCGACGATGGCGACCAGCGGCGCAAGGGCAGCGAGCACGATGCCGGCGATAACCGCGATCAGCACGGCGCGCCAGAACACCGCCTGCTCCTCCAGGGCATCGCCGCGTCCGAAAGCCTGGGCGACGAGCCCGGTGGTGCCCGAGCGCAGGAAATTGAAAGAGGTGAAGACGACGTCGAAGATCAGTGCGCCGGCCGCAAGGCCGCCGAGCAGGGCGGCATCGCCGAACTGGCCGACGACAGCCGTGTCGACCAGGCCGAGCATCGGCGTCGTCAGATAGGCAAGCGTCATCGGCACGGCGATGGCGAGCACGGAGCGGTTGGTGACGACAAATGATCCGGGGTGGATCGGGGATCCCGCGTGGATAGGGGATCCGGCGTCGGCTGGTGTTGCACCTTTGTCCAAGGATTGCTGCCTTGCTGATTGCGGCTTGATAGAACCGTCGATGTGCCCCATTTTCCGGCCACCGCGCAATCACCTATCCCTTGACGGCCAACCGAAATCCCGGTCTGGCGTGAGCCAGCCGGATACGATTTCATGCCTCTGCAGATCGTCCATCATCCCGACTACGACGCCGGCTTCGCCGTCAACCATCGCTTTCCGATGAGCAAATATCCGTTGCTGATGGAGGCGCTGCGTACGCGCGGCCTCGCCGGCCCCGACGCGCTCAGCACCGCCGAACCGGCACCAGCGTCATGGCTGGAGCTTGCCCATGCGGCGGACTATGTCGACCAGGTCGTCAACTGCTGCGTGGCCGAGAAGATCGAGCGCGAGATCGGTTTTCCGATCGGACCCCGCGTCTCGCTGCGCGCGCAGCTTGCCACCGGCGGCACCGTGCTGGCGGCGCGGCTGGCCTTGCGCCACGGTATCGCCTGCAACACCGCAGGCGGCAGCCATCATGCGCGGCGCGCGCAGGGCGCGGGCTTCTGCACCTTCAACGATGTCGCCGTCGCCGCATTGGTCCTGCTCGCCGAAGCCGCGGCACAAAACATCCTGGTCGTCGACGTGCACCAGGGCGACGGCACGGCGGATATTCTCGCCGATGATCCGCGCGTGTTCACCTTTTCCATGCATGGCGACCGCAACTATCCCGTGCGCAAGATCGCCTCCGACCTCGATGTCGCGCTGCCCGACGGCACGGGTGACGTCGCTTACATGAAGAGGCTCGCCGCCATCCTGCCGGAGCTCTCCGCCCAAGCCCATTGGGACATCGTGTTCTACAATGCCGGCGTCGACGTCCATGCTGAGGACCGGCTTGGCAGGCTGTCGCTGTCGGATGACGGCCTGCGCGCCCGCGACGACATGGTCATCAGCCACTTTCGCACGCGGGGCGTTCCGGTGTGTGGCGTCATCGGGGGTGGCTATTCAACGGATGTGCCCGCACTCGCGGCGCGCCACGCCATCCTGTTCGAGGTCGCCGCGGGCTACGCCTGATAGTCCTTTTCAAGCACGGTCTTGTCGGAAAACCGGTTCCCACTTTTCGGGATCATGCTCTACTTCCGGTAGTTGGCGATCCTCAACAAGATGAACGCCGGCACGACGATAGCCGCGCCCAGCAAGATATAGCCGAGGAAGCGGTCGATGGCGTGGAAGCCGAGATTCCACAGGTCCATGAAGAACTTCCGGATGCCGTAGAGCACATCCATCGGCGACCAGCCAAAGGCATTCATGACCAGGCCGACGAGGAAAGACACCACCAGCAGTTTCAGGATCACCTTGAGCGGCGAGTCGCCAAGGAAGCGCGTCAATGCGGACAAGGCCCGTCTCCAGATTGAGGTACCCAGACTCGAGGGCTTCGGCCCAGACATACGCACTTGGCTTGCCCGCTTCAAGCCGGCAGTTTTGCGGGATGCCAAAGGCCTCCACCGAGCGATTGCATGGCAAGATTGTGCTGCTGAACTGGCCAAACCCGCGCCAGACTGTTAAATTTGCGTAAACAGAACCGCTTTAATATCTTGAAAATAAAGCGAAAAATCGTCATTTTTCGACTTCCCGCAATGTGCGCGCAATTTTCGCCTGCGAGACGGTCGGCGTCTTTCAGGTGATTGGCCGCGCGGGCGCTCTGACCCCCCTACCACAGCTGGCGAAAGCCAGTCCCAGGACCGCGCAACCATCCCTGAAAGACGCCAAATCGGAGCCCGACCGCCCCAACGGTCGAGTTCTTCGGGAATTAACCTGCGCATCGATTGCCGGATGCGCGCGTGTGTGGAGTAATGCAGTGTTCTCTCAAGCAAAGATCATCCTGACGGCAAGTGCCCTTGCCGTATGCCTCCTAGGGCCGGCGATGGCCGCCGACCTTTCGCCCACCTACAATGATCCCCCCGCGTTCCAGTGGAGCGGCGCCTATGTCGGCGTGCATGGCGGCACGGCGTTCACCGGGATGCCGAACCCGTTTGCCGGCAGGAATGGTCTCAGCGGCGGCGTTCAGGCCGGCTACAACCAGCAGATGGGTCCAGCGGTTCTCGGTGCCGAGATCGAGGGCTCCTATCTGGGTGGCGCCGAGCACGACGTCCGGGGCGGCAAGATCAAGGAAAAGTGGCGCGGAGCCGCCAAGGCCAAGGCCGGCTTGAGCTTCGACCAGACGCTGCTGTTTGGAACCGGCGGCGTCGCCATGACCAAATTCGACAAGGGCGACAAGGTAAGCAGCACCGACGGATGGAAACTCGGCTATCTGGTCGGCGGCGGCATCGAGCAGGGTTTTGCCGGCGGCCTCTCGGCCAAGGTCGAATATGACTATGTGCGCACCCCAGGCGTCGAAACGACGTCCGCCCTGGGCAAATCCAAGGCGACGATCGGCAGCCATGAACTGAAGGCCGGCATCAACTACCGGTTCTAGGGCAGGCCATGGGTTCCGTTGAACCCGTCTGTATTTTGCTCGAACGACCTTGCGCGGCGCCCGGATGCAACGGGGCCGCGCAATTGCTTTGCCTCCATCCGCACCGGCGTCGACGCGTGTCGGCAGACCGCATTTGTGTGCCAGGTCCTGCGTAATGTCGATGCAATCTTCACACCCTAAAGCGCGTCGCATCGAAGCGGATCATGCGGCCCGCTTCAGGTTTTTGTTTTTGTGCATGTCGTTGTCCCCAAAACCGGGGCCACTTTTGGGCGACATGCATTCGGTGCCGCGGATAACCTTGATGACGGGAATCGGATATGTCCAAAAGCAGCGCAAACCATCTGGTGTGGATCTCCAAGGCGTTCTTCGTCGCAATCGTGCTGGTGCTGACGGGATGCGCCTCCGACATCATGAAGAACTACATCGGGCAACCGGTCGAATCGGTCATTCTGGACTACGGGCCGCCGACCGCCGTCGTTGATCTCGGCCGGGGCGAGCGGGCCTATCAGTGGCGGACAATATCCACCAACGCGGTTTCCGGGACCTCCAGCGGCGAGGTTCGCCACACAAAACACGGAACCGTCTACGAAGAAACCGAAACGCCTGGCTATATCGAGCGCCAGGAATGCTTCTATACGTTCTATGCCCGCGCCTCGGGCGGCCGATGGTTCATCACCAATTTTCGTCAACCGAAGCTGGAATGCGAATGAATTGCCACGGCGTGCCGGCTGCCTGTGACGGAGAGTGCGCATGCGTATCCTGCTGATCGAGGACGAGCCGGAAATGGCCTCGGTGCTGAAGACCGCACTCGAGCGCCAGGACATCATCGTCGACCATGCCGCGACACTGGCGGATGCCGAAGCCGTGGCGCGGCTCGGCCACCATGACGCGGTGGTGCTGGACCGCCGGCTACCGGACGGCGATGGCCTCAGCCTGATCCCGCGCCTGCGGGCCTTGCATCTGGACGTGCCGGTGATCGCGTTGACGGCGCTCAGCGGGCTCGACGATCGCGTGGCGGGGCTCGATGCCGGCGCCGACGACTACATGGTCAAGCCGTTCGCCACGGTGGAACTGGTTGCCAGGCTCAATGCCTTGCACCGGCGTTCGTTCACCACGCGCGCCCACCAGACGGTGGTCGGCCGCCTCACCTATGATTTTCGCCATCGCGAGGCGCTTGTCGAGGACCAGACGCTGGAGCTGCCGCGGCGCGAACGGCTGGTGCTCGAAACGCTCATCCGCAGGCCGGGCCGGACGATTATGCGCGGGACGCTGGAAGAAGCCGTCTATGCTCTCGACGACGAGATCGGCTCCAATGCATTGGATGCGCACATTTCGCGGCTGCGTCGCAAGCTTGACGACGTCGCTGCCGGTATCGAGATCAGGGCGATCCGCAACCTCGGTTATCTCTTGCGGGCCGCCTCGTGAAGAAGCCGCGCACGCGATCGCTGCAATGGGTGCTGGTGCGGCGGATGATCCTGCTGCAGGCGGCGACACTCCTTGTCTTCATCGTGCTGTGCGCGGCCGCGCTATGGATCGCCAATCCGCGGCTTCTTGTCGACAACGAAGCTGCCGTCGCCGCCCTCAAGGATGCCGTCGATCGTGACGGCAACGGCATATTGATCGTCCATGAGACCGACGGGCTGCGTTCGTTTCGTGAGGGTTTCCCCAATGTCTGGTACATCATTCGCGACAACAGCGGCCAGAGCATCCGCTTCGGCAGCATACCCGACGTCTACACCAGGAATTTTGGCGATCTGCTGGGCCAGGCCGATCACGCCACCATCGGATTTTCCGAAGATGATTTGAGGCCGGAGGCCTATCTCGAAAGGGTTTCGACCAAGGCCGGCACGGTTCAGATCATCGCCGCGACAAGGTCATCGCGGGAAGAGACCGAGGGCCTCGAGGTCACCATTTCGGCCAGCATCGACGTCGCCAAGAACCCGGATGGCAGCAGGAACTGGGAGAAGGCGCTTCCCGCTCTCGTGGCCATCATCGTCATCCTGCTGTTGCCGATTGTCCTCGTCATGGGAGCCACGACCCTGGTGACGACGCCAGCCGTCGTGCGCCGGTCGTTTGCCGGACTTGTCGACACCGTCCAGCAGGCCGCGCGCATCGACATCGGCACCCGTGCGATGCAACTGCCGGTCAAGAATGTGCCGCAGGAGATCGCGCCGCTCGTGCATGCTTTCAACCAGACGCTGGCGCGCCTCGCCCAGGGCTATGACCGGCACAATCGCTTCCTCACCGACGCCGCGCACGAACTGCGCACGCCGATCGCCATCCTGCGCACGCGCGCCGAATTGCTGAAGCAGGAACCGCAAAGCGCGCGCCTGCTGCATGACATCGAGCGCCTGTCGCATCTTGCGCAACAGCTGCTCGACCACCAGTTGCTCGACCGCCCGGCGGACCAGCGCCAAATCATCGACCTCTGCGATCTTGTCAGCCGGGTCGCGGCCGACTTTGCCCCGCTCGCCATCGAAGCAGGCTACGATCTTGCCTTCGAGCCGACAGCCAACAAGGTCCATGTCGAGATCAACGTGCCGCAGATCGAGCGGGCGCTGGCAAATCTCGTGCGCAATGCCATCGATCATGGCGGCGGTTCCGGCACGATCACCATAGCGATCTATGAAACCGGCGGCGTCGAAATCCGCGACGAAGGCCCAGGCATTCCGGCCGATGAGCACGAGAATGTTTTCGAGCCCTTCTACCGCCTGCAGCCGCAATCGCGCGGCGCCGGTCTGGGATTGAACCTTGCCCGGCAGATCGCACTGCTGCACGACGGCTCCATCCGGATATTGGCGGGCTCCTGGCAAGGCGCCCGCATTCGCATGGAGTTGCCGGTTCGGTCGGTGGCCGCGTGCGGCAGAAATGATGGCCGGCCGACGGTTGCGGCCGATCCCATTGGCTTATCTGTTTTCTAACCAATTGCCGCTATTCCCAATCGAATAGCGGGAGCAAGGCTTTGGTGGAGACGGAGAGAAACACCGCGCGACGCGGCGTCATGCTGTCGGTGGTCATACCATGCTACAACGAGCTGGATGGCGTGGCCGAACTGCACCGGCGGGTAACGGCCGCATGCCTTGAACAAGGCCCTTCCTACGAGATCGTCCTTGTCATCGATGGCGCGACCGACGGTACGCGCGAGGCCATTCTCCAGCTGGCTGAAAAGGACGACCATGTCGTCGCCATCGACCTTGCCCGCAATTACGGCCACCAGATCGCGTTGAGCGCCGGGCTCGAATTCTGTCGCGGCCAGCGCATTCTCATTCTCGATGCCGACTTGCAGGATCCGCCTGAACTGCTCGGCGCGATGATGACGAAGATGAACGAAGGCTTCGATGTGGTCTACGGCCAGAGGCTGACGCGCGATGGCGAAAGCTGGTTCAAGCTCGCCTCCGCGTCCATGTTCTATCGCTTGCTGCGCCGGATGGTCGACGTCGACATAGCCCCGAATACCGGTGATTTCCGGCTGATGAACCGTCGCGCGCTCGACCATCTGAACGCGATGCCAGAACGTTACAGGTTCATTCGCGGCATGGTGAGCTGGATCGGGCTGAGACAGGTGGCTTTTCCCTATGAGCGGCACCGCCGCTTTGCCGGCACCACCCACTATCCGCTGAAGAAAATGCTTCTTCTGGCGGTCGACGCGATGACCAGCTTCTCCATCGTACCCTTGCGGTTCGCCTCGCTGCTCGGAATGATGTTCGGGCTTCTGGGGCTGGTCGTGCTCGGCTACACCCTGTTCGAATGGTCGGTCGGAAACGTCTTGCCCGGCTGGACCAGCCTTGCCGCGATCATGCTGATCCTGGGCAGCGTCCAGCTCATGGTGCTTGGCATCTTCGGCGAGTATCTCGGGCGCATGTACATGGAGACGAAGCGGCGGCCGCTTTATTTCGTCAACGAGATCGTTTCGCGCAGCCAGGCAGCCGAGGACAAGGAGCTGCCCGTCCATCGCCTGCAAGAGATGGCAAAGAAGGCCGCACGTGCTTGAGACGGCGTTCTACCGATAGGCGCTGGCACACCAGGAACAGCATGCTGTCAAGTCTGCCATCCGATTTATTGAGAATGTTGCGGTTTGGCGCCGTGGGGGTGCTCAATACCGCGCTAGCATATGCAACAATACTGGCTGGGCTTGCGCTGGGCCTTGGTGACATCGTTTCCAATGCAACAGGCTATGCTGCCGGCCTCATCCTTGGTTTCTTCCTCAATCGCCAATGGACCTTCAACAGAGAGGGGGGCTTTCGACCCGGCACCGCCCAACGATATGTGATAATTTTTGTTGTCGCCTATGGCGCCAATCTGGCCATCGTGGTTGCCGCCGTTTCGGCAGGCATCCTCGAAAACCCATTCGTCCACTTGGCCGGAAACTGCCTTTACTCGATCATTTTCTACTTTGGTTCGGCCCGCTTTGTGTTCGTGGGAAATACGGATGGTAGCGCAGCGGCCATTCGGGCGACGTCAATGGACCACATTCCTTGATTGAGGTGCAATGCAATGGCTTTGGGGCATGATGTGAGCGAGATTCAATCGACTGTGCACGCCTTGCCGTCATTCGAGGATTCGCAGCGCATCCGGCTGATCTTCTGCCTGCTTGCGGCCTTGGCGATGGCGGGAGCACTGGCTGCCCAGGCCGGTTCCACCCTGCAGGATCCCGACAGCTGGTGGCAAGTCAAGGTCGGGCTGGATTTCCTGGCAAACCGGACATTTCCGGCAGTCGACCCTTATTCCTACACTTTTGCCGGCCAGCCGTGGATTGCCAAGGAATGGCTGGGGCAGGTCCTGCTGGCTCTTGGCTACCAGGCAGGAGGCTGGAACGGGGTGGTCACGCTGATCATCGCCTCGATCTCCCTGACGGTGCTCCTGATGGGGTGGTTTCTCAGCACATGGCTGAAGCCGATGCTGGCGATTACGCTGGCCTTCGCCGCAGTGTTCCTGATCAATCCGATTTTCACCTCGCGTCCGCATGTCTTCACGTTCCCGATCATCGTCATCTGGACGGAGATGCTCTTTCGTGCGGCACGGGAAGAGCGGGCGCCGCCATGGTGGCTGCTTGTGCTGGTTGTGTTGTGGGCGAACCTGCACGCCACCTTCACCTTGAGCTTCGTCATCGCGGCTTTCGCCGGTCTCGATCTGCTGGAGCGCACAGGCCTGTCGAAACCTGCCCTCGTGGCGAAATGGATCGCATTCGGGCTGCTTTGCCCGCTGGTCAGCCTGATCCACCCCTATGGCGTCCAGGCCATACTGGCGACCCTGACCGTGGCCTATGGCAATGAGGCCGTGCCGCTGATCATGGAATGGAAACCGTTCAGTCAGCCGGATGGCCCCGTCCAGGAAGCTGCGATTCTGCTGGCGCTTTTCGGGCTTCTGGTGTCACGGCTGCGAATTGGCTGGGCCAAGGCGTTGTTCGTCGTCTTCACCTTGCATGTCTATCTCGCCCATGTGCGTTTCATGTATCTGTTCTTCCTGCTGGTTCCCCTGATGATCGCGGTCGAGGTCGCACAGCAATATCCCTCGCTTTCGGCCACCACATGGCTGGCGGAAAAGCGCGACGGACTGGAAAATTTCCTCGCCAGGCGGTTCTATGCGATCTGCGGCGCGGCAGCCGTCTTGCTGATCGGCGCGGTCGCCGTGGTTGGCGGTGCCTATCAGGTCGCGCCAAGCCCGAAGACGTCGGCCAGCGGGGCGCTGGCATTCGCCGAAAGCCATCATCTGTCCGGCAACGTGCTGAATTCCTACAATTTCGGCGGCACGCTGATTTTCCACGGGTTCAAGACCTATATCGACGGACGGACGGACCAACTGTTCCTGGGCGGTTTTACAAAGAACGACAACGAGACAGGACAAAGCGGCGGCAGGCCGCTCCTCGAAGCCCGCCTGAAGAAATACGCAATAGGCTGGGCGCTGCTGTCGGCCGACGACAGCCGCATTCCCTTCTTCGACCAGTTGGGCTGGAAGCGGGCCTATTCGGACGACCATGCAGTGATCTATCTGCCTGGCGCCTGATCCTGGTGCGTTGCTGGCGAATTTCGCGACGGCCAATATATGCCTTGACACGCATATTGCAGCGCAGCAAAATTACTGCCTGAGGGTAAGCCTGTGAGATCGACGAGCCGGGAATTTCAGCACGACCGAAGGCATCGCCGCATGAGCGTGTCGGGTGCGGCCGCACGGATCCTGGTGGTCGCGCGCGAGCCGGCCGGATGAACTACCGGCGCGACATCGACGGCCTGCGGGCCGTTGCGGTGCTGCCCGTCGTGCTCTTCCATTTCGGCGTGTCCGCCATTCCTGGCGGCTTCACCGGTGTCGACATCTTCTTCGTCATATCGGGCTATCTGATCAGCGGCAGCCTGCTCGATGATGTTGAGCGGGGCCAGTTCTCGATCGGCCGCTTCTACTGGCGCCGCGCACGGCGCATCCTGCCGGCGCTGACCTTCGTCATCCTGCTCGCGAGCATTGCCGCCTGGTTCATCCTTCTGCCATCGGACCTCCACGAATTCAGCCTTAGTGTGATCGCCGCCTCGACCTTCTGGTCGAACGTCTATTTCTGGAAAACGACGAACTATTTCTCCATCAACGCCGAACTGCGGCCGCTCCTGCACACATGGTCGCTTTCGGTGGAAGAGCAGTATTATATCTTCGCGCCGATCCTCCTTTATCTGATCTACCGATACGTCTCGAAGCGCTGGCTGACGGTACTTCTGCCGATGGCCGTCGGCAGCTTTGCCCTGGCAGTCATAGCAACCTCGCTGGCACCGACGGCAGGCTTCTATCTCTTGCCGACGCGCATATGGGAGCTGGCGCTGGGCGCCATGCTGATGTTGCGGAAGCCTCCGGTCCTAGCCAGTCGGCTGGCGGCGGACCTGATCGGCCTCGCCGGCTTTGCCCTGATTGCATTTGGCTTTGTGATGATTTCGGACAGCGATCCGTTTCCCGGCTACAATGCCCTATTCCCCTGCATCGGAACAGCTCTGCTGATCTATGCTGGCCAGGATAGCGCCGACAGGCCGGCATCTGTCGCCACTCGCGTGCTTCGGTTGGCGCCGCTGGTCTGGGTCGGCCTCATTTCCTATTCGCTTTACCTCGTCCACTGGCCGATCAACTCGTTCGTCCATTATCTCTCCCTGAAGACTGTCGGTGTGCCAACGATTATCGCGATGACGGTGGCCAGTTTCGCCTTGGCGGCATTCTCCTGGAAATATGTCGAGCAACCCTTCCGCCACAAACGTGCCTATACCGCCCCGCTGCCTATCTTCGCCTTTTCGGCGACGGCAATCGTGCTGCTGTGCGCCGGTGGTTTGGCCGGTGCACTGGGCAACGGTTTCCCGCAACGGTTTCCGGATTTCTCGACCGAACGTATCCGGGTCGGCGACTGGCGCAACGGCATCTGTTTCAACGAAAACGGGACCCGCATCGAAGACTGGAACCTCGCCGACTGCACCCGTACAACGGGCTTTGCCACCAATGTGCTGCTGTGGGGCGATTCTTTCGCTGCCCATTATGTTCCGGGACTTGAGCCCAACGCCCAGAAAATCCAGGCCAATGTCATCCAATACACCTATGCCGGCTGTCCGCCCGACCTGACCTATTTTTCCTATGCTCGGCCCGCCTGCACCCGCTTCAACGAACGGGCCTTGTCGATCATTCGCGACGCCAACATCCAGGCGGTGATCTTGAGCGGCCGATGGACCGACTACCAGGCCAGGGGCTTCGACGGCCTGCAGAAGACGATCGATCGGCTTCGCGAGATGGGGGTCAAGGTCTATACCGTCGGCCAGTCTCCGGAATTCATCGCCGACGTCCAGAAGATCGCTTTCTTGGTGAAACGGGAGCATGCCGGAACCACATCCTGGCCGATGGCTATGGATCCGGACATCAACGCACGGGTTCTGCCGTTCACCAAAGGGGCCGATTTCATAGATCCGCTGACATATCTGTGCGACTCGGCCGGTTGTTCATACGCCGACGCCGAGACCAATGAATTTCTCTACTTCGACTATGGCCACTTCTCTTCCGCCGGCGCGACGCTGGCCATCTCGAAATACTGGCCAAGCTTCGCCACCAGCAATAAGGTCGCGGAGGCAAAACGGCAATTCACGGCCGCGGGCGCGCCGTGATCCGCAGCACGACCGTCGTGAGAACAGACCGCTTTGCGATTGCCCGAAGCCGGGCCGTCATGGTAACGAGGGCGCACGCGGGTATGATGTAATGGTAGCTTGTCAGCTTCCCAAGCTGAACGCGAGGGTTCGATTCCCTCTACCCGCTCCAGTCTAAGGCGTCAGAACCATTTCAGCGCCTGCCTGTTCGTCGAACACAACCGAGCAGCCTCGCGCAAGCGCCACCGTTGCGAGGGCGTTTGCTGCCACGTCATCCGATGAAACGAAATCGCCGGTCAACACCCGCAATTCTTCCACGCCTTCAGCCATGGAAACGAAATTCCCGACCGATCGATCGTGCTTGCAGGCCTCGATCACGTAAAGCAGATCGATGATTTCGAAGCTGCGCATGTTCAGCCTCCAGAAGAAATCGTCCCTTGCAAGATCATGAACGCATTGGCGGGAAACAATGTTCCCAGTTCGCTTTCGCTAGAGCAATTCCAGGAACGGTTTTCCGTCCGGAATTGCGTCAAAACGAGGAGTTAGAGCGGGTCGCCGTTTCCGTGAAACGGTGAACTGCTCTAGCCTCGGCCTGGCGGTGCTTTCGCCGGACAACCTTACCCGAGCGAGCCATCATCCCACTTCTCTCAGAATGAAGTCGTGCAGCATCTTGGCGGCCGGCGACAGCGCGCGATTCTTCACCGTGATCAGGCTGTAGGGCCTGACCTCGATGTCGAATTCGGTCTGGACGACGTCGATGGCGCCGGCCAGCCCGTCAGGGTTCTGGATGAATTTCGCCACCTGGACAGAGACCGGTGCGATGGCATCGGATTGCGCGACCATGACCAGGGTCAGGAGCAGCGAACTGGTGTTCAGGATACGATCCGGCAAAGCGATGTTGCGGTTGAGGAAGTTGCTCTCCATGGCCTGGCGCAAGGGCGAGCCGCCAGACTGGAAGACCCAGTCATAGGCGGCGGTCTCTTCCAGCCGCACCGCCTCGCCCTTGGTGAGCGGATGGCCCCGGCGCACGATCAGGCAGGCCTTCTCGACGCCGATGACGCGCGACTCGAACAGCCGCGGATTGAGATCGTCCGGTATGCGCGCGATGATGAAATCATGACGCGTGGCGATCAGCTCGCGTGCCAGCACATTGGAGGTCTCGACCTGCATGGTGATCTCGATGCGCGGATAGATGCGGCGGATCTCACGAATTGCCGGCACCGCCAGCTCGATAGCCGGCGCGGTCACAGCACCCAGGAAAACCGAACCACCCTTGCCCGCCTTGAGCTCGGAAATCTCGCGGTCGACCTCGCGCATCTCCAGCAGGATCGAGCGCGCCCGCCTGGCCAAAGCCTTGCCGTATGGCGTCAAGGTGATACCGCGCGGCAGCCTCTCGCACAGCTTGACCTCCAGCACCGCCTCCATCTCCGCGATCATGCGCGAGGCCGCCGGCTGCGAAATGTTCAGAACCTGGGCTGCCGCGCTGACTCGGCTGTGGTCGTCGAGCGCGACGATCATGCGCATGTGACGCAGACTGAGACCGCTGCGCAGCAGGGTTTCGCCATCGCCCGGTGCTTCTCTGTAACCATTTGAAGCTGTTGTCAGATTCCTGGGCGGCGCCATCGCTTTTCCCTGCCTTCTGCTCGTGTAAGGCCGACCTTGGAGTCAGCCCGTCACGTCCCAATACATATACCAACCATGATATAGCAACCATCAAAGATCGCATTTGACAGTTATGGCAAAGACCCACACCCTCCGCGCGTTCCAAGACGTGACGGTCGCTGACGAGAAAAATCGTATCGATTGAACCAGCGTCTCGGGGCCATGGGAGGATACCGGAGATCGATATGACGGCAGCAGTGCCTTGGCGCTTCTGCACGATTGCGCGGCCCGCGACCCCCGGGGTGCCGCGTCCATCAAACAGGGAGAGTTAAAGTGAAAATCATCAAGACACTGGCCGCCGTCGCGGCCCTTGGCATCGCTGCCATGACTTACTCGGCGCACGCAGCCGACAAGGGTCTTGTCGGCGTGCTGATGCCGACCAAGACCTCGCAGCGCTGGATCAATGACGGCGATGCCGTCAAGTCCCAGCTCGAGGCTCTCGGCTACACCGTCGACCTGCAATACGCGCAGGACGACATCCCCAACCAGCTCAGCCAGCTGGAAAACGAAATCACCAAAGGCCCGAAGGCGCTGATCATCGCTTCGATCGACGGCACCACCCTGTCGGATGCTCTGCAGAAGGCCGCTGACGCGGGCGTCGTCGTCGTCGCCTATGACCGCCTGATCAAGAAGACCGCCAATGTCGACTACTACACCACCTTCGACAATTTCGGCGTCGGCGTGATCCAGGCGAATTCACTGGTCAAGGGCCTCAAGGAGCGCTTCCCGAACACCAAGCCGTGGAACGTCGAACTGTTCGGCGGCTCGCCCGACGACAACAACGCCTTCTTCTTCTACAATGGCGCCATCTCCGTCCTGCAGCCGCTGATCGACGACGGCTCGATCAAGATCAAGTCTGGCCAGACCGGCATGGACAAGGTCGGCACGCTGCGTTGGCTCGCCGCCACCGCCCAGGCGCGCATGGACAATCTGCTGTCGGCCAACTATTCGGACGGCAGCCGCGTCGATGGCGTTCTGTCGCCCTATGACGGCCTGTCGCGCGGCATCACCGCCTCGCTGCGCGCCGTCGGTTACGGCACCGAGGCTCAGCCGTGGCCTGTTGTGACCGGCCAGGACGCCGAAACCGCTTCGGTCAAGCTGATCATCTCGGGCGAGCAGTACTCGACCGTGTTCAAGGACACCCGCGAACTGGCCAAGGCCACCGTCGAACTCGTCGACAAGGTGCTCTCGGGCGGCAAGCCGGACGGCCTCGATGAAAAGACCTACAACAACGACGTCAAGGTCGTTCCTTCGATCCTGCTGACGCCGCATGAGGTCGACAAGTCGAACTACCAGGCGCTGGTCGTCGACTCCGGCTACATCAAGGCCGACGAACTGAAGTAATCCCGGTTACAAAGTCAGGGGGTCCTGCGCAACGCAGGGCCCCTTTTCGTTCACCAGCGAGCCCGGTATTGTCACCGACCTCGCCGGCAATGTTTGCCGAGCTCTCAAGGAGCGGTAGTCCCCATGGCCTCGACGATTTTGGAGATGCGCGACATCACCAAGACGTTTCCCGGCGTGAAGGCGCTGTCGAACGTCAATCTCAGCGTCGAGGAAGGCGAGATCCATGCCGTGGTCGGCGAAAACGGCGCCGGCAAGTCGACGCTGATGAAGGTGCTGTCGGGCGTCTATCCCTCCGGCACCTATGACGGCCAGATCATCTTCCAAGGCCAGGAATGCCAGTTCAAAGGCATCCATGACAGCGAACACAAGGGCATCGTCATCATCCACCAGGAGCTTGCGCTGGTGCCGATGCTGTCGATCGCGGAAAACATCTTCCTCGGCAACGAACACGCCAAATTCGGCGTCATCGACTGGGATGCCAACGAGGCGCGCACCAGCGCGCTGTTGAAGAAGGTGGGCCTCAAGGAGGACCCCAAGACGCTGATCACCAATATCGGCGTCGGCAAGCAGCAGCTGGTCGAAATCGCCAAGGCGCTGAGCAAGGAAGTCAAGCTGCTGATCCTGGACGAGCCGACGGCTTCGCTGAGCGAGAAGGACAGCCAGGCGCTGCTCGACCTTCTGCTCGAGTTCAAGCGGCAAGGCATGACCTCGATCCTGATCTCGCACAAGCTCAACGAGGTGAACCGGGTCGCCGACAAGGTGACGGTGATCCGTGACGGGCGCACCATCGAGACGCTGGCCAAGAAAGACATCTCGGAAGACCGCATCATCACTTCGATGGTCGGCCGCTCACTCGACGACCGCTATCCGCCGCGCGAGCCTGATATCGGCGAGGTCGTGTTCGAAGTGAAGAACTGGTCGGTCTATCACCCGATCCATGCCGAGCGGCAGGTGATCAAGGGTATCGACATCAACGTGCGCAAGGGCGAAGTGGTGGGTATTGCCGGGCTGATGGGCGCTGGCCGCACCGAATTCGCCATGAGCCTGTTCGGCCGCTCCTACGGCCGCCGCATCTCCGGCGAGGTGCTGCTCAAGGGCAAGCCGGTCGACGTATCCTCGGTGAGCAAGGCGGTCCAACACGGCATCGCCTACGTCACAGAGGACCGCAAGACCTACGGTCTCAACCTCATCGACCATATCAAGCACAACATCACGCTGGCCAATCTTGGCGGCGTCTCGCGCCACAGCGTGATCGACGACATGCGCGAGCTCGCCGTTGCCAACGACTATCGCAAGAAGACCAATATCCGCGCGTCCAGCGTCTATCAGATGACCGGCAATCTCTCCGGCGGCAACCAGCAGAAGGTGGTGCTGTCGAAATGGCTGTTCGCCGACCCGGACGTGCTGATCCTCGACGAGCCGACGCGCGGCATCGATGTCGGCGCCAAGTACGAAATCTACACGATCATCGCCCGCCTCGCGGCTGAGGGTAAGGCGATCGTCGTCATCTCGTCGGAAATGCCAGAATTGCTCGGCATCACCGACCGCATCTACGTCATGAACGAAGGGCGCATCGTGGGCGAAATGCCCGCCGCGGAAGCAAGCCAGGAAAAAATAATGCGCGCCATCGTTCGGGGAGAAGGAAAAGCAGCATGAGCACCGAAAGCGCCCCCGCCCCGCAGAGCAAAGTCGCCGAAGACGTGCAGCAGGGTCCACGCATCGCCGTCTCGGCGCTGGCGACGAACCTGCGCGAGTACGGCCTGATCCTGGCGCTGATCGCCATCATGGTGTTCTTCCAGTTCACCACGAACGGAACGCTGTTCAAGCCGGTGAACCTGAGCAATCTGGTGCAGCAGAACTCGTTCATCATCGTGATGGCGCTGGGCATGCTGCTGGTGATCGTCTCCGGCCATATCGACCTCAGCGTCGGATCGGTCGCCGGTTTCATCGGCGCGCTGGCGGCGATGATGATGGTCATCTGGCCGCTCGGCCCGTTCAGCAATCCGCTGGTGGTGTCGATCATCTGCCTGATCGTGGGCGGCGCGATCGGCGCCGCGCAAGGCTACTGGATCGCCTATCACCGAATACCGAGCTTCATCGTAACGCTGGCCGGCATGCTGATCTTCCGCGGCATCTGCCAGGCCCTGCTGGGCGGCGGATCCTCGGTGGGGCCGCTACCCGATGGCTTCAAGGCGCTCAGCTCCGGCTTCATTCCGGATGTCATCGGGCCACTGACGCTTATCCCGCCGACGGTGAACGCGGCCGGCAAGACCATCATGGGCAGCGGCCTGACGCTGCACATGACGACGATCGTGCTGGGCCTGATCGCCGTGCTGGCCTATGCCTATTTCGGGGTGAGGACGCGCCGCAAGCGCGAACGCCATGGCTATGAGGCCGAGCCCTTTGCCCTGTTCGTCGTCAAGACGCTGGTCGGCAGCGCGCTGGCCCTGTTCCTGGTCTACCAGTTCGCCAGCTACAGGGGCCTGCCGGTGGTGCTGCTCGTCATGGGCGTGCTGATCTCGCTGTTCGTCTTCGTCACCAAGCGCATGACCATCGGCCGCCGTATCTACGCCATGGGCGGCAATTCCAAGGCCGCGCAGCTGTCGGGCATCAACACCGAGCGGCTGACGCTGATGGTGTTCATCAATATGGGCGTGCTGTCGGCGCTCGGCGGCCTGATCATCGCGGCGCGACTGGGACAGGCGGTGCCGGCCGCGGGCCTCGGCAGCGAGCTCGACGTCATCGCCGCCGTCTTCATCGGCGGCGCCTCGGCCATGGGCGGCGTCGGTCAGGTCATCGGTGCGGTCGTTGGCGGCTTCATCATGGGCGTGATGAACAACGGCATGTCGATCATGGGCGTCAATGTCGACTGGCAGCAGGTGGTCAAAGGCCTGGTGCTGCTCGGTGCCGTGATCTTCGACGTCTACAACAAGAACAAGGCCTGAACCGGCTTAAGAGCAATTCCAAGGAAAAGTGTGAAACGGTTTTCCGCCCGGAATTGCACCACAATGAGTTAGAGCGGTTCGCCGTTTCCGTGAGACGGTGAACTGCTCTAGTCGAGGCAAGCAGGAGGCATACGATCGCGGCGCTGCCGGCAACCCGGTAACAGAAGTCCCTGAGGGACCAGGCCCGCGAGCGCAATCCGAACTGAGAATTTAAACCGTGGCATGGACGAGGTCCGGCCGCGCCGAGCAAGGTCTGCCGTTTTGGCAGCCCTGCCAAGGCAAATGAGAGAGGATTCATCATGCTGATCTCCCAGATCCTTGACGACGCCGAGACCATCCGCGTCGTTGCCCGCAATAGCGGCAAGACCCGGATCATCAATGGCGCCCGCAGCGTCTATTCGCTGGCGATGGAGGCCGCCCGCACCGGCGTCGGCCTCGTCGCGCTGATCGAACGCAAAGGACTTGGCGAGACGGTCGATCTCGAGGCCGCTTACAAGAAGGGGCGGCTGCTGTCGCCGATCAACCACCCCGATCCGGCGCATCTGCACCTGACGGGCACCGGGCTGACGCATCTCGGCTCGGCGGCGACGCGCGATTCCATGCACAAGAAGCTGAGCGCCGACGGCGAGGAGCAGCTCACCGATTCCATGAAGATGTTCCGCATGGGGCTGGAGGGCGGCAAGCCCGCGAACGGCCAGATCGGCGTGCAGCCGGAATGGTTTTACAAAGGCAACGGCACGATGGCGGTGGCGCCAGGTGCCGCACTCCTGTCACCGGCCTTTGCCAAGGACGCCGGCGAAGAGCCCGAGGTGGCCGGCATCTATGTCATCGGCGACGACGGCGCACCTTTCCGCGTCGGCTTCACGCTGTCGAACGAGTTTTCCGACCACGTCACCGAGCGCGTGAACTATCTGTTCCTCGCCCATTCCAAGCTGCGCAACGCCTCGTTCGGTCCGGAAATCCTGATCGGCGACCTGCCGCCCGATATCCGCGGCACCTCGCGCATCGTGCGCGACAGCGAGGTGCTGTGGGAAAAGCCGTTCCTGTCCGGTGAAGCGAACATGTCGCACACCATCGCCAATCTCGAACATCACCATTTCAAATACGCGGCCTTCCGCCAGCCGGGCGACGTGCATGTGCATATGTTCGGTACGGCGACGCTGTCCTTCGCCGACGGCATCAAGACCGAGGCCGGCGATGTGTTCGAGATCGAGGCTGGGGACTTCGGCCTGCCGCTGCGCAACCCGCTGGAGATCGAGCTGCCCGTGAAGGTGGCTGTGAAGGCGCTTTGAGGTAGCACCCTCCCTTCTCCCCTTGTGGGAGAAGGAAGAGACGCTCTTCGACGTTTCAATAAATATCGAAGTCGAAATACTTGGCCTGAATCTTCTTGTAGGTGCCGTCGGCGACGATCGCGTCGATGGCCGCGTTGAGCTTGTCGCGCAGGGCCGTGTCTTCCAGGCGCACGGCAATGCCGGCTTGCGTTTCGGTGCCCTTGACGTCGCCGACCAGCTTGCAGCAGCCGTCGCTTGCCTTCTTCAGCCAGTCCATCAGCACGAACTTGTCCGAGATCACGGCGTCAAGGCGGCCGTTGGTCAAGTCGGTGATCGCCTCTTCCTGGGTCGGATAGAGTTTGGCCTCCGCGCCCGCCTTGCCATATTCATTCTGGGCATAGTCGGCCTGCGTGGTCGAAGCCTGGGCGCCGACCGTCTTGCCGGCAAGGGCCGCCGGTTCGGTCGAGGTCAGGTCGCTGTCCTTCGGCGCCACCAGGGCGAGCGGTGTCGTATAATATTTGTTGGTGAAGGCGACCTGCCTCTTGCGCTCCTCGGTGATGCTCATCGAGGCGATGATGGCGTCGAATTTCTTCGCCTGCAAAGCGGGAATGATGCCGTCCCAGTCCTGCGTGACGATCTCGCATTCGACCTTCATCTGCGCGCACAGCGCATTGGCGATGTCGATGTCGAAGCCTTCGACCTTGCCGTCAGCGGTAATGGTGTTGAACGGCGGATAGGCGCCCTCGGTGCCGATCTTGATTTTCTCCTGCGCCTGCGAAAGCGAGCCGGCCGCCATCACCAGCATGGCAGCGCCTGCTGCCGATATGATCCATTTTGAAATCTGCATTTTCTTGGTTCCCCTTGAACGCCGGCATCTTGACGGGCGGCAAGGCAGCCAAGCATGGCGCGCCGGTACAGGCAAGTATTTTGCCTTGGGGCAATGAGGTCAGCGCGCGGCGCGGAAATGCTTGGACAGCTTCAGGCCCTGCGCCTGGTAGTTGGAGCCGAGATCGGTGCCGTAGAGGGCCTGCGGCCGCTTCAGCATGTGTTCGTAGACCAGCCGGCCGACGATCTGGCCATGGTCGAGAATGAACGGCACTTCATGACTGCGCACTTCCAGCACCGCCCGGCTGCCCGTGCCGCCAGACGCGGAATGGCCAAAGCCCGGATCGAAGAAGCCGGCATAGTGGACGCGGAACTCGCCGACCAGCGGATCGAAGGGCGTCATCTCGGCGGCGTAGAGCGGCGGCACATGCACCGCCTCCTGGCTGACGAGGATGTAGAACTCGTCGGGGTCGAGCACCAGTTCGCCGGCGCCGCTCTTGTGGATCGGCTCCCAGAAGTCGACGACTTCCTGGGCCGCGCGCTTGTCGACATCGACGAGGCCGGTGTGATGCTTGCCGCGATAGCCGACCAGACCGTTTTGGTCGCCGTTGAGGTCAATCGACAGCGCGATGCCGCCGCCGGAAATATTCGGCGGCTCGGTGGCGACCAGCGTCTGCGCGCGATGCAGGTCGTGCAGCTCGGCTTCCGAGAGCAGCGCATTGCCGGTGCGGAAGCGTATCTGCGACAGGCGCGAGCCGGTGCGCACGACGATCGGGAAGGTGCGGGGGCTGACTTCCAGAAAGAGCGGGCCATGATAGCCGGCAGCGATCTTGTCGAACTCGTGGCCGCGATCGGTCATGACCCGGGTAAAGATGTCGAGCCGCCCGGTCGAGCTCTTCGGATTGGCCGAGGCCGAAATGTCCGCCGGCAGCGCCAGGCTTTCAAGCAAGGGCACGATATAGACGCAGCCGGTCTCCAGCACCGCGCCCTCGGCAAGATTGATCTCGTGCAGCTGCAGCCGGTCGAGTTTTTCCGAGACCTTGTGGTTGGGGCCGGGCAGGAAGGAGGCCCGCACCCGCCAAGCCTTGTCGCCGAGCCTGAGATCAAGGCTGGCCGGCTGGATCTGGTCGGCGTCGAGCGCACGCGCCGACTTCAGCGCGCCGGACTGGAACAGCGCCGAAATGTCCTGATCGGGAAGAATGCCTGTCTGCCGCAAGGCTCCACTCCTAGGTCAGACGTTTTTCTTGTCGCAGGTTCTTGTCGCAAAACCGTGGAACACTTTTGCGGAACCTGCTTGGTACAAACCTCTTAATGAAGCCGGCAATTGACGCAAGCGCGGCGCGGGTCTAAAGGGTCGTTATCCCGTGGTGATTTGGCCGGTCGGCTTGCAGCCACGTTAAACAAGTCGCTAAAGGACCGTCGGGCCGCAAGGCCGTATGGACCGGTTGCGACTTTCGCGGCCGGTTTTTTTGTGTCTGGAAGAAAAGCGATGAGCACCAAGAAGCACAACTGGAAGCCTCAGACGGCACTCGTGCACAGCGGAACGCTGCGTTCCGGTTTCGGCGAAACGTCGGAAGCGATTTACCTGACCCAGGGCTATGTCTACGAAACGGCACAGGCCGCCGAAGCCCGTTTCAAGGGCGAGGAGCCAGGCTTCATCTATTCGCGCTACGCCAATCCGACCGTCGACATGTTCGAGAAGCGCATGTGCGCCCTCGAAGGCGCCGAAGATGCCCGCGCCACCGCCTCCGGCATGGCCGCGGTGACGGCCGCCCTTCTGTGCAGCGCCAAGGCCGGCGACCACATCGTGGCGGCGCGTGCGCTGTTCGGATCCTGCCGCTGGGTGGTCGAGACGCTGGCGCCGAGATACGGCATCGAGGCGACGCTGGTCGACGGCACGGATATCGCCAATTGGGAAAAGGCGGTCAAGCCGAACACCAAGCTGTTCTTCCTGGAAAGCCCGACCAATCCGACGCTGGAAGTGGTCGATATCGCCGCTGTCGCTTCGCTTGCCAATTCGATCGGCGCAAGGCTGATCGTCGACAATGTCTTCGCCACGCCCCTGCAGCAGAAGCCCTTGCAGCTCGGCGCCCATATCGTCGTCTATTCGGCGACCAAGCACATAGACGGCCAGGGGCGCTGTCTCGGCGGCGTGATCCTGTCGGACAAGAAGTGGATCGACGAGAACCTGCACGATTATTTCCGCCATACCGGCCCAAGCCTGTCGCCCTTCAACGCCTGGACGCTGCTGAAAGGCCTGGAAACACTGCCGCTGCGCGTGCGCCAGCAGACGGAAAGCGCGGGCAGGATCGCGGATTTCCTGGCCGAACGGCCGGAAATCGCCCGCGTCATCTATCCCGGCCGCGCCGACCACCCGCAGGCCGATATCGTCAAGAAGCAGATGTCGGGCGGCTCGACGCTGATCTGCCTGGACGTCAAGGGCGGCAAGCAGGCGGCCTTCGCCTTGCAGAACGCGCTCGACATCGTCTTGATCTCCAACAATCTCGGCGATGCCAAGAGCCTGATCACCCACCCGGCGACGACGACGCACAAGAATCTGAGCGACGAGGCGCGCGCCGAGCTCGGCATCGGGCCGGGCACGCTCCGGCTGTCGGTCGGGCTGGAAGACACCGACGATCTGCTTGAGGACATCGCGCAGGCGCTGAAGGCCAGGTAGGACCTTCAGGCGCCGGACGGCGTCTCCTCCAGTTCGGCCGTCTTGGTGCCGATGGTCATCGCGTTGCCGCGCCAGTCGACGGCGCCGCCAAGCCAGCCGCGCGCCCACAGCGCTGGCAGGATCAGGTCGCGCATCATGATCGCGGCCACCATGCGTGGCGACAGGTACCAGCCCTTGGACCAGGCCAGCGCGCACTCGGGAAGGTAGAAGGCTACCAGCACTGCAAGGGCGGTTGCCCAGAGGCTGAAGCCCGCACTGGCCGCGGCAATCAGCGCAAGCACCAGCGGCACCACGGCGCCGGTCAGGATTTCGGGTGCGAAGAACAGCGGGAAAGTGACGCGGCGCAGGCGCGCCCAACGGGCCTGACGCGACCAGATCTCGTCAAAAGAGCGCCGGCCAAGCGGCTGCTCGAAGGGGGCGGCGACGAGATTGACGCGCAGGCCGAGACCGTTCACCAGCTTGGTCGCGGCGGCATCCTCCGCGATCTCGGCGGCCAGCGCGCGGATGCCGCCATTGGCGTCGAGCATCGGCTTGTTCCAGAGCATGCTCTTGCCCTGGGCAAAGCCAAGGCCGAGCGCATCGCCGGCGTATTGCCAGCGCGCCTGCAGCGTGTTGAGGAAAGCGCATTCGACCTCGGCCCAGAAGCCGGCCGGCCGCGAGCCAATCGGCGTCGAGCAGACAAGGCCGGTGCCGGGCCGCCAGGCAGCCATCAGATGCTGGACGTAGTCCCTCGGCATCAGCACGTTGGAATCGGCCAGGACGACCCAGTCGTGCCGCGCCGCCTCCCAGCCCTTGACGCAATTGTTGAGTTTCGGATTGGCGCTGATGCGGTCGTCGCCGACAAGCAGCCGGGCCGGCACTTTCGAAAACCGGACGATCGTCCTGTTTATCAATTTGACCACCGGATCGTCGGCATGGGCGACGCAGAAAATCAACTCGTAGCACGGCCAGTCGAGCGAGAAGGCGCGCTCCAGCGTCTCCTGCGTGAACGGCTCGACGCCGCGCGACGGCACGACGATCGACACCGGCCGTGGCTTGCCGGCCGGCGCGGCAATGGCGCGGCGCCGTTTCAGACGCGAAGCGGCGAGCACGATGCTGGCGAGATTTGAGAGAATGAGGGCAGTTGAAAGCGTGGCGGCTATGAGAGTGAGTTCCATCGAGATCCGGTCACTCCAGGAAAACCGGTCCGCCAGAACAATCTGGCTGGCATGACGACCGATTCAACAATTCGACAGAGCGCCCGAGTCGCGCGGCACTGGTCGGCGCACACCATCATTGTCATGTGTCACTTAAATGACATTCTTTGCCGCCACCTGCGGTTCCGTCCGCAATGACAGGACGCGCACCGTTGACCAGCCCGCGTGGAGCGCCGAAAGTTCGACCTAGAGCCTGTTCCATCCCGATTGAACCGGGATGGGGCTCTATCTCTGTTTCTTTGAGCATGATCTTTTCTGAAAACCGGTTCCCACTTTTCAGGATCATGCTCTAGATTGTTTTGGAGCCGCTTATGTATAGCGCCGTCACGCGCAACATCGAAGTGCAGGTCAGGCCGTTCTATCTGGAGGACCGTTCGGATCCCTCGGAGAACCGCTATGTCTGGGGCTATCAGATAACGATCGACAATCAGTCGGACGATTTCGTGCAGCTTCTGTCGCGCTATTGGCACATCACCGACGGCACCGGCCGGGTCGAGGAAGTGCGTGGCCCCGGCGTGGTCGGCGACCAGCCCGAACTCAATCCCGGCGACAGCTACCAGTACACGTCCGGTTGCCCGCTCTCGACACCATCCGGCATCATGGTCGGGCACTACACGATGCGCAACAAGCGGGGCGAGACGTTCGACATCGCCATTCCGGCGTTTTCGCTGGATCTGCCGGGGACGCGGCGGACGGTGAATTGATTTCGCCTCACCGGCCGCGGAGCGGCCGGTGAGGCGTGGTTTTTTTCTCTACTGGGCCGCAAATTCCGCCGGATCGAAATCATATTGCTTCGAGCAGAATTCGCAGGCGACGTGGATGCCGCCGTCCTCTGTACTGTCCTTGATCTCCTGCGCGGAAAAACCCTCGAGGATGCCGCGGATCTTGTCCCTGGAGCACGAGCACTGGTCGGCGACCGGAACGCCGCCGAAGACGCGCACGCCATGCTCGTGGAACAGCCTGTAGAGCAGCCGCTCGGCGCCGATCGTCGGGTCGATCAGTTCGGTCGGCTCGATCGTACCGAGCAGCGCCAGCAACTCCTGCCAGGAATTGTCGACCGGGTCGTGGACCTCCTCGCGCGGATCGCCATCGCCACCCGGCAGGTCCGGGACGCGCATGCGCTCGGGCGACTGCGGCAGGAACTGCGCCAGGATACCACCGGCGCGCCACTGCTCGCGGGCACCGCCAGGACCGGGCGTCAAAAGCTTGGCCACCGACAGCCTGAGATCCGTCGGGATCTGCTCCGACTGGCGAAAATAGGTGCGCGCAGCATCCTCCAGCGTCTCGCCGTCGAGCTGGACGATGCCCTGATAGCGCTGCGTGTGAGCGCCCTGGTCGATGGTCAGCGCCAGCGCGCCGCTGCCGAGCAGCGTCTGCTGCGAGGTTTCGCCGGCCGCGACCAGCGCTTTCAGCCGGTCGGCATCGAAACGCGCATAGGCGCGCAATGCCGAGGGCGTGGAAAAATCGGCGACCAGCATGTCGACAGGCCCGTCGGTGCGGGTCTGCAGGATGAATTTGCCCTGGAACTTCAGCGAAGTGCCGAGCAGCACGGTCAGCACACAGGCCTCCGCCAGCAGGCGGGCGACCGGCTCGGGATAATCGTGGCGGCTGAGGATGGCGTCCAGCATCGGCCCGAGTTGGACGGTGCGGCCCCGCACATCGAGCGGGCCGACCTCGAACGGCACGACATGATCGTCGCCGGCATAGCCGAATTCGCCGAGTTTGGGGTGATGTTCAGTCACTTGATAGGTTTCCAACATGACAAAGCTCCGGGGCGCGGCCATGCCGCCCTCCGGGGCGCATGCGTCGAAACGCGCTGTTTTTGCGTGATGGCCCGCAGATAGGCATCACACCTCCGGAGATCAAGCGCCGAGGCACCAGGCGAGCACGGCCTTCTGGGCATGGAGCCGGTTCTCGGCCTCGTCGAAGACCACCGAATGCGGTCCGTCGATGATCTCGTCTGTCACTTCCTCGCCGCGATGCGCCGGCAGGCAGTGCATGAACAGCGCGTCCGGCTTGGCCTTCGCCATCAGCTTGGCATTGACCTGATAGGGCGAGAACACATTGTGGCCGCGGGCGCGATGCTCCTGGCCCATCGACACCCAGCAATCGGTGACGATGCAGTCGGCCTGGTCGACGGCCTCCTCGGGCGAGCGGGTGAAGTGCAGCTTGCCGCCGTGCGCCTGCGACCAGTCGATGTGCTTCTGCGCCGGCTCGCTGCCTTCGGGCACGGCGACGTTGAGGTTGAAGCGGAATCGCGCCGAGGCCTCGATCAGCGAATGCAGCACATTGTTGCCGTCGCCGGTCCAGGCGATGGTCTTGCCGGCGACCGGACCGCGATGCTCCTCGAAGGTCATGATATCGGCCATCAGCTGGCAGGGATGGGTGTCGTCGGTCAGTCCGTTGATCACTGGCACGGTGGCGTTCTCGGTCAGCTCCAGCAGTCGCTCATGCGAGGTGGTGCGGATCATGATCGCATCGACATAGCGCGACAGCACCTTGGCGGTGTCGGCGATGGTCTCGGAACGGCCGAGCTGCATCTCGGTGCCGGTCAGCATGATGGTCTCGCCGCCGAGCTGCCGCATGCCGACGTCGAAGGAGACGCGTGTGCGCGTCGACGGCTTGTCGAAGATCATCGCCAGCACCTTGCCTTCGAGCGGTTTGGTGCGCTCGCCGGCCTTGAGGCGCGCCTTTCGCACCACCGCATCGTCCAGCATGAAGCGCAAATCGCCTTCGGAAACGGCGGAAAGATCGGTGAAATGGCGAACTGACATCAGCAATGGTTCCGGGATTACTTCGCCGCGGCGGAAGCGATCGCCTCCGCCAGGCCCTTGGCGCCGGCGCGAATGCGGTTGAGCGCGTCATGGATCTCGGCGTCGGTGACGGTGAGCGGCGGCAACAGGCGAATGACGTTGTCGCCGGCCGGAACCGCCAGCAGGTGCTGGTCGCGCAAGGCCATGTTCACCTTGGTGTTGGGCATGGCGCATTTGAGGCCGAGCATCAGCCCGGCACCCCTGATGTCCTCGATGATTTCGGGAAACTCGTCGGCGACCGACGCCAGCCCCTGCTTCATGAGCAGCGCCTTGCGTTGGACATCTTCGAGGAAGCCGTCTTCCAGCACGACGTCGAGCACGGCGTTGCCGACTGCCATGGCCAGCGGGTTGCCGCCGAACGTGGTGCCATGCACGCCAGCGGTCATGCCGACGGCCGCTTCATCCGTGGCAAGGCAGGCACCCATCGGGAAGCCGCCGCCAATGCCCTTGGCGATCGCCATGATGTCTGGCGTTACACCTGACCATTCATGCGCAAACAGCTTGCCGGTGCGGCCGATGCCGCACTGGACCTCGTCGAAGATCAACAGCAGGCCGTGCTGTTCGCACAATTGCCTGAGCCGCTTCAGCGATTGCGTCGGCACCGGACGGATACCGCCCTCGCCCTGCACCGGCTCGATCAGGATGGCGGCCGTCTCCGGCGTGATCGCCTTTTCGGCGGCGTCGATGTCGTCGAAACTGACCTGATCGAAACCTTCGACCTTGGGGCCGAAGCCCTCGAGATATTTGTACTGGCCGCCGGCCGCGATGGTCGCCAGCGTGCGGCCATGGAAGGCACCTTCGAAGGTGATGACGCGGAAGCGCTCGGGGTGTCCGTTGACGAACTGGCAGCGGCGCGCCGTCTTGATCGCGCATTCCAGCGCCTCGGCGCCGGAATTGGTGAAGAACACCTTGTCGGCGAAGGTGGCGTCGGCCAGCCGCTCGCCAAGCCGGCTCTGCCCGGGGATCTCGTAGAGGTTGGAGACATGCCACAGCTTGGCTGCCTGCTCGGTGAGTGCGGCGACCAGATGCGGATGGCTGTGGCCCAGCGAATTGACGGCGATGCCGCCGGCAAAGTCGAGATATCGCTCGCCCTTGTCGGTAATCAGCCATGTGCCTTCCCCGTGGTCGAAGGCCAGGGGTGCGCGAGCAAAGGTCTCGTAAAGCGCCGAACCGCTCATTATATGCGTCTCCGGTACCGGAAAATCAAAAAAGCCGCCAAAGCGGCGGCCTGTGCGGCTTATCCCGTTTTTCGGCCATGAAGTCAACGAAAACGTCGCGTAGTGGCGCGCGGCAAGCCCCCTGACGGGACGCCGGCTCATAAGCGACCGGGCAAGTTGGGGAAAACCGAAAAAACCGATTCGTGTTGCACTTGGGACTCTTGTCACCGAGTCAGCGCATAGAGTAGTTGTAGTCGAGAAATAACTAGATTTCGTGCGGCGGACCTAATCACCAGATATATGTGGTGTCTGCCCCGGCAAATGTTGCCGGGTCGGGAGAAGGATTCCGATTGCCGCACGCTTAGAGGAGCGCGGTCTCATGAACTGGACTGACGAGCGGGTAGAACTCTTGAGAAAACTGTGGTCGGAGGGTCTGAGCGCAAGCCAGATTGCTGCGCAGCTTGGAGGGGTCAGCCGCAATGCGGTCATCGGGAAGGTGCATCGGCTGAAACTCTCGGGCCGCGGTCGCTCGACCGCCACGCCGGCACGCCAGAAAAAGGCGGCACAAGGATCGACCGTCCAGAAATCGGTATCACGCGCTGCAACCACGGCACGCCATGTCACGACATCGATCGGCGCGACGGCCTTGCAGACACAGTTCGACGCCGAACCGGTGGCGCGCCATTATATCCGTCCGGTTGAGAATGTCGTGCTGCCGATCTCGCGGCATCTGCAGCTGGTCGAGCTGACCGAGCGGACCTGCAAATGGCCGAACGGCGATCCGCTTTCAGAGGACTTCCATTTCTGCGGCAACGATGCCGCCGAAACCGGTCCGTACTGCAAGTACCACGCCCGCGTGGCATTCCAGCCGGCATCGGAGCGGCGGCGGAGCCGATAGTTAGGGATTGGGCAGTAGGCAGTAGGCAGTAGGGGCAATATGCTCTGAATTTCTTGCCCTACTGCCTACTGCCTACTGCCTACTGCCTACTGCCTACTGCCTACTGC
>NZ_JAMYSG010000039.1:0-54023 GCF_040321815.1 Mesorhizobium sp. M0239
AGGCGAAGATCCCAAGCTCTCCCGCGGTTGTAACCTCAGGTGGTACGGGCGACTTCGCCAAGCCAAGGTCCGGGCGGCCGCCCGGACCTTGGCTCAATCGCTCTAATCCCACGAAATCTCTCTCGTGTAGATACAAGGTGGCTCGGCGAAGCCGAGACGGAGAGGGGGACTGGCTCGACGGAGATCAAGTTTCAAGAAGTATCCGCCCTACGAAGCCCCCTCTCCGACCGCTTCGCGGCCACCTCTCCCCCGCGTTGCGAGGGCGAGGAACCCAGGTTCTGCAAGGCCGCGCTTTACGCCGTCCGCCACATCGGAATGATCGAGGCGGCCAGCACCAGCGCCAGCACGATGTTGAGCGCGCGCCATTGCCATTCGGTCTTGAGCAGCCGCGCCAGCACCATTCCGGCCACGCACCACAGTGACAGCGAGGCGGCGGCCGCGAGGCCAAAGGTGGCGCCGAGCAGCAGCGCGAGCTGCACCGGTCCGCTGGCTAGGGCCGCGAACGAAGCCGCGGCGCCCAGACCCATCGCCCAACCCTTCGGGTTCATCCATTGAATGCCGGCGCCGCCGAGAAAGCTGTTCGGCCTGGCCATGCTCACATCCAGATTGGGCGGTCCGCTGCGGCCGATCTTGATCGCCAGCCAGAGGAGATAGAGCGAGCCGATGACCTTCATGGCCAGTTGCAGCGAAGGCACGGCAAGCAGCAGACCGGCGAGCCCGGCGGCAGCGGCACCCGTCACCGTGGCGAGGCCGGCGGCGCTGCCGACCAGCAGGGGCACGGAACGGCGAAAGCCGAACTGCGCCCCGGACGCCGTGGACAGGGTCGTGGCGATGCCGGGCGTGGTGGTGGCGACGATGGCAAAAAGGATGAGCGGGAGAATGGGCTCGAGCATGCGGCGTCCTCTGTCAGAGGGCTGCGATCGTAGCTGCGCGCGAACTTCAGTAAATGCAATGTTTGCCATGGTCGGCATTAGGATGGATAATGCCAGCCATGATCCGAAATCTCGACATGGCGCTGATCCGCACCTTCATCACCGTCGCCGACAAGGCCAGCATGACGGCGGCGGCCAATGCGCTGCACTTGACGCAAGGTGCTGTCAGCCAGCAGGTCAAGCGGCTGGAGGAGGCGTTTGGCTCGAGCCTGTTTACGCGCGACCGGCGCGGCTTGCGGCTGACGCGCGCCGGTGAACAACTGTTCGGCAGGGGCAAGCGGTTGCTGGCCTTGAATGACGAGATCTGGGCCGAGATGGCTGGGACACCGGTGGCCGGCCAGGTGCGGCTCGGCGTGCCCTACGACCTTGTCGGCACCTTGCTGGCGCCGGTGCTGAAGACCTATGCCGAGACCTATCCGCAGGTCGAGATATCGCTGGTCTGCGCCTCGTCGCCGGAATTGGCTGCTGCCCTTGCGGCCGGGACCATCGACCTTGCGGTGATCGAGGAACGCGTCGGTCCGTCGGCCGGTGAGTGCCTTGCCATCGACCGGCTGGTCTGGGTCGGCGCCAAGGGCGGCGTTGCCCGCGCCAAGCGGCCGCTGCCGGTGTCGATCGTCGCCGACACCTGCGCCTTCCGCCCGGCGGTGCTGGCGGCGCTCGGTGAGCATGGGCTGGAGTGGCGCACCGTGTTCGAAAACGGCAACATCGACGCGACGACGGCGACGGTGCGCTCCGACCTCGCCGTCACCGCCTGGCTAGCCTCCACGGTTCCGGCGGATCTCGACATATTGCCACCGGAGTCCGGCCTGCCGCCACTGCCGAATTTTGCCATCAACCTGCATCTGCCGAGGCATGGGGTAGGGCCGGCGGCGCAGGAATTCGCACGCCATATCCGCGATGGGCTGGCACGACGGCCGGTGGCGGCTTGAGAGACTTCTCAGAACTTGGGTTCCTCTACCCCGTCGATCGGGGGAGAGGAAAGGGTGCAAAGGCCGTCCTGCTACTTCCAGTTCTTGCGCCGTTCGAGCTCGGCGTCGGACGGCTCCCCTGTGACAAACGACCCAACCTTGATCTCGCCTGATCGCTCGTAGGTCGCCATGATGACGCCGGTGCTGGTTGCCTGCGACTTGATGAGCTTGAAGGCGGCCGGCATCGCGCTGTCGCCGAACAGCCGCTTGCCCTTGCCCAGCAATAGCGGGAAGATCATCAGCCGAATTTCGTCGATCAGCCCGTTGGCGAGCAAGGTCTGGATCAGATCGCCAGATCCCTGGATGAGCAGGTCCGGCCCATCCTCCTGCTTGAGGCGGCGCAACGTCGCGACGATATCGGGTCCGAGCGCTTGCGTGTTCTGCCAGGTGAGGGTGTCAGGCCGATGCGTCGCCACATATTTGGTCGCGGGGTTGAAGGCATCCGCGATCGGATCTTTCTGATACGGCCAGTAGGCGGCGAAGATGTCGTAGGTTCTGCGGCCGAGCAGCAGGGCGAAAGGCTTGGAGAACAGTTCATCCATCGCCGCGGCCCCCGCCTCGTCAACGTAATGGAAGGTCCAGCCGCCGAACTTGAAGCCGCCGGCCGGATCCTCTTCCGGGCCGCCGGGTGCCTGCATGACGCCGTCAAGGCTGACGAATGTCGCAGAGATGATCTTTCTCATTCCAATGCTCCCGTTCTTCGATCCACGCCGTCGTGGCCGGACTTCAGCCCAAGGACGGGCGACGAGCCACCGGTCCGACAGGACATATGAAATTTTGGCAAACCACCATCATTTGCGAGGCCCGGGGTGGAGATCTTCCGACGAGAACCAGACATCGCCCGATATGGCGGTGGCGGTGTCGTCCGGTGCCCTGTCCTGGACCAGCCAGATCGAGCGGCTGCGCGCGGCCTGCTCGCGCGTCGGGATCCTCGACGCTGAGTCTGCGAGCGAGGCGCCGACACAGGGAATGAACCACGATCGCATGAACGGATCGCAGGCGAAGCCTTTTTGCGTGCGGATCACCATCACCGCCAGTGGGACGCGCTCGGCCGGGCGCCAGGGGAAGATCATGCGGCCGCCAGGTCGCAGCGCCTTCAGCCACCCTGCTGGTGGCGCTGCGACGCCAGCATTGACATAGATGATGTCGGATGGCGGCAGGGGCGTCGTCACCGCATCGCCATGGACGACCGTTGCATTGCCATATGCTTCGAGATTTTTGCGCGCCAGATCGGCCAGTTTTTCGTCGAGTTCGAAGCCGGTGACGGTGCCGCCTGGTAAAACCAGCCTGGCCAGCACGGCGGTGTAGTAGCCGGTGCCGGCGCCGATATGAGTGACGGCCTCACCAGGTTTAGGCGCAAGCTTTCCGATCCACATGGCGTGCAGGAAGGGCTCGCCATTGTTGATGCCCTTGTCGTCGTCGAGCGTCACCAGCACGTTCTGATAGATATGAGCCGGGTCGGCGCTCGGCGTCGTGACCTTGCCGTTGCCGGCGATGACCGTCCACGGCCCGGGACCGAGAAACGCTTCGCGTGGCACCTCGGCGAAAGCCGCTTCCAGGCGTGGGTCGGGCGAGCCGGCATTGGCGACCAGCAGCCGCGCGTAGAATTTCCTGATGTCTTCGATCCGGGCCATGCTGCGGGACAACATAGCGCGGATTGCCAATTTGTCGCGAGGCTACCCTCTGCGCAGAGGGTAGTCGATTTCCCGGCGAGGCGGAGCTTAGCCGATCCCGAACAGGGTGTCGTAGAGCAGCTTGAAGTTGAGCCCCAGGATGACTGCGGCGACCACCCAGGCAAGGGCGGCGACGCCGCGCGGAATGGCGAGATTGCCCATCTTCTTCTTGTCGGAGACGAATTGCACCAGCGGGACGACTGCGAAAGGCAACTGCATCGACAGGATCACCTGGCTGAACACCAGCAGCTGGCCGGTGCCCTTTTCGCCATAGAGCGCGGTGACGACCACCACCGGGATGATGGCGAGGCCGCGCGTCAGAAGCCGACGTGCCCAGTTGGGGATGCGCAGGCGCAGAAAGCCTTCCATGATGATCTGGCCAGCAAGCGTCGCCGTCACCGTGGAGTTGAGGCCGGAAGCCAGCAGCGCCACCGCGAACAGGATCGAGGCGATGCCGAGGCCGAGCAGCGGCGACAGCAGCTCGAAGGCTTGGCCGATCTCGGCAACGTCCTGATGGCCGGTGTTATGGAAGGCGACCGCCGACACGATGAGGATCGAGGCGTTGACGAACAGCGCCAGCATCAGGGCGATGGTCGAGTCCGTCGTTGCCCATTTGATGGCATCGCGCTTGCCCTTGTCGGTGCGTTCATAGGCGCGGGTCTGCACGATCGAAGAGTGCAGATAGAGATTGTGCGGCATGACGGTGGCGCCGATGATGCCGATGGCGATGTAGAGCATCGCCGGATTGGTGACGATTTCCGACGACGGCACGAACATGGCATGCAGGATCGAGCCGGCCGGCGGGGCGGCGACGAAGATCTGGATGGCGAAGCAGCTGAAGATGATGATCAAAAGCGCGATGACGAAGGCTTCGAGATAGCGGAAGCCCTTGTTCATCAACAGCAGCACGAGGAAGGCATCGAGCGCCGTCAGCATGGCGCCGCCGATCAGCGGAATGCCGAACAGAAGTTGCAGCGCGATCGCCGTGCCGATGACTTCGGCCAGATCGCAGGCGATGATGGCCAGTTCGCAGGCGATCCACAGCACGAAATTGACTGGACGGGGATAGTAGGCGCGGCAGGCCTGGGCGAGGTCGCGGCCGGTGGCGATGCCGAGCCGTGCCGCCAGCGCCTGCAAAAGGATCGCCATCAGGTTGGACAGCATGATGATGAACAGCAGCGTGTAGCCGAACTGCGCACCGCCGGCGAGATCCGTCGCCCAGTTGCCCGGGTCCATATAGCCGACCGAGACCATGTAGCCGGGACCCATGAAGGCGAACAGGCGACGGAACCAGACGCCCGAGCTTGGCACGGCGATTGTGGAATTGACTTCGCGCAGGCTGGGCTGCTCGTCCTCGTCGGGCCTGGCGAACCGCCATGAGGAACGGGAGGCTGTGGCTTCGGCTTCAGACATGAAGGAGGGCTTTCCGCGAGACTGGACGATGTTGCCTCAAGCTATGCCATGGCTCAACATTATGCAATATGCTATATTTCATTGTCGTTGCTTTTAGGCGGCTGGCGGTCATCGGGTGAAACGGCAATCGGAAGCGCTGGTTGCACCTGTGGCGGAATGCAAATAAACGGCCTGAAGAATCAGAGCCCGTGCTATGAAAGCGTGGACGGGTGATAGCCTCGGGAGGAGCGCATATTGGCGCCGAAGAACAGACCAGTCCCGCGTGAGCCGCTGCTCGACGCCGAAATTCATTCGGAGGGATTCCGGCAGCAGCGCGAAGCGCGCCGCAGCGCGCTGGTCGAGGATTATGTCGAGCTGATCGCCGATCTGATCGAGGACGGCAACGAGGCGCGCCAGGTCGACATTGCCGCACGCCTTGGCGTTGCCCAGCCGACGGTGGCCAAGATGCTGACCAGGCTGTGCGCCGACGGGCTGGTGTCGCGAAAGCCCTATCGCGGCGTTTTCCTGACCGATGCCGGCCGCAAGGTCGCCGAGGAGAGCCGCATCCGCCACCAGACGGTGGAAGCCTTTTTGCGCTCGCTCGGTGTCAGCGCCGAGACGGCGCGCATCGACGCCGAAGGCATCGAGCACCATGTCAGCGTCGAGACGCTGGAAGCGTTTCGCAAGGCGATGACGGCGACGCGTTGAGCCGAACCCGCCGCTGGATTTCCTGAGCCGCCGGAACCGCCGTACGCCACGCACGTTGCTGCTGACACCGCGCGATGTCGCGGCAAGGGAGGAAGCGATGGGCGTTGAACGGGCACCGACCGCAAAGGGCAAGCAGGCTGCCGAGGGACTGACACAGGCGGCGGCAAGCGATGAGCGCAAAACCGAGGCCGAAACCCACCATTCGCTGAAAAAGGGCGCGGCGCGTTTCGAGGAACGTTCGAAGAGCTCCGACGGCAAGAGCGCCGGCGCCAAGCAGGAAGATTAGACGTCTGTCAGGTTGACGTCAGCTGTTCTGGGCGAACGCCGTCTGCCGGAACGTGGTGGCGGCGCTTTCAACAAACCGTTCCCTCACTCGCGGACGTCCTGCACCCAGCTGCGCGGGTGGCCGTCGACGCGGAACTGGAAGATGAAATAGGGCGGAATGCAGGTGCCTTTGCCAGCTTTCGCTTCCGCCAGATCGTCATAGCCTGCGGTGCAGATGTAGTCCTCGCGGCAGGGATGCGCCTTGTCGCAGGCTCGTAGGCCGGCGGTCTTGGTAAATTCCTTCGTGCAGAATTTGTGGTCCTTGCCCGACGCGATGCAGTCGTTGAAGCCGGTCTTGGCCAGACGCCCGCACGTTGCTTCGTCGGGAAGCTTGTCGCAGCTTGCCTTGCGCAGCATGCCACCGGGAAAGCCGCCGGTCTTCTGCTGCGGATTGTCGTAGCGCTGGCGCGCGGCGCCATAGCCGGCGAGTTTGACCAGCGGCTTCTTGTCCTTCGCGGAGTCGATGGCGCAGGCCTTGGCGGTGGCCGGCGACAGGCGGCAATACTGGTCGCTGCCCCAGCTCGACATCTTGATCTCGCCGAACTCGACGGGGTCGCCGACCACCGTGCCTGCTTCGCTGACGCAGGTGCCGAAGCCTGGATGGAAGGCGCTTTCGTGGACACCGGCGCAGCGCAGGCCCGCACCGCAGCTCCAGTCCTTGAAACTTGCATCCTCGCCGCGATAGCAGATCGAGCCCCAGCCATTGTAGAGGTCGGTGTCTTTCAGCGCCTCGGCATATCTGGCGTCCGGACGGGCGGCGAAGCTGCGCGTAAAGTCTAGCTGACTGCCGGCGGCGAACTGCTCGACGATGGCGCGGCGGCGCGGCAGGTCGGCGAAGAACACGGCCGAGCCCGGCACGAAGACGGCGTTGCGGCGCGGCTCGCTCACCGGATCTGCGCCGGTGTAGTGGAAACCGGCAATGCCACGCGTCTGATGGCAGCCGGTGCAGCTCATCTCGTTGAGCCGCAAGTTGAAGCCGGCCACCGACTTGATGGTCGAGAGTGTGTTGCCCCTGGCGATATAGTTCTTCAGCGCCTTGTCGATGTCCGCGTCGTCGACCAGCCCGTAGACGATGTTGTTCTGCGACCGGCTGAGACCGCCGGGGGCGACGGAGACGGCGCTCCTGGCCAGGAACTTTTCGTCGATCACCAGCCGGCCATGGTCGAGGTCGTAGATGTTGCGGTCGGTGAGCAGCCATTTGGCGAAGGACGGCTTGTCGGCCAGCACAATGGCGCGGTCGATCTGGTTTTCCATCTTCGCTTCATAGAAGCTGGACGCAGCCGGATCCCATTTGAAGATCTTCAGGAGATATTCGGCATGGCCGCCGAAATCGCGCCGCGTCGAGGCCGACAGCCTGAGCACCTGCATGTTGAGTTCGAGCCGCATGATCTGCGACGAATTCAGCATGGTGCCTGACAGCGGCCCTTCGTCGGAGCGCAGCCAGGCGGCAAGCTGGTCGGGTGGCAGGTCTTTTTTTCCAGCTGCCAGCCAGCGCTGGGCAACATCGGCGCAGGACACGTCAGTGGCGCTTGGCAGGTCCTTCGAGGCGCGCGCTTGTGCCTGCCTGGGTTTGGCGTTGAACACCAGGCTCATGGTCAGCGGCAGGCGCGAGGAAATGCGCTGGCCCGCCTTTCCCTTCACAGGCTTTTCCGCGACCGAATAGTGGAAACGGTAGATCAGCCGGATTTCGCCGCATTCGGTGTGGCCGAGATAGCCGCGGTCCATGCGGTTGACGACGCCGGTCAGGTCCAGCGTCGAGCCGTCGTCATCGATGTATTTCGGATTGAATTTCTGGCTGGTGTCCTTCGACTTCGCCATGGCAGCAACATAGGGATCGGGGCTGGTCTTCGGCTCGTCGGCTATCTGCCGCTTGACTGTGTCGCGCACCGTGGCCAGCGCCGGCACCGAAAACAGGCCGCGATTGTCGACCTCGCGGGTGAGGCCGAGTGCCGGGCCCAGCAGGCGGCTGATCGACAGGCCACCACGCTCCAGCGCCTGCAAGGTGGCGGGATCGGTGACGGCAACGCTGGAATCGAGCGTGGCGGCACGGGCGGACCCGATGCCGAAACAAGTCAATGCCGTCAGCAACAGCAGGAATTGGCCGATCGTCCGCAAGCGCCCCTCGCTTCCCAGAGAAACGGACATTAACGGTCTTCGATAGTCTCGGCCATGGGGACGATTGCAACGCCGAGCCGCTCGCCGCAACGAGCTTGGCCGCAAGGCGACCCGTATGGCCAAAAAGGCCATCGAAAAATGCTGTGACTTGGCGCAACCATTGGGATAATTGTTTGTTGCCCCGGAACAACGGGGAAGTTGCTGCACGAGGAGTTGCCATGCTCTGGAAGGGCCGTCGTCAGAGTGACAATATCGAGGACGACCGCAGCGACAGCGGCGGTGGCGGACTCGGCGGCGGCGGTGGCCAGTTCCGCATTCCGATCGGCGGCCGCACCGGTGGCGGCGGCAGCATCTTCCTCGTCATCCTGGTGGTGCTGGCCGGATGGTATTTCGGCTTCGATCCGTCGACGATCCTAGGTGGCGGCGACGGCGGCCTGCTGCCGGGCGGCGGCGGCCAGATCACCGACAACAGCGGACAGGACAACGGTGCCACACCGGCCAATGACGAGATGAAGCAGTTCGTGGCCACCGTGCTGGCCGAGACCGAGGACACCTGGTCCGGCATCTTCAAATCTCAGGGCCTAACCTACGAGGATCCGAAACTGGTGCTGTTTTCCGGCCAGGTCCGCTCGGCCTGCGGCTTCGCTTCCGCGGCGGCCGGACCGTTCTATTGTCCCGGCGACCACAAGGTCTATCTCGACATGACCTTCTTCCAGCAGCTCGACCAGCAGTTCGGCGCCTCGGGCGAATTCGCCCGCGCCTATGTGATTGCGCATGAGGTCGGCCACCACGTGCAGAACCTGACCGGCATCATGTCCAAGTTCAACCAGATGCGGCAAAGCATGGGCGAGGTCGAAGCCAACCAGATGTCGGTGCGAATCGAGCTTCAGGCCGACTGCTTTGCCGGCGTGTGGGCGCATTACACCGGGCAGAAAGGCATATTGGAGCAGGGCGACATCGAGAGCGCACTGAACGCCGCCAAGCAGATCGGCGACGACACGCTGCAGAAGAAGACGCAAGGCTATGTTGTGCCGGAAAGCTTCAACCACGGCACCTCGCAGCAGCGGCAGACCTGGCTGGCGCGTGGTTACAAGAGCGGCAAGCTGTCGGAGTGCAACACGCTGAGTGGGCCGATCTGACAGACCGTTTTCGAGCTTCACCTGCCGGCGATGCTGCCGTCAGGGGGTATCAGGATGAATAGAATCAGCCTGTTCTCACATTGTTCCTTGCGGCGGGCTCGCCTATAAGTGCGTCCGCCTGCGCCTGAGGGCGAGCAGAGGAGCTTGATCCTGCATGATCGACCCTAAAACCGCCAGACGGGGCCTTGCGCTCGTCTTCACCACGCTGCTGCTCGACATTATCGGCTTCGGCATGATCATGCCGGTGCTGCCGGCCTATCTCAGGGAATTGACCGGGGTCAGCATCAGCGGCGCGGCGATCGAAGGCGGCTGGCTGTTCTTCGTCTATGCGGCGATGCAGTTCGTCTTCGCGCCGATCATGGGCGGCTTGAGCGACCGGTTCGGGCGGCGGCCGATCCTGCTCGCATCGGTGCTGACCTTCTCCATCGACAATCTGATCTGCGCGGTCGCCTGGTCCTACCCGATGCTGTTCATCGGGCGTGTGCTGGCCGGCATTTCAGGCGCCAGCTATTCGACGACTTCAGCCTTCATCGCCGATATTTCGAATAATGAGAACCGGGCAAAGAATTTCGGCCTGCTCGGTATCGCGTTTGGCGTCGGCTTCGTCATCGGGCCGGTTCTCGGCGGGCTGCTCGGTACGTTCGGGCCGCGCGTGCCGTTCTATTTCGCCGCCGGGCTCGCCTTCGTGAATTTCCTCATTGCGTTGTTTTTCCTCCCGGAAACGCTCGATGACAAGCATCGCCGCCGCTTCGAGTGGAAACGCGCCAACCCGGTCGGCACGCTGCTCCAGATGCGCCAATATCAAGGCATCGGCTGGATCGGGCTTGTCTTCTTCCTGATGACGCTCGGGCACATGATGTATCCGGCGGTCTGGTCGTTCGTCTCCAGCTATCGCTATGGCTGGAGCGAGCAGCAGATCGGCTTCTCGCTCGGCGCCTTCGGCCTGTGCGGTGCGATCGTCATGGCGACGGTGCTGCCGCGCGTGATCCCGAGGCTTGGCGAGTGGAAGACGGCGGTCATCGGCCTGACATTCACGGCAGCCAGCGCCTTCGGCTATGCCTTCGCGTCGCAAGGCTGGATGATCTATGCGGTGATCGTCGTCGGCTGTCTGGAAGCGCTGGCCGATCCACCGCTGAGGAGCCTCGCCGCCGCCAAAGTGCCGCCATCGGCGCAAGGCGAATTGCAGGGGGCGATGACCTCGATCTTCTCGATCACCTCGATCATCACGCCGCTGCTCTATACGGCGATCTTTTCCTGGTTCACCGGGCCAAGCGCGCCGGTGACCTTCGGCGGTGCGCCCTATCTGGTGGGCGCATGTTTTCTGACGCTGGCGGTCATCGTCTTCGTCACCAAGGTGGCGAGGCCCGCGGCGCGCGCAAATGTCACCGCCGGCGTCGCCGAAGATGGAGCGCAGGTGTGAGTCACAGCCGCATTGCGCTGACTCGGGACGGACTGTCGCTGTCGCGGTTGGTCTTCGGCGCCTCGCGTCTGCTCGACAGCGCCGCCCGCCCGGATGCCGATCAGGTCGCACGGCTGATCGGCACCGCCGTCGATCTCGGCCTGACCAGCTTCGATCATGCCGACATCTATGGGAACTACGAGGTGGAAGCGGCCTTCGGTGCGGAATTGGCGCGCTGGGAAGGCAAGCGCGACAGCATCGAGCTGATCTCGAAATGCGATATCATGCTGAAGTCGCCAAACCGGCCGGACAACCGGCTGAAGCACTACGATACCGGTGGCGGCCATATTGTTGCGTCGGTGGAGCGGTCGCTTGCCAATCTCGGCACCGACTATATCGACCTGTTGCTGCTGCACCGGCCCGACCCGCTGACGGATGCCGACGAGACGGCGGCAGCTCTTGCCAAGCTGGTCACATCTGGCAAGGTGAGGGCGGTCGGCGTCTCCAACTTCACGCCGTCGCAGTTCGATCTGCTGGCCTCACGGTTGCCGTTCGCCCTCGCCACCAACCAGATCGAAATGTCGGTGCTGAAAACGGCCGCATTGACCGACGGCAGCCTGGACCACGCGCAGCGCCTTGCCTATGCGCCGATGATCTGGTCGCCGCTCGGGGGCGGCTCGCTGTTCACCGGCAAGGAGGGGCGCGAGGCGCGGGTGCGGGCAGCGCTTGCTGCGGTGGCCGCCGAGATCGGAGCCGGCGATCTGGCTGCCGTCGCGATCGCCTGGCTATTGCGCCATCCGGCCCGATTGGTGCCGGTGCTGGGTTCGATGAAGCCGGAACGGCTGGCCGCCATGGTCAAGGCGTTGGAGATCAGCCTCGACCGCCAGCAATGGTTCGCCATCCTGGAAGCCAGCGAAGGCCGGCCGGTGGCGTAGGACGAGATACTAGAGTCTTTGTTTGACGCAATTCCCGGACGGAAAACCGTTTCACACTTTTCCCGGGATTGCTCTAGGTTTCGATCCATTCGCCGGGGATATCCAGCGTCTTTGCCAGCATGGCACTGGTCTGCGGCGATGGTTTGCGACGATTGGATTCGAGGTCGGACAGGAAACCCTGGCTGACACCAATAGCAGTCGCCAAATCGGCTTGGGTCAGGTTGCGCCAATTGCGCAGCGCCTTGAGCCGGCTCGAGCCCCGCAGGATATCCATGGTCACGGCAGCGGGCAGGGGCTTTTCCGTTTTGAGCTCGGCCTTCCGTTCATCGTAGATCGCCACATCCGCAGCATCCATGGCTTCTTCAGCGGCATGCAGCAATGCCTCGTAGTCGGCCCTCGGGATGACGACCAGTTCTTCGCCGGTTGAGGTCTTGATGATTTGCGGGGCGTTCATGATGATGTCCTGTCCTATGGCCTGCTATAGGTCGTCGTTTCACGCTTGCCGATGTAGATCGCGAGAATCGTGGTGCGGTCTTCGTCGAATATGACGCGGTAGCGGCCGATACGCAGTCTATAACCGTTCCGGCCGGCAAGACGCTTTACATCTCCACGACCGCTGACGGCGTAAGTGATCAAACCTTCGGAAACCTGCTCGCGGACATCCGCCGGCAGGTTATCGAGATCGCGAGCCGCCGATACTGAAAGGATGATCGTCTTCACAACAAATAATATCGCACATTTATCGCTTTGCGTTAAGCGATATTATAGCTAACAGCCGATCCTCAAAGGATCAGGCCCGTTCGGCCAGCAATTCCTCGCCGCGCTTTTCGCGGATCAAATTGACGAAGCGGCGGAACAGGTAGTGCGAATCCTGCGGGCCGGGGGAGGCTTCGGGGTGATGCTGGACCGAGAACACCGGCCGGCCGGTCAGCGTGATGCCGCAGTTCGAACCATCGAACAGCGAGACGTGGGTTTCCTCGACGCCCGATGGCAGCGAGTCGGCATCGACGGCAAAGCCGTGGTTCATCGAGACGATCTCGACCTTGCCGGTGGTGTGGTCCTTGACCGGATGGTTGGCGCCGTGATGGCCCTGGTGCATCTTGGCGGTCTTGCCGCCCAGCGCCAGTGCCAGCATCTGGTGGCCGAGGCAGATGCCGAACACCGGGATGTCGGTCTTCAACAGATCCCGGATGACCGGCACGGCATAGTCACCGGTGGCTTCCGGGTCGCCGGGGCCATTGGAGAGAAAAATGCCGTCCGGCTGCATGGCAAGGATTTGTTCGGCGCCGGTCTTGGCCGGCACCACCGTGACCTTGGCGCCGAGGCCGGCGAGCAGGCGCAAGATGTTGCGTTTGACGCCATAATCGATGGCGACGACGTGCATTGTCGGTTCGGTCTGCTCGCCAAAGCCTTCGTTCCACACCCAGGGCGTCTCGCGCCAGACCGAGGACTGGCCCGACGTGACTTCCTTGGCGAGGTCAAGCCCGATCAGCCCCGACCATGCGGCGGCGCGGCGCTTCAGATCGTCGAGGTCGAACACGCCATCGGGCGCATGCGCGATGACGGCGTTGGGCATGCCCCTTTCACGGATCAGCGCGGTGAGCGCGCGGGTGTCGATGCCCGAAAGGGCGACGATGCCGCGCTTCTTCAGCCATTGGTCGAGACCAGCGCCGGCGCGGTAGTTGGACGGGTCGGTGACATCGGCCTTGAACACGGCGCCAACGGCGCCGGCGCGGGCGGCCGGATTGAGGTCCTCGATGTCCTCGTCATTGGTGCCGATGTTGCCGATATGCGGGAAGGTGAAGGTGACGATCTGGCCGGCATAGGAAGGGTCAGTGAGGATTTCCTGGTAGCCGGTCAGCGCCGTGTTGAAGCAGACTTCGGCGACGGCGGAGCCGGTGGCGCCGAGGCCGCGACCTTCGATGACGGTGCCGTCGGCCAGCACCAGAAGGGCGGTCGGCTTTTCAGTGGTCCAGGCGGGCGTCGAGGCGGCGGTCATCTCGGCCATGGCGGCACTCCTATCGGGCTGCCCGCTGCAACCGGCCCGGCGGGCCATCTGCGCGGCAAACGGCGCGAAGCGGCGATTTTCGCGGCCTCCACGCAGTCAAATTTCCGTTCATGCAAGGCCCAGTACATAGGGGAAGGGGGCAGAGCGGTCAATGATCATGCGAAATGCCGCCATGTTTTATTTCGCCTAGCAAAATCAGTGGCTTGCCCCGGCATATCAGGGTTTGCCTTGGCTCGCCCCCGGCGCTATTGTCCGCGCCGATCGAAGGAGAATGCATCATGCGCGGCAAAATCGCCGAATCCCTGAAGAGCGCGATGAAGGCGCAGGACAAGCACCGGCTGCCGACATTGCGGCTGATCCAAGCCGCCATTCACGATCGCGACATCGCCAATCGCGGTTCGGGCAAGGAGCCGGCCAGCGATGAGGAGATCCTGCAGATCCTGGCCAAGATGGTGAAGCAGCGCGAGGAATCGGCCAAAGCCTTCGACGACGGCAAACGGCCGGAACTCGCCGCGCAGGAGCGCGGCGAGATGGAGATCATCCGCACCTTCCTGCCGACGCAGTTGGACGATGCGGCGGTGACGGCGGCGGCGCGTGAGGCGATCGCGGCGACGGGTGCGGCCAGCCAGAAGGACATGGGCAAGGTGATTGCCGCACTGAAGCAGAAATATGCCGGCCAGATGGATTTCGGCAAGGCGAGCGGCATCGTCAAGGGTCTGCTGCAGTAGGGTGCTGCTCATCTCGTCGCTTGGGTGGCCGACCGCCCGCTCCCGGAACCCAGATTCGTCCGGAATCGAAGTCCAGGAGTGGAACTCGGATACCGCCGAGATGTTTATCCGTCATGCAACTGGAGAGATGTCATGACTGAGAACGAAACCCGCTATGAAACCGGTGCGACGAAATATCCGGCAAAGACCGATGCCGACGCTTCCGATGAATTCTCCCAGGATGCGGCCGCCAACAAGAAGCCCGCCGGCGGCATCGGGCTCACCCGCCGGGTGGGCGAAGTGGAAGACCGAACCCGCCAGTCGGACGGACAAAACCCGCCAAGGCAAGGCACGCCGAGCGCCGCAACCGAAAAGACGTCCGGGGCCGGCCCCGCTATCGCGGAGCGTTCAAAGGACGCCAAGGCTCCGAAGAGCGGCCGCCAGCCTGGAGCGTATGTCAAGAAGTGATCGCTGGACGGGACCCGAGGTCCTAGCATTGCACGGCCGGTCATTAACGACCGATTTACACTTGCGCCTTTCGCGACTGGTTGGTCGGTATCTGTCCGGGCCTCCTCGGCTACAATGCACGGCGCAATGCCGGCGCTTCCTGCTGGATATGATCCCACAGCCGGTTGGCGATCGGCCCATGCGGCCGGTCGCGGCGCCGCGCCACCACCAGTTCGTCGGTGCGGCCCGGCAGATGGCGGCCGGCAATGGATTGCAGGCGCCCGTCATGCAGTTCTTCCTCGATCAGGAAGCGGGGCAGGTGGCCCCAGCCAAGGCCCTGCAGGATTATCTCCTTCTTCATGCCCTGGTCGGCGACGAGGCATTGCGGCGCGCCTTCGATCAGCGAATAGTTTTGTTGTGGCGAATGGCGGGCGCTGTCGCGCATGGCGCATTGGGTGAGTGCCTGCATCTGGTCCAGGGTGATCGGCTGCTCGATACGCTCGGGCAGAAAGCCCGGCGCCACCACGGGAATGAAGGACACCTTGCACAGATCGACCCATTCCACCCGCGCATCGCCCTTGTCGACCCAGTGCAGGATCAGATCGGCTTCGTCATCGAATAGACGCTCCCATGGGCCGCCGACCGCTTCGAAATGCAGATGCAGGCGGGTGCCGGGGCACTGTGCGAAGAACCGCCCGAGCATGCCCAGCACATGCGGGCGCGGGCACAGGTCGCCTATCACCACGTGGATCTCGCTTTCCTCACCCATCGCCAACTGGGCGGCATGGACGCGCAAACCATCCAGCTCGCGCAGCAGCGATAGCGCTCGGCGGTGGAACGACAGCCCTGCCTCGGTCGCACGCACGCGATAGCCGTTGCGGTCCAGGAGGCAAAGGTCGAGCTGTCGCTCCAGCTTGGCGACGGCAGCGAACACCGCCGGATGCGAGCGATGCAGCACGGCCGCCGCAGGCTGAAAGCCGCCGGTGCGAATCACCGCATCGAAGCATTGAAGGTCGTGGAGAGTAAATTCGGTCATGTCGGTTTTTATTACAAAGATTGTCCCATCTTTGTAATATCAACAAAATTATCCCTCGGCTACGTTTGGCCTCATTCAAACGTTCCAGAAGGAATTTTCATCATGAACAAGCTGAATTTCGTCACGACGGGCGACGGCACGCGCATCGCCTACCGCTTCGACGGCGAGGCAAGCAAGCCGGTGCTGGTGCTATCGAATTCCATCGGCACCACGCTGCACATGTGGGACAGGCAGGTTGGCGAGTTGTCGAAGCATTTCCGTATCCTGCGCTACGATTTTCGCGGTCATGGCGGATCGAGCGTTCCTGTCGGCGCCTACTCGCTCGACCGGCTTGGCCGCGACGTCATCGAACTGCTCGACGCGCTCGACCTGCAACGCGTACATTTCCTTGGCCTGTCGCTTGGCGGGTTCGTCGCGCAGTGGCTCGGCATCCACGCGCCCGAGCGGATCGACCGGCTGATCCTGAGCAACACCTCGTCTCATCTCTCGCCGGCAAGCTATTTCGACGAGCGGATTGCCGCGGTGCGGCAGGCACCGGACATGTCGGAAACCGCCGAGACGTTCCTGAGCAACTGGTTCCCCGCGTCGATGGTTGCCGCCAACGAGCCCGTGGTCGAAGAGTTTCGCACCATGCTGCTGGCTATCGACCGGCAAGGCCTGGCGGGCCTGTTCGCGGCGGTTCGCGACGCCGATCTTCGCCGTACCGTAGCACTGATACCGCGACCGACGCTGGTGATCGCCGGTCGGCACGACACGGTGACAGCAGCCAGCCACGGCGAGATGATTGCCGCGGCGGTGCCCGGCGCGAAGCTGGTCGTGCTGCCCGCGGTCCATCTGTCGAACATTGAGTATCCGGCAGAGTTCATCCAGGCTGTGGTCGATTTCCTGCGCTGAGCTGGAGCGCGACGGAAAGGCGTCCGGCGCCAGTCCGGTGGTCGCCGAACGTTCGAAGGAGGCCATGGTTCAGAAGAGCGGGCGGCAGCCGGAGCCCTGCGTCAACGTGAGCGGCGGTCCGAACCGAGCCATCCGGCGAAAAGCTTGTTCGACGCCTTTCGGAACGATCCCGTCACCTCGCCATTATCAGCACGAGGGCAGGCTCGACACGCCGTGACCCGACCTTTGAGGCGGCCGGTGACTTTCGAGCGCCAACACGAACACGCCGGAGGAAACGATGACTGGACGCAAAACCCACGATCAACAAATTCGCATCATTGAAGAGCGGGAAAACACAAAGAACGCGGGCGAGGATTTCGATGCAGAGGCGGATCTGAAACGATCAGCGGCGGAACGCGAAGCGCTGCGCAAGGGATCGGACATGAGGACCGACACACCGGACCTCGTCGATCCGGACGACCGCAACATCCTTCGCGGCAAAAATCAGGAAAGCGTCCATCACAAAAACCGTCCTGACGACTAGATGAGCACCGATCCTGGAAACATTTGGATAGATTGGAGGCAGCCATGGCACACGGCGGCAAGAAACACATTGGAGCGGGTTCACAGGGAAAAGGTTCCGGGACAGGCGCCATGACCGTAACGCCAAAGGACAAGCTCGAAGAAAACAAGGTACTGTCCAATCGCGACAAGGCACAGCATTCCAAAGAACGCGGTTTGGACTCCAGGCAGGTCGCGACTGAGCAGCATCAGGATCATGCCGCCAACCGTTTACGGGACTGACGCCCCTGCTGGGCGCCAGCCTCGGCGCGCCGCTAGCTTTTGATAAAATTGGCTCGGCGGCCTGATCCAGCTCTGCGTCCGGGGGAATCCACGCAACCACGTCGCTAGGCGGCGACCTCAAATACGATCCTGCCGCGCACATGCTCGTTTTCCAGCCGTTCTTCCGCCTCGGCGACCTCTCCAAGAGGGTAGGTGGCTTGCACGAAGGGGGTGACTTTGCCGGCCTCGATGAGGCGGCCGATCTCCACGCGCGCTCCGCCACTTTGCCTTTTCCGCCGAACATAAAGCGGCACGGTCTTAATCAACGCGGCGGTGCGATGCGGACTTCAAGACGCTTCGCAGATCGGCAGCGGCTGCGGCGGTGGTGCCGGGTGATCCTTCCTGTATTGGGCGATGATCGGCTCGAGGGTCTTTCGCGGCCAGAATTTCGGTGTGCCGATTTCCTTCAGGCAGGACGTGTTCCAGTAGGCGCCCGGCTGCGAATGGTTGGCGACCGCGGCGATGTCGCGCGATTCCGGGTAGATATAGAGCGTCGTCGGATTGTCCTTGACCATGGTGATGATCTGCTGCGCATCCGCCGGCGACCAGCTGGTGCAGCCATTGCTGCGGCCGCCGGCATAGTCCACCAGTTTGCCGAACGGCACGAAGCCGTCATGGTCGGCATGCGAACTTTTCGGGTTTTTGCGCAGGCATAGGCCGTGCAGCACCTGGGCGGCATGGCCGCCGATCACCCGCTGCCTGGCATTCGCGGCCTCGCCTTCGCCGTCGAACTGGATGAAGGTGCGCTGGAAAACCGCGTCCTGTTTCGCAACGGTGCGGTAATAGCCCTTGAACGAGGTTTTTGCCTCGCGGGTGATATAGCCGCCGCCGGCCGTCAACGACGAATCCATCGCATTGCCGAAATTCTTCGCGCACCGCTTGCTGTTCGAAAAATCGACAACGCCTTTCAAATCCCGGCCGCTGCCATGACCCGACGAAATCGCGCGAAACGACTGGCTGGCTTCGCAGATGACGTAATAGCGGCGCCCCAGAACGCCATCGCCCAGATCGCTGGGGCGCGTCGCATCCATGGCGAAGTAGCAGGGGTTCTTGACTGCACCTTGCGCGACCTTCTTCCGGTAAAGCGCGCGGGCTCGTTCGAGGACAATTTGTGAGATCTGGCCGTCGCTGTTGCCGATGTGAGCCTGCAGCCAGGCCGGAACGTCAGATGGTGCGGCAAAGGATCGAGCCGACATCGTCAAGGCAATGGCGGCGACGAGGAGGCTGAGGATCGGGACGATACCCAGAGGGACGAATCTCAACCGCACTGGATCAACTCCTGCCAAAGCCATTTCCTTGCGGTGTTGCCGCCGGGAATCGATCATAAAGGGTCTCGCATTATCAGGCGAAACACATCTTGTTTAGCGCACCCTTTGTTAACGCGTGCCCTCCGCAAGTCCGCACGAAGAGCCATGAAGGAGATCGACGCGCGCAAATGCTCCTACGCCGGGATGCTGGCTCCAGGCTTGCAGCGGGCTCCCCGCATCTTTGAATGTCTGCGATTTTCGATACGCAGGGATTGAGCTATCATCTGATTCTGGCGCAGCCCACGCCTCCTCCCTCCGCCGGGAAAGCATCGTTCATGCAGGGCTTTCCGATCACCGAACCGACTGTTCGAGCGCCAGGCATAAGGAGGGATTGCGGAAACTGCTCGCACCAGGAGGTTTGCATGAAGTTGTCCGCGCCGGTCTATTATCTGAAGCGTCAAGCCAGGCTGTTGTCCCGCGAGGGCAAGATTGCGCTCCACGAAGCGCTCGATCGTGTTGCGGCACGGGAAGGTTTCAGCAGTTGGAGCCTGCTTGCAGCCGAGGCAGCCGAGGCAGCCGAGGCGGCCGAGGTGGCACCTGCCGGTGTACTGTTTGCGCAACTGGCGCCCGGCGACCTGGTTCTGGTCGGTGCGCGACCCGGCCACGGCAAGACGCTGATGAGCCTCGAACTCGCGATCGAAGCCATGAAATCAGGCCATCGCGGCGTGTTCTTCACGCTGGAGTATACGCAACGAGATGTGCTCGACCGGTTTCGCGCCATCGGGGCGGATCCGGCGCGGTTCAACGACCAGTTCGTGTTCGACAATTCCGACGCCATCAGCGCCGACTATATCGTCAAGGCATTGGGCTCGGTGCCGCGCGGCACGCTGGTGGTGATCGACTATCTGCAACTGCTCGACCAGAAGCGGCAAAATCCGGACCTGATGGCGCAGGTTCGCACGCTGAAGTCGTTTGCCGGCGACAAGGGATTGATCCTCGTCTTCATCTCGCAGATCGATCGGTCATACGATCCGGCGAAGAAGCCATGTCCCGATATCAGCGATGTGCGGTTACCGAACCCTCTGGATCTGTCGCTGTTCAACAAGACCTGTTTTCTGAACAAGGGTGAAATCCGGTTCCACGCGGCAGGCTGACGATCCGGTCAGTCTGCCTTCATTGGGCCGCTGCCGGCAGCTTCAGAGGCTGTGCAACCGATGCCGAACTGTGCTGCGCGCGCAATGCTTCGGCCGCCTGGCGAACCACTTCGGATATAAGCAGCAGCTGTTTGGCGATCGGGCTTGTCTTGCGCCAGATCATGCCGATCGTCCGCGATGGTTGGGGATTGGCGAAGTGGGCGATAGAGACTGCCGCGGAGCGCGTCTCCACCGGCACGGCCATTTCGGGGATCAAGGTGACGCCGACGCCGGCGCCGACCATCTGCACCAGGGTCGACAGCGAGCTGCCGTCCAGCAACTCGCGCGGCCGTGCCGAATGCATGTTGCAGAACGACAGCGCCTGATCGCGAAAACAATGGCCCTCCTCGAGCAGGAGCAGCCGCATCTCGCGCAGCATTTCGCGGTTGGGCACCGGCTTTCCCTCATCCTCGCCGGGCCGGACCAGCACGAAGTTCTCGGCAAACAGCACGATTTCCGTCAGCGAGGGTTCCGACACCGGCAAGGCAACGATGGCCGCATCGAGCCGGCCGTCGGCCAGTTCCTGGATCAGCTTCTGCGTCTGCGTTTCGCGCACGTGGATATCGAGCCCGTCATGCATGCGGGCGAGGTTGCCGATGATGGCAGGCAGAAGATAGGGTGCGATCGTCGGGATCACGCCGATGCGCAACCGTCCCACCAGCCGGTCGCGCGAGGCGCGGGCCAGATCCGTCAGCTCGTCCACCGAGCGCAGGATGTCGCGGACGCGCAAGGCGAATTCCTCGCCGAAATTGGTCAGCCGGACCTGGCGTGGGCCTCTTTGGAAAAGCGCCGTGCCAAGCGTTTCCTCCAACTCCCGGATCTGCACCGAGATGGCGGGCTGCGAGATGGCGCAGGCATCCGCCGCGCGTCCGAAATGGTTGTGCCGCGCCAGTGCCTCGAAATAACGCAACTGCTTCAGCGTCAGGTTTGTCATAATGTCATCTTATCGCTGTAATCAGGAAATCCAACTTAAATTAATCAGACGGCTTTGCTATACGAGTCGCAACGAAGATGAGGAGCAGCCGGGACCGCCTGGTGAGGCGCATGCCCGCAGCAACAGGACATCCAACATATTCGGTCGCGTATCGGGCATATGGTCATCGCGCCAGCCATGAAACGGACCGCCTCCAGGGACATTTCTATGTCCCTGTCACCCAGCAGTTGAACAGCTCAACACAGCCACGATCGGAGAAGAACATGGACGCACAGACCGATGATCCCAGCGCCGGCAAATGCCCCGTTGCACACGGATCCTCCAGCAGGAGCAACCGTGACTGGTGGCCCAACCAACTCGATCTTGGCGTTCTCCATCAGCAATCGAACCTTTCGGATCCGATGGGCGAAGAGTTCGACTATGCCGAGGAATTCAAGTCGCTCGATCTCGATGCGGTGATCAAGGACCTGCACCAGGTGATGACGGATTCGCAGGATTGGTGGCCGGCCGACTTCGGCCATTACGGGCCGCTGTTCATCCGCATGGCCTGGCACAGTGCCGGCACCTACCGCATCGGCGATGGCCGTGGTGGCGCCGGGGCAGGCCAGCAGCGTTTCGCACCGCTCAACAGCTGGCCGGACAATGCCAATCTCGACAAGGCGCGCCGGCTGCTGTGGCCGGTCAAGCGGAAATATGGCCGCAAGATTTCCTGGGCCGACCTTCTGATCCTCACCGGCAACGTCGCGCTGGAATCGATGGGTTTCAAGACCTTCGGCTTCGCCGGCGGCCGCGCTGACGTCTGGGAGCCCGAGCAGGACGTCGACTGGGGTTCGGAAACCAAGTGGCTCGACGACAAGCGCTATTCCGGCGACCGTGAACTTCGCGGCCATCTCGGCGCCGTGCAGATGGGGCTGATCTACGTCAATCCGGAAGGGCCGAACGGCACGCCGGATCCGCTGGCCTCGGCCCGCGACATTCGCGAGACCTTCGCCCGCATGGCCATGAATGACGAGGAGACCGTGGCGCTGATCGCCGGTGGTCACACCTTCGGCAAGACGCACGGTGCCGGCGATGCGTCGTTGGTTGGCGCGGAGCCAGAGGGCTCGATCATCGAGGCGCAAGGCCTCGGCTGGTCGAGCAAGCATGCTTCCGGCATTGCCGGCGACGCCATCACCTCGGGCCTCGAAGTGACCTGGACCACGACGCCGACCAAGTGGAGCAATAATTTCTTCGACAATCTGTTCGGCTTCGACTGGGAACTGACCAAGAGCCCGGCCGGCGCCCATCAGTGGACGCCAAGGGGTGGCGCCGGGGCCGGCACCGTTCCGGATGCGCACGATCCGTCAAAGCGCCGCGCGCCGGCGATGCTGACCACCGATCTCGCGCTGCGGGTAGATCCTGCCTACGAAAAGGTGTCGCGGCGCTTCCACGAGCATCCGGAGCAATTCGCCGACGCCTTCGCCCGCGCCTGGTACAAGCTGACCCATCGCGACATGGGTCCGGTCGCCCGCTATCTCGGCCCGCTCGTGCCGAAGGAAGAGCTGATCTGGCAGGATCCGATCCCGGCCATCGACCACGAGCTGGTCAGCGAGCAGGACATCGCCTCGCTGAAGGCGAAGATCCTGGCATCGGGCCTTTCAGTCTCCGAATTGGTCTCGACTGCGTGGGCCTCGGCCTCGACGTTCCGCAATTCCGACAAGCGCGGTGGCGCCAACGGGGCACGTATCCGACTGGCGCCGCAGAAGGATTGGGACGTCAACCAGCCGGCGGAACTGTCGAAGGTGCTTGCCAAGCTCGAAGCCATTCAGAAGGAGTTCAACGCGGGCAGCAAGAAAGTCTCTCTTGCCGACCTGATTGTGCTTGGCGGCGTTGCCGCGGTCGAGAAAGCCGCGAAGGACGGAGGCCATGAGGTGAAGGTGCCGTTCACGCCAGGCCGCATGGACGCCTCGCAGGAGCAAACGGACGTGCATTCCTTTGCCGCGCTCGAGCCAAAGGTCGACGGCTTCCGCAATTACGTCAGGGGCAAGCAGCCGATGTCGGTCGAGGCCATGCTGGTCGACCGGGCGCAGTTGCTGGCGTTGACCGCGCCGGAATTGACGGTGCTGGTCGGCGGTCTGCGCGTGCTCGGCGCCAATACCGGCGGATCGAAGCACGGCGTGTTCACCGACAGGCCGGGCACTTTGACCAACGACTTCTTCGTCAATCTGCTCAGCATGAACACGGTCTGGGATCCGGCCGCCGGCTCTGTTCCGGGTTCGGAAGAGGTGTACGAGGCGCGCGACCGCAAGACCAAGGCGGTCAGGTGGACCGGCACCCGTGCCGATCTGATCTTCGGCTCGCACGCCCAGTTGCGTGCGCTTGCCGAGGTCTATGGCTCCGCGGATGCAAGCCAGAAATTCGCCAGGGATTTCGTGGCGGCATGGACCAAGGTGATGAACGCCGACCGCTTCGACATCGCCTGACTTCGCATAAGGGTACTCCCGCGCGCCTGCGCCGGAGCTCCAGTCCTCCCAAGGACATAAGATCGGGGCCGCGTTTCCAGCGATGGAAACGCGGCCTTGTCGTAAGAGGCTGCTCCTTGGTGGACCGTGCCTTGCCGGGCAATGCTGCTATTTATCGGCGTAGCGTCTCCGCCGGTGCACCATGATCGAAATCGTCAAACCCGCGCTTGAACATCTGCCATCCTACAAGGTGGCGCTCGAGCGCGGCTGGTCACCGGACAATGTGCGGCTGATGGAAGCGACGCGCGAGCAGCTCGCGGCCATCGAAAAGGATCCCGTGGCCTTTCTTGCCGACCTCGACAATCCCCAGGCCAAGGGCGGCCCGATCAGCTTGCCCGACGGCAAAAAAGTGCCGCGCCTGCCGGGCTTCCGCCGCTGGATCTGGGATGGCGAGGCGTCGGGCTCGATCGGCTTTCGCTGGCAGAAGGGCACGGCGGAACTGCCGCCGCATGTGCTCGGCCATATCGGCTATGCGGTGGTGCCGTGGAAGCGGCGGCGCGGCTACGCCACCGAGGCGCTGCGGCTGATGCTGGACGAGGCGAGGGCGGTCGGCCTGGCTCACGTCGAGATCACCGCCAAGCCGGGCAATCCGGCCTCGCACAAGGTGATCCTGGCCAATGACGGCAAGCTCGTCGAACGCTTCTTCGAGGACGCCGCCTATGGCGGGGCGGAAAGCTTGCGGTTCCGGATCGAGCTGTAGGATGTGTCTCAACCATGCTCATCGGCGCACAGCGCATGATCCGACAGCGCGCGGATGACGTAGCAGTCGCCGACCGTCTGGCCATTGCAGCACGTGGCGATGCGTTCGAGCTCGGCCTCGAGTCGCTTCAACTGGGCAATCTTTTCCCGCACCGAGATCAGTTGCTCCTCGGCGATCTTGTCGGCGTGGCCGCAGGGCTGCTCGGGGTGGCCGCTCAAGTCGATCAGGGAGCGGATGTCGTCAACGGCGAAGCCGAGGTCGCGGGCGTGGCGGATGAAGGCCAGCCGCTCCAGCTCCTGCCTGGAATAGCGGCGCTGGTTGCCTTCCGAACGCTCGGGTGCGGCGACAAGGCCCATCTGCTCATAATAGCGGATTGTCGGCACCTTGACCCCGGTGCGACGCGAGAGATCACCGATCGAAAACATGAAATTTCCCCTTGAAGCTCTAGTGACTAGAGCAATTATAGTGCCTGACATCAGCATTCAAGACCCATGCGGCGACGCCGCGCGGGCAAGACAGGCAGGTAATGTGATGACGACGCCGCTCAAGCAGGAAACGATCGGGCAGACACGGTTCAAGATCGGCGGCATGGACTGCGCCTCTTGCGCGGCCAAGATCGATACGGCGGTGCGTCGTCTCGACGGCGTCGCCGATGTCTCGGTTTCGGTGACCGGCGCCAGCATGACGGTCAGCCACAGCGGTTGGCTCAACGACGACAAGGTGCTGCGGCAGGTGGCGCGGCTGGGCTACGGCATCGTCAAGGCGGAAGGCGGGGCCGATGGGCGTGCTTCAGTGGCCAAGGATCATGATCATGCTGATCATGATCACAGCGATGCGGCGCCGGGGCAGGCGTGGTGGCGCTCCCGCCGTGCCGTGCTGACGCTGGCCTGCGCGGCAGCGCTTCTCGCCGCCTACGGCATCGGCCATCTTCTTCCTGCGGCCGAGCGCTGGGTCTTCCTTGCCGCCCTGCTGGTCGGCCTAGTGCCGATCGCACGGCGAGCGCTGATGGCGGCATTGGCCGGCACGCCGTTCTCGATCGAGATGCTGATGACCATCGCGGCGATAGGCGCCGTGATGATCGGGGCTACGGAAGAAGCCGCCGCCGTGGTGGTGCTGTTCCTGATCGGTGAACTTCTGGAAGGTGTCGCAGCCGGCCGGGCGCGGGCGAGCATCCAGGGACTTGCCGATCTGGTGCCGAAGACGGCCTTGGTCGAACGCGCGAGCGGCACATCGGAAGTTCCTGCCGAACGGCTCGGCGTCGGCGACATCATCCTGGTGCGGCCGGGCGACCGCATTCCGGCCGATGGCGAGATCATCGAGGGGTCGAGCGAAATCGACGAGGCGCCGGTGACCGGCGAGAGCACGCCCAAGCGCAAGGGCGTTGCGGACGTCGTCTTTGCCGGCACGATCAGCACCGACGGCGTGCTCAAGGTGCGGGTGACGGCTGCCGCGTCTGACAACACCATCGCCCGAATCGTGCGGCTTGTGGAGCAGGCGCAGGAAGCCAAGGCGCCGACTGAACGCTTCATCGACCGCTTCTCAAGATACTACACCCCGGCGGTGCTGGCGGTCGGCGCGCTGGTTGCCCTGTTGCCGCCGCTGCTCATTGGCGGCGACTGGAACGAATGGATCTACAAGGGCCTGGCGATCCTGCTGATCGGCTGCCCCTGCGCGCTGGTCATCTCGACGCCGGCGGCAATCGCCGCGGGCCTTGCGGCCGGGGCGAGGCGCGGCCTGTTGATGAAGGGCGGCGCGGTGCTGGAAGGCTTTCGCCGGATCACGGCGGTCGCCTTCGACAAGACCGGCACGCTGACGGCAGGCAAGCCCGTGGTCACCGACATTGTGGCGTATGGAAGGGATGAACGCACCGTGCTGGCGCTGGCGGCAGCGCTGGAGCAGGGCTCCAGCCATCCGTTGGCGATGGCGATCCTGGACCGGGCCAAGGCCGACAAGGCACCGGTGCCGCCGGCTCTGGCGGCCAAGGCGATCTCGGGCAAAGGTGTCGAGGGCAGCGTCGGTGGCGTCGCCGTCTTCCTCGGCTCCGGTCCGGCGGCGGGCGAACGCGCCGACATGACGCAAGTGCAGCGCCTTGCCGTCGACAGCCTCAACGGGCAGGGCAAGACCGTCTCGGTGCTGGTCGCCGACGGCGTGGTGGCAGGGCTGATCGCCCTGCGTGACGAGCCGCGACCGGATGCGGCGGTCGGCATTGCGGCGCTGAAGGCCGAAGGCATCCGCACGATCATGCTGACCGGCGACAATCGCCGCACGGCGCAAGCCATTGCCGCTTCGCTCGGCATCGAGGCGCGGGCGGAGCTGTTGCCTCAGGACAAGCAGCGCATCATCGGCGAATTGCAGCGCGAAGGGCTGAAGGTCGCCAAGGTCGGCGACGGCATCAACGACGCACCGGCGCTCGCCGCCGCCGACATCGGAATCGCCATGGGCGGCGGCACCGATGTGGCGCTGGAGACCTCGGATGCGGCAATCCTGCGTGGCCGCATCACGGACGTCATGCGGATGGTGAGGCTGTCGCGGGCGGTGATGGCCAATATCAGCCAAAACATCAGTGTGGCGCTCGGGCTGAAAGCGGTGTTCCTGGTCACCACCATTGCCGGCATCACCGGCCTGTGGCCGGCGATTCTGGCCGACACCGGCGCCACCGTGCTGGTCACCGCCAACGCCATGCGCCTGCTGCGCTGGCGCGGGTGAAGTGGTCTATTCCGCCGGAGCCGTCAGCGGCGGCGTGGCGTTGCTGCGCCCTTCCCAGACATAAGATGCCAGCGCCACCGCGACGGCGACCAGCATGGCGATGGCGCCCAGCAGCGGCAGGCTGCGGTAGCCATAGCCGCTGTTCAGCATCGCGGCGCCCAACGACGCGGCCAGCGCGATGCCGACATTGAAGCCGGACGGAATGAGCGACGAGGCGAGGTTCGAGGCGTCCGCCGTCCAGGCCAGGATGCGGGTCTGGATCGGTGTGCCGATGGCGAAGTTGAGGCCGCCCCAGACGACGATCGCCACAACCATCGGCAGGGGATAGGGGCTGACGGCGTAGATGACGGCCAGCGTCACCGCCTGCAGGGCCAGCATGGTGATCAATGACGGCATCAGCTTCCAGTCGGAGAGCTTGCCGCCGAGGAAGACTCCCAGGGTGGCACCGACGCCATTGAGCAGCAGCACCCACGGCACCAGGTTCTCGTCGAGCCCGGTGACCTCCAGCAGTGTCGGGGTGATGTAGGTGAACAGGCCGAACTGGCCGATCATCAGCATCAGCATCAGGATCAGCGAGGTCCAGACCTGCTGGCGGGCCAGCACACAGACCTCGCGGGCGAAACCGGCGGGCCTGACCGACGATCCGGTGGTGCGCGGCAACAGGGCTGCCATGGCCAGCGTTGCCGCCACGCCGAGCGCGCACATCACCCAGAAGGTGGCGCGCCAGCCCCAGATGTTGCCGATCGCGGTGCCCGCCGGCACGCCGATGACGTTGGAGACGGTGAGGCCGGACAGGATGACGGCGACAGCCATGCCGCGCTGGTCCTCGCGCACGAGACCGACGGCGACGACCATGGCGACGCCGAAATAGGCGCCATGCGCGACCGCCACGGCAATGCGCAACAGTAGCATCGAGGTGAAGTCGGGCGCCAGCGCGCAAGCCGCCTGGCCGATGGTGAAGGCGATGGCGAGGCCGAGCAGCAGGCTTTTGCGTGACAGCGACTTGGTGGCGAGCGCCAGCAGCGGGCCGCCGATGGCGATGCCGCCGGCATAGCCGGAGACGAGGTAGCCGGCCGAGGGGACCGAAACGCCAAGACCTTGCGCCACCTGCGGCAGCACGCCGGCAATCACGAATTCGGTGGTGCCGAAGGCAAAAGCGGCAATGAACAGGGCTATAAGCGGAAGCGACATGGCAAGGCCTTAGCTGGACGGCCTCAAACCACGGATGGGCTTTGCGGGCAATGAAGAAATTTTTGTCGCGAGTTTAGGTTTTCTTCAGTGAGCGAGGCGGTGAAGCGCCAATCTCCCTCCTTGTGGGGGAGATCGGCTGCTTCTCAGCTCGCCTTCAACCGCGACCCAGTGAGCAGACCGCGCTCTTCGAGCACCGGATAAGCCATCGAGGCCAGCAGCGAATTGATCTGCTTCAGGTCGCGGATGGTATCGAGATGAATCGAACTGGTCTCGACGCTTTTGGCGGTGCCGTCGCGCAGCCGCACGAAATGGCTGGCGCTGGTTTCCTTCTCGCGGTCACGCAGCTGGTCCTTTTCCAGCACCAACTGGCGGGCAGTCTCGGGATCGCGCGACACCAGCACATTGAAGGCAAGCCGCGCATTGGCCAGCACCGAGCCATGGAAGGCGCACAGCTCGGCCCAGCCCTCGTCGGTGAATTCCAACCCGCGCTCGAATTTCTTCTTCACATGCACCAGCATGTTGCGCACGATGATGTCGCCGACCTGCTCGAGCTTGACGCAGGCGCCGATCAGTTCCTGGCAGCGCAGCGCTTCGTCCTCGGTCAGCGGGTTCCTGGTCAACTTGGCGAGGTAGAGCTTGATCGCGGCGTGCTTGCGGTCGACGCGGTCGTCGAGTGCGGCCAGCGCCTTGATCTTGTCGGCATCGGCACTTTCATAGAGTTCGATGATGCGCTTGAGCATGATCTCGATCGTCTCGCAGACCCGCACCACCTCGCGGGTGGCATTGGCCAGCGCCTGGCTCGGCACGTCGAGCGCGCTTTCGTTGAGCGCGGACAGTTCGACGACGTCAAGCGAGGCGGCCGGCACCGGCTTGGTGCCAAGTGCGACGATCTTCTCCGAAGCGCGGTAGACGAACCCTGCCAGCGGCAGGCCGGCGAGCAGGATCAGCACGTTGAACAGGATGTGGGCATTGACGATCTGGTCCGCCGCCGTCGAACCGAGAAAGGCGAAGTGCGGCCTGAAGATCATGACCAGGATCAGCATGACCAGCGAGCCAAGCCCGCGCATCAGGAGGTTGCCGATCGGCACGACGCGCACTTCGGGGCTCGACGAGCGGGTCAGCATCGGCGCGATGATCGAGGAGCCGAGGTTGACGCCAAGGATGAGAACGACGCCGAGTTCGGGCGTGATCAGGCCGCGGCCTGCCAGCGTCGCCATCAACAGCACCGCCGCGATGCTCGATTGGAACAGCCAGGTGATCAGCGCCGCCAGCAGATAGGCGGTGATGGAATCGGTCGAGAAGTAGTTGATGATGACCGGCATGAGCTGGCTGTTGCGCAGCGGCTCAGACGCCTGGCCGATCATCTCCAGCGACAGGATCAAAAGGCCGATGCCGACCAGAATGCGGCCGGTCTGGCGCCAGTCGCGCCGCTCGGTGGCCATGAACATGACCGTGCCGGTGATCAGGCACAGCGGCACCAGCAAGGTGAGGTCGAAGGTCAGCAGCTTGACCACCAGCGCAGAGCCGATCTCGGCGCCGCGCACTGCCAATTGGCCCGCGGCGCCCGAGACGATGCCAGAGCCGGCGAAGGAGCCGACCAGCAGCGTGACGGCTGTGGAACTCTGCAGGGCGATGGCAAGGCCGGTGCCGGCCAGCACCGCCATGATCGGATTGCGCATGGTGGCGCGCAGGCGGTGGCGCAGCACGTCGCCATAGGCGCGTTCAACGCCGGTCTTCACCATGCGGGTGGCAAACAGCATCAGCGCCACGGCGCCGGCCAGATGCAGAAGGACGACGGACCCGCTCATTTCGCCCCCCGCATGCAAACAGGATGCGCGTCCTGTTTGGCGTGGCGATCAGAAGGGAAAACGAGGGTACGAATCATGTTCATGGCGGTGACTTATAATAACTCGAATATTTTAGCCGGATAATAAAATCTTGTCGATTTCAAGGGCCGTTGCAGCGCGACGGGCGGTGTCGGAAAATGGACGGACGCGCAAATGGTTGCATTGCGGGGCGGGCTCGAAGCAACGGATAGGCAGAGTTAGCAGCGCGACCGGCTCCTGCCTTTGCGATTATGTTCAGCTCTATTGGGTAAATAAAGGAAATCATTACACAATTGTAATGCAGGCGTTCAGCTTCGGTTCATCGGTGGCCCGCTATTCCTCTGGCATCGACAACCAAGGAGACTTCTTTTGAAACGCATTGTCCTTTCCGCACTCGCTTTCTCGATGCTGGCCGCTACGTCGCTCACCGGCCAAGCCGCACCGCTGAATGCACCGAACGCTCCGCAGTCGAATTACAGCCAGGTCGACTGGCAAAAGCCCACCAACAGGGATGTCAAGAAGCGCTTCATCCAGAAGCGCGTCATCCATAAGAAGGTCATCGTGAAGCGCAACAACTGGCGCAACGGCCATAAATATTCAGGCTGGAGACAGCACCAGCCGATCCGCGACTATGGCCGCTACGGCCTGCATCGTCCCGGTCGCGGCCAGGAATGGATCCGCGTCGGCAACGACTATGTGTTGGTCGGTGTGCTCTCCGGCGTCATTTTCGGCGTGCTTGCCGCGCATTAAGCGGTCCCCAGGCGGATATTGGAAAGAGGCGGCCCGCAACGGCCGCCTCTTTTGCCTGTGGAAACCGGGTATGGCCCGCATTAAGGGTCGTCGGATTTCATGGGTATGATTATATAATCGGGAAACGAGTTCCCCGATGCGCTTTCCACCCGCCTTCCTCGACGAGATACGCGACCGCGTGCCGATTTCATCGGTTATCGGCCAGCGCGTTGCGTGGGACAGGAAGAAAACCAACGCGCCGCGCGGCGACTATTGGGCCTGTTGTCCGTTCCACGGCGAGAAGAGCCCCTCCTTCCACTGCGAGGACAAAAAGGGCCGCTACCATTGTTTCGGTTGCTCGGTCTCGGGCGATCATTTCAAGTTCCTCACCGAACTCGACGGGATGAGCTTTCCCGAGGCGGTTGAGAAGATCGCCGACATGGCCGGTGTGCCGATGCCGGTTCGCGATGCGCAGGAGGAGCGGCGCGAAAAGGAACGCGCCAGCCTGACCGACGTCATGGAGATGGCGACCGCCTTCTTCCAGGAACGGCTGCAGGGGCCGGAAGGCGCCAAAGCCCGCGCCTATCTCAGAGACCGCGGGCTGACGCCGGCGACGCAGCAATCGTTCCGGCTCGGTTTTGCGCCCGACAGCCGCAATGCGCTGAAGGAGCATCTCGCCGCCAAGGGCGTGCCCAAGGCCGACATCGAGGCTTGTGGACTGGTGCGCCACGGCGACGACATCCCGGTTTCCTATGACTGGTTCCGCGACCGCATCATGTTCCCGATTCCGGATTCCCGGGGCAAGATCATCGCGTTCGGCGGCCGTGCGCTGCAGCCGGACGCGCTGGCCAAATACATGAACTCGCCTGACACCGAACTCTTCCACAAGGGCAATGTGCTCTATAATTTCGCCCGCGCCCGCAAGGCCTTGGCCAAGGGCGGCACGGTCATCGCCGTCGAAGGCTATATGGACGTCATCGCACTGGCGCAGGCCGGCTTCGAGAACGTCGTGGCGCCGCTCGGCACCGCGCTTACCGAGAACCAGCTCGAACTGCTCTGGCGCATGGCGCCGGAGCCGATGCTGTGCTTCGACGGCGACAAGGCCGGGCTGAAGGCAGCGTGGCGGGCCGCCGATATGGCGCTGCCGTCTGTGCAGGCCGGGCGCTCGGCGCGCTTCGCGCTGCTGCCGGAAGGCAAGGATCCCGATGATCTGGTCAAGGCCGAAGGACCGGATGCGTTTCGTCGCGTTCTGGCCGAGGCGCGGCCGCTGGTCGACCTTTTATGGATGCGTGAGACGGCGGGCGGCGTCTTCGATACGCCGGAGCGGCGGGCCGAGCTCGAGAAGACGCTGCGCGAACTGACCAGCCGCATCCGCGACGAAAGCCTGCGCTACCACTACCAGCAGGAGATGCGCGAGCGTGTGCTGAGCTTCTTCGGCTCGCAGCGCGGCACCAGGCAAAGTCGGCAAGACTGGAAACAGGGCCAAGGCAAGACGGCCGCGCCCGGCGGGCAGTTCGCCAAGGCCGGCAGCGGCCGCATGGCGATCACCGAAAGCCTCGGCCAGTCGGCTTTGGTCAAACGCGGCGGCGAAGGGATGTCGGTGCGCGAGGCGACGATCATCGTCGCATTGGTCAACCATCCGGCGCTGATCGACGAGAATTTCGCTCATATCGAGTTCCTCGATCTCGCCAACTCCGATCTGAGGCGGCTGCATGGAGCGATTCTCGACGCGATGGCGCACGACATGGCCAATGACCGGCAGGCGGTGATTGCGACGATCGAACGCGCCGGCTGCGCCGAGATCTGGGAGCGGGCCGTCGGGCTGATCCGGCGGATGCGGCAATGGCCGGCGCTGGAGACCGCCGCCCTTGAAGATGCCCGCGATGCTTTCAGCCAGGCGCTGCACTTGCAGCGCAGCGCGCGCACCTTACATAAGGAGCTGAAACAGGCGGAAGCGGCGCTCGCCACCGATCCCACAGACGAAAACTATCGGCATCTGATCGAAATTCAGGCGCAATTCCAGGATGTGCAGGCCACGGAAGCGCTAATCGAAGGGTTTGGCGTCTCCTCGGGCAGGGCGGGGCGAGCTTAGTTGGAAGCGAGTGAATTGAGAAAGCGTCGTTGCGCGTCCAAATGGCGCGTAACGGGCTAAGTCGGGTAATTGATTCGCTTTTTTCATGCGAATCATGCGAGAGGCGCTTGACCTTCTGGCAGATTGGCGGAATCAGGACGATTCGAAACGTTAACCCGAACCCGCGTCGACGGGAAATAAGCGATGTGAGGTACTGGTCACTGGACAGGCAGCCCGCCTGCCACAGATATCAGGGTTAATCTGGACTTAATGCATGTCGCCCAAAAGGGGAAACCCGATTTGGGCAACGACATACACCAAACGAAACGAGTTGATGCAGTTACTGGCCCGGTGAAGCGCGTTTCATAAGCGAGCGCATCCGATTTGACTGGTCCGACAGCTTACGCGGCTTTGAAGTTCGGCCGCTAGGAGAAGATAAAGACTATGGCGACAAAGGAAAAGGAAGAGGTCGAAACCGAACGCGAAGGCGCCACCGATGGCCCTCTGCTCGACCTTTCCGATGATGCTGTCAAGAAGATGATCAAGGCCGCCAAGAAGCGCGGCTATGTCACCATGGACGAGCTGAATTCGGTGCTGCCCTCGGAGGAAGTGACCTCCGAGCAGATCGAGGACACGATGGCGATGCTGTCCGACATGGGCATCAACGTGGTCGAGGACGACGAGCAGGGCGAGGAGCCCGAGGCCACCGACACCGCGGCCGATGCCGAGGAAGACGCCAACGAGCTGGCCGAGCAGACCGGCACCGCGGTCGCCGCCACCACCACCAAGAAAGAACCGACCGATCGCACCGACGATCCGGTGCGCATGTATCTGCGCGAGATGGGCTCGGTGGAGCTCTTGTCGCGCGAGGGCGAAATTGCCATCGCCAAGCGCATCGAGGCCGGCCGCGAGACGATGATCGCCGGCCTGTGCGAAAGCCCGCTGACTTTCCAGGCCATCATCATCTGGCGCGATGAACTCAACGAATCCAAGATCCTGCTGCGCGAGATCATCGATCTCGAAGCCACCTATGCTGGCCCCGAGGCCAAGCAGGCGCCGGTGGTCGAGCGCGTCGAGGAAGCCAAGGTCGAGGACAAGCCGCGCCGTTCGCGCGACGACGAAGACGACATCACCAATGTCGGCGCCGATACGCGTGGGCTGACGGATGACGACGACGAAGACGAGGACGAAGCCAGCCTGTCGCTGGCCGCGATGGAAGCGGAACTCCGCCCGCAGGTGATGGAGACGCTCGACGTTATCGCCGACACCTACAAAAAGCTGCGCAAGCTGCAGGACCAGCAGGTCGAGAACCGTCTGGCCGCCGCCGGCACGCTGTCGCCCAGCCAGGACCGCCGGCTGAAGGAGCTCAAGGACCAGCTGATCAAGGCGGTGAAGTCGCTGTCGCTCAACACGGCGCGCATCGAGGCGCTGGTCGAGCAGCTCTACGACATCAACAAGCGCCTGGTGCAGAACGAAGGCAAGCTGCTCAGGCTGGCCGAAAGCTACGGCGTGCGCCGCGAAGAGTTCCTGAAGGAATATCAGGGTTCCGAGCTCGACCCGAACTGGACGCGCTCGATCGGCAATCTGACATCGCGCGGCTGGAAGGAATTCACCAAGAACGAGAAGGATGCGATCAAGGACCTGCGCGCCGAGATCCAGAACCTCGCCACCGAAACGGCGATCTCGATCCTGGAATTCCGCAAGATCGTCAACCAGGTGCAGAAGGGCGAGCGCGAAGCGGCGATCGCCAAGAAGGAAATGGTCGAAGCCAATCTGCGCCTCGTCATCTCCATCGCCAAGAAGTACACCAATCGCGGCCTGCAGTTCCTCGACCTGATCCAGGAAGGCAATATCGGCCTGATGAAGGCGGTCGATAAGTTCGAATATCGCCGCGGCTACAAGTTCTCGACCTACGCGACATGGTGGATCCGACAGGCGATCACGCGTTCGATCGCCGATCAGGCGCGTACCATCCGCATTCCGGTGCACATGATCGAGACGATCAACAAGATCGTGCGCACCTCGCGCCAGATGCTGCACGAGATCGGCCGCGAGCCGACGCCGGAGGAACTGGCCGAAAAGCTTGCCATGCCGCTCGAAAAGGTGCGCAAGGTCTTGAAGATCGCCAAGGAGCCGATCTCGCTCGAAACGCCGGTCGGCGACGAGGAGGATTCGCATCTGGGCGATTTCATCGAGGACAAAATGGCGATCCTGCCGATCGACGCGGCGATCCAGGCCAATCTGCGCGAGACCACCACGCGCGTGCTGGCCTCGCTGACGCCGCGCGAGGAGCGTGTGCTCAGAATGCGCTTCGGTATCGGCATGAACACCGACCACACGCTGGAAGAAGTCGGCCAGCAGTTCTCTGTCACCCGCGAGCGCATTCGTCAGATCGAAGCCAAGGCGCTGCGCAAGCTCAAGCACCCGAGCAGGTCGCGCAAGCTGCGCAGCTTCCTGGATAGCTGAGACTTACCGATGCAAAGAGTTCAAGGGCGCCGATGGCGCCCTTTTTTGTTGTGGGACGCACTCTTGCGGGCGAGGCCCTTCGGGAGGATAATTTCGGTGTCGGATGCATTTTCTGGGCGACAACCCGGATGCCCGCCCCGGCGAAGCCGCCGTGCTCCGTGGCCCCGGAGGGAGGTGTGCCATGACAAGCTACATCGTGCTGATGAACTGGACGGAGCAGGGTGCCAGGAACGTACGCGAGTCACCGAAGCGGCTCGACGCCGCCAGGAAGCAACTGGGAGACATGGGCGGATCGTTCAAGGCGTTCTACCTGACCATGGGCGAATACGATATGGTGGCTGTGGTCGAAGCCCCCGACGACGCGGTGCTGGCGCGCTTCTCGCTGATGCTGGCGGCAGCGGGCAATGTCAGGACGCGGACGCTGAAGGCCTTTCCCGAATTAGCCTACCGCGAGATTATCACCTCGCTCGGGTGAAGGAATCGGCAGGGTTTCTCGAAGTCGCTGGTTGGTGCCGGCCTGGTGGCGCTTTGCCGCAAGACGGGGCGCTTCGCCGTGATAGAATGCGGCCGGGGAGATCGCGATGAAGAAGGTTTCGATATTGGTCGCCAGCTTTGCCGCTTTGTCGTCGCTGCCGTTTTCCGTCGGCGCCAGTGCGCAAAAACCGGTCGGCATGGCCAATCCGGCGTCCGTCCATTGTGGCGATATCGGCGGGCGCCTGGTGATCAGGAAGGACAAGGCCGGTAATGAATATGGATTCTGCGGCTTGCCCAATGGGCGCCTTTGCGAGGAGTGGGCGCTGTTTCGCGACAACAAGTGCGTCGGGCCGAAGGCGGCCATGCGCCGCAAGTGACACACCTGCCATCATAGGGTGAGATCATGTCCGAACCGCATTCCCATTCGCATCTGTGGCCCGGCGTGCCACTCGCACTTGGCTCGGCCGCCCTGTTCGGGGCGACCCCGCCGCTCAGCAAGCTGCTGCTCAATGGCGTCAATCCCTTCATGCTGGCCGGGCTGCTCTATCTCGGTGCCGGTGTCGGGCTGGCTTTGTATCGCCTGCTTCGGGGCAGGCAGGCCGCGGCCGGGGAGGCGCAACTGACCGCTGGGGATATTCCCTGGCTGGCGCTGGCGATCGGCATGGGCGGCATCATCGCGCCGGTGCTGCTGATGTTCGGCTTGACCCTCAACACGGCGTCCAGTTCGGCGCTGCTGCTCAACCTGGAAGGGCTGGCGACGATGGCGATCGCCTGGCTCGTCTATCGCGAGAATGTCGACCGGCGCCTGCTTTTCGGCGCGTTCGCCATTCTGGCGGGCGCCGTTCTTCTGTCGTGGCAAGGTGAGGGCGTCGCCTTCAACCGTGGCGCCCTGCTGGTGGCGGGGGCTTGTCTGGCCTGGGGTATCGACAACAATTTCACGCGCAGGATCTCCGCCACCGACCCGGTGGTGATCGCCATGCTCAAGGGGCTGGTGGCGGGTGTCGTCAATGTCGGGTTGGCGCTTGCCGGCGGTGCCTTGTTTCCCCCGGGGTCGGTCATTGCAGCGACCGCGGCAGTCGGTTTCTTCGGCATCGGGGTCAGCCTGGTGATGTTCATCGTGGCGCTGCGTCATCTGGGCACCGCGCGGACAGGGGCCTATTACTCGCTCGCTCCCTTTATCGGCGCGTTGCTGGCAATCGCCATCCTGGGTGACGCCGTGACGCTCAAGCTTGCGGCCGCCGGACTTCTGATGGGTGTTGGCCTGTGGCTGCATCTGTCGGAGCGCCATGAGCATGAGCACGACCATGAGGAACTGGAGCACGAGCACAGCCATGTGCATGACGAGCACCACCAGCACCATCATGACGGGCCGGTAAGCGAGCCGCATTCTCATTGGCACCGGCATGCCCCAATGCGACACCGGCATCCGCATTATCCCGACCTGCACCACAGGCATGGCCACGGATAAATGCTGACCGTCTGGTACAACACGCGCTGCCCGGTCTGCGATGCCGGCATAAGCAGGCAGAAGCGGCGGCTGATCGAAGCGGTCAAGGCCGGGCGGATCGAGTTCCGAGACATCAATTTTGAACCGGCAGCGCTTGCCGGGCATGGCGCGTCGCTTGAGGATATCCGCCGCCGGCTGCACGCCACCGACGTGGCGGGCAGGCTGCTGGTCGGCGCCGACGTTGCCATCGCCGTGTGGAAGGTCACGCCGGGCGAGGGCTGGCTGGCGATGGTGTTCGGCAATCCGGTTGTCTTGCCGCTGACACGCTTTGCCTATGATCGTTTCGCCGACCTTCTCTATGCCTGGAACCGGCGCAAGGGTCGCTGGTAGCGCTTCGTGATTAATGACCAGAAGCGCAAAGGTCCGGAGGACATCTCCGGACCTTTTTTCGTGCGAGTTATCGGCTGGCCGGCTCGCAGAGCGCGCCGACGATGCGGCGTACCACCGGCAGCACCAGCAGCAGCGTCGGAAACGCCACCAGCCAGGACAGCCCCCAGGCGGTCAGCCAGATGGACGGCAGCTCGGGGTGGAAGCCAAGGCTTTTCAACGTCGAGATGAACGAGACGATGAAGGTCATCAACAGCGACAGCACCAGCGGGCTAAGAACAGCGGCATAGCGCGCAGGCAGCTTCCTGCGCTGATGTCTTGCAGTCATTTTGAGAGTTCCCTGAAGTATCCGGTCCGTCGCTTTTGGCATCCATTCGCCGGTGACCGGCAAAATTGCCCGGAAAGACCGGGGTTGGATGCGTTGCTTGACGTCAGACGCTTACGGAGCAGCCGAGGCGCTCGCGGGACTTCTAGCGGTACGTTCCGGTGAAAGCAAGCCTCTGGCGCCGCATTCAGATACATCGTAAGATATATCTTGACTCTCTCGATTGGCTCGCATAATTAAGATATATCGTAAGATACAACTCAAGGAGCAATCAATGCACAAACATTTTGGGAACAATCATTTCGGCGAGCGCATGTTCATGCACATGGCCGGCAAATTCGGCGGCAAATTTGGTAGCAGAGGGGGCGGCGGTTTTGGCCCGTTCGGGCACGGCGGTCGCGGTGGCGGGCGGGGCGGCCCGGGCGACATGTTCCGCGCCGGGCGCATGTTGGCCGACGGCGACCTCAAGCTGATCACGCTGTCGCTGCTGGCCGAGGCCCCGCGCCACGGCTACGACATCATCAAGGCGTTGGAGGAACGCACCAGCGGCATCTACAGCCCGAGCCCCGGCGTGGTCTACCCGACGCTGACCTTCCTGGAAGAGGCCGGCTATGCCGCCTCCGCCGCCGACGGCAACAAGAAGGTGTTTTCGATCACCGAAGCTGGCCAGGCGCATCTCGCCGACAACCGCGAGATGATCGATGGCGTGCTCGACCATCTCGAGCGCTTCGGCCGTAAAATGGCCAAGGCGCGCGACTGGTTCGGCTGGAACGACGAGAGCGAAGAGGGCGGGCGTCGTGGCGGCCGGGGTGGCCGCGGGGATCGTTCGGAAGCGCGCGACGAATTCCGCGCAGTCCGCCACCGGCTGCGCGCGGCTCTGGGTGACTTCGTCGACGCCCCGGCCGACAAGCAGGCCGAGGCGATCGCCATCCTCGAAGCCGCCGCCGAGGCCCTGGAAGCGCTGTCGCACAAGTAAGCTCGTCCAGCCGACCGGACGCAGCCCTTGCCCGCTGGGCCAAGGACCGATAGTGAAATTCATCCCGCGTCACTCTACATGGTGCGGGATGAATGCTGTTGGAGGAAGCCCGATGTCTTTTCTGAAGCGTCTTTTCGGCGGTGGCGCCAGCGGAGCCGAAACGGCTGGGCCAACGAGCGCAGCGCCGGCCAAGCAGGTCGAGCACAAGGGCTTCCTGATCAGCGCCACGCCCTACAAGGCGGATGGCCAGTACCAGACGTGCGGCGTCGTCTCCAAGGAGATCGACGGCGTGGTGAAGGAACACAAATTCATCCGCGCCGACCGCTTCGCCGGGCTCGACGACGCCGTCGACATCTCGATCAAGAAGGGCATCCAACTGGTCGACGAGCAGGGCGACCGGATTTTTGGGTAGATCACCGCCAGCAGGTCACTGCCTAACCATGCGGGCCTTTGCGCCACGATGGACCTCTCGGTCCGGGTACCGCCGGCGATCAACTCGTCCTGGTGGGATCAATCGTCATCAGGCGGGTCCTGGCCTCGATCAGATGCCTTCTCGCGGCCCTTATCCGGCCGCACAATGCCAAGTTAAGAGCGACGCCGCCTTCCTCGTCCAGCAAGTCATTCGCGCGCTTCAGAGAGCGCTCGGCTCTCCTTATGCGCAGTCTGGCGTTGGCCGCTTCGATGCTGTGAATTTCAATCATTGTGCCGCGTCCTTTGCGGTTCCGGTCCCTTCATGGACTAAACCGCCGCTGATCCTATTGGTTCCGGCGCTGTGATTATGGCTGCGGTTTCGGCTATTTCGTTGTGGTGTTGAATTCACGGTTTGCCGCATAATCGATAACGAAGGTGCCCTCGGGAGCGCGAACGCCTTGCCTCACATTTGAGATGGTCACCGTCGTGGTAAGTCCCTTCTCGTCGGTGAGGCTCCATCTGCGCAGATCGAGCGATTTTCTGTCGAACACCATGGAGATGTTCGAATTGCCGAAAGCCGATCTGTCGGCCAGCTTGACGGTTACTTGAGCGCCGTCTTCTCTGATGCTTTTGACGCGACTGCCGGAGAAGTCGACCTTGTTGTCGAGCAGCAGCTTAAGCGGCGTCTTCGAGAGAGCATAAAGCCGCGATGTCTTCAGTCTCCTGTTATAAACCACCAGGGATTTGCCATCCGCGATCACGCTGACCCCAGATTGGCCTGCATAGTTGAACCGGATCTTGCCTGGGCGTTGGAGAAAAAACCTGCCGTGTTTTCTTTCCGCTTTCGGGCCTGATTGGACGAAATCCCCTGACATGGATTTCACCGATGAGAAGTGATCGGCAATCGTCTTTGCTTCAACCGGCGCGGCCGAAGCCCCGGCATTCACCGCGGCAACGCCGATAACGGCACACAAGAAACCCAGCAGCTTTTTGATCCGATAGGCCATTCGATTAACCCCCAGCAAACGCGTGATCGAAGGAGATCACGCGTTGAGATCAGTAGCCGTTCGGGCACCGCGCGACGTAAACCCGGCCGTACCGATCGCGATATCTGCACTGGCCGGCTTCGCTGGCGTGGCCGATGACGGCCCCTGCTATCGCACCAACCGCACCGCCAACAACCGCCCCTTCCACAGGGTCTCCGGCCACCGCGGCGCCTACGGCCGCGCCACCCAAGCCGCCGACGGCGGCGCCTTGTTCGGTACGGGAGCACGCCGAGAGCGGAATGAGCAGGCTCAAAATGAGCAGCGTCTTTTTCATTGGTTCTCTCCTGGGGCTACTATTAGCCAAAGCTTAAATGCTCAAGAGAGCTTTTCGATCCATCGACCGTTGCCTGCCATTCAAGCCTGGCCGTGGCGGAGCCACGCGCCTTCGGCTCAAATGCCTGCGATCGCCAAAAGCCAGGCCAGGATGTCGAGCAGCAGAAACAGCAGCGCAATCTGCAGCGCCACCCGCAGCCGCTGGATAATTCGCCAGTTGCCGGCCATGTCCGCCTTGATGCGAAGGGCAAGCGCGCGGCGCATGGCCGACATCGTCGTCGGCCTGTCGCCGTCGACATATTGATCAAGCAGCTCTTCCGGATCGAAGCGGAATGTATATTGGTGGTAGGGCCAAAGCATGAAGACGATCAACCCGCCGATGCCGAACAGCAGGGCCACCGCGGTCCAGTCCCAGAGCCCAAGCCCATTGGAAAGGGCCGCACCGCCGAGCAATGAGTTTGCGAATGCGGTGGCAAAGACAAGGCTGCCGGCGCGGGTGCTCATGTTCTCCACAAGGGTCTGCTGTTGCGTGAGACCTCTCACCGCCTCCTGATAAATGAATGCAAGACGCGGATCGTCGTCGGCAACAGCGCTTGCGGCAATTCTGTTGCTTTCGCTTCCACTCGGATGTTCCGCCATCAGGGTGTCCTCTCTGGCGTGGACTGGATGCGCGAGCTCAGTCGAGATCCCACGGTGCAAATGTTGTCCGTGGACTGCCCCGCGCAAGGGGGGGAACGGATGAAACAGGGGACAGGATCCGTGGCGAACCGAACGGGCCAGGCTGATTGCGCGCCTGGCCAGCAAGGTTTGGGAAATCGACCCGGGCTAAGCCGGCTGCAACTCCCTGCGCGGCAGTGGCGGGAACGCGATGGCGATGCCGACCGCGCCGAGCCCGATAAGAGCCGAGCCGATGAACAGCCAGGAATAGTTGGCGTAGGCGTCGAACACCATGCCGCCGGCAAGCGGTCCCAGCGCCATGCCGAGGCTGGACAGCATGGTGGCGGCCCCGAACACGGTGCCGAGGATGCGCTGGCCGAAATATTCGCGCGCCAGCACCGCATAGAGCGGCATGACGCCGCCATAGGTGGCACCGAAGATAACGGCCAGCATGTAGAACTGCTCAAGCTGGCTGATCGACAGATAGGCGGCAATGACGATCGCCTGGATCGCCAGGCCCGCGATCAGCACCGGCTTGACGCCCAGCCTGTCGGCCAGCACGCCGTAGAAGAGCCGGCCGCCGAGGCCTGCCAGGCCTTCGACACTGTAGATCGAGACCGCTGCCATGGGGGCGACGCCGCACAGCATGGCATAGCTGACCATGTGGAAGATCGGCCCGGAATGCGCCGCGCAGCAGGCAAAGAAGGTCAGCCCCAGCACGATGAATTGCGGCGAGCGCAGCGCCTGGCCGACCGTCAGGCCGGCACCTTCGGCAACCGGCGCGGAGCCGGGGTCGACTAAGACGGGCTTCGGCGGCTGGCGCACCAGCAGCACCGCCGGCAACAGCAGCACCCAGGCGGTAATGCCGATGTCGAACATGGCGGTGCGCCAATCATAGGCGGAGATCAGCCAGCGGGCGAGGGGCGAGATCGTCATCGGCGCCACGCCCATGCCGGCCGAGACCAGTGAGACGGCAAGGCTGCGGTTGGTGTCGAACCAGCCTGTGGTCAGCGCGATCATCGGCGCGAAAAAGGCGCTTGCCGCGAGACCGACCAGCACGCCATAGGTGACCTGGAAGCTCAGCAGCGAACCGGCGCGGCTGGCCAGCACCAGCGCCAGCCCGAGCAGCACCGCGCCGATCATCACGACGATGCGGGCGCCAAAACGGTCCGATATCGCGCCCCAGGCGAAGCCACCAAGGCCCATCACCAGGAAGTTGAGCGTCATGGCGCTCGAAATGCCGGCGCGCGACCAGTTGGTGTCGACCGCCATCGGCTCGAGAAAGATCGCCAGCGAAAACATCGTCCCGATGGCGACGCAGGACATCAGCGCGCCAGCGGCGACGATGACCCAACGATAGGAAAGGCTCATTCAAATCTCCCATGCCTAAGGGCAGCGCTGCGCGCTGCTTGCACCCGAAGGACGCCGGCACCGGGTTCGATCCTACAATCCGGTTGCATTTTTTATCCAGTTTGACGTGACGCCGTTTTCAGTAGCTCAGATCGGCAGTTCCGACGTGTATTTGATCGTCTGGCTGGGGACGTCGGTCTTGACGTTCTGCACGCCCTTGATGCGGCTCAGATGCTCCGACTGGAAGCGGCGGTAATCGTCGATGCCGGCCGCCACCACACGCACCATGGCGTCGCAATCGCCGAGCATCAGGTAGCACTCCATCACCTGCGGCAGCTTGGCGACTTCGGTGGCGAAATGCTCGATCGTGTCCTCGTCCTGCGTTTTCAACCAGATGCGGGTGAAGAAGGTCAGGCCCTTGCCGATGCTGGCGGGGTTGAGCACGGCGACGTAGCGGTCGATGACACCGGCCTCCTCCAGCAGCTTCACGCGACGCAGGCAAGGCGATGGCGACAGCCCGACCTCATTGGCCAGATCGTTGTTGGCCATGCGGCCGTCGCGCTGCAGCGCCCGCAGGATCCGCTTGTCGATCTCATCAAGTTTCATGGCTCTGGATTCCATCTATTTATGGCTTTGTAGCGCCAAATGCCAAATTCTGATGAAACACAACAATCTTCGCAACCAAATTGTGAGCCGGTGCCGCTATGTTTGCGGCCGACATCACAAGAGTCCAGAAGCAACCCGGGAGCGGCGGCCGCGAGGCGCGCCAGGGGAGACGCATGAGCATTTCACAGGCAGTCGAGGCGGCGGGCAATGGTTCGGGATCCGAGTTCCGCCGTGGCGTGGCGTCCTGCGCGCCGGTGCTGTTCGGCACCATCCCCTATGCGCTGGTGCTTGGCGCCCAGGCCACGCAGAAAGGCTTAAGCACGGTCGAACTGTCTGCCATGACAGGGCTGAACTTCGCCGGCGGCTCGGAATTCGCGGCGATCCAGTTGTGGACGTCGCCGCCGCACGTCGTGCTCATCGTCGCCATCACCTTCCTGGTCAACAGCCGTCACCTGCTGATGGGTGCGGCACTGGCGCCGTTCTTGCGCCACCTGCCACGACGCAAGGTGTTTCCGGCGCTTTTCTTTATGTGCGATGAAAGCTGGGCGCTGGGCCTGGCCGATGCCAAGTTGCGCACCGCTGCCGGCATCACGCCGGCCTTCAGCCCGCGCTACTATATGGGCGCGGCGCTGGCGATGTATCTCACCTGGGTGGTCTTCACCACGTTGGGCGCTTTGCTCGGTCCGATGCTCGGCGACGTCGGGGCCTATGGTTTCGACATGGCGTTCCCGGCTGTCTTCCTGGTGCTGATGCGCGGCATGTGGACGGACATCGCGGCGGCGCGGCCCTGGCTGGTCAGCCTGGTCGTGGCAGCACTGGTCTATCTCTTCGTTCCCGGTGCCTGGTATGTCGCCGCGGGCGCCATGTCGGGTCTGGTCGCGGCCTGGCTGATGGCGGGTGATGCATGATCGACGCAATGACCTTTTTCACCATCGTGCTGATGGCCGGCGTCACTTATCTGACGCGCATCGGCGGCTATGTCGTGCTGCGCAACCGCACACTCAGCACGCGTGCAACGGCGGTCATGGAAGCCGCGCCTGGTTGCGTGCTGATCTCTGTCATCGCACCGGCCTTCGTGTCGAAGTCCCCGGCGGATATTCTGGCGCTGGCTGTTACTCTGGTAGCCGCCACGCGGCTTTCCATGCTGCCGACCGTGCTGATCGGAGTCAGCGCCGCTGGTCTGCTGAGGCACCTCATCGGCTAGAACGAAAAAGGCAGGCGCGCACGCCTGCCTTTCGAAGCGGACAAATTTTGGCTCTTTACGCGGCAGCCGCGACACCCTGGCTGGCGGCCACCACGGCATCGACCTTGGCGGTCGCCTTGGCGAGCGCTGCGGTCACCGCGTCAGGACCCATGCCGACGCCTTCGATGCGGATGACATCGACGTCGGTCATGCCGAGGAAGCCGAGCACGCCGCGCAGGTAGGGGATGGCGTGATCGAACTGCACGGCCGCACCTTCGGAGTAGATGCCGCCCGAAGCCAGCACGATATAGACCTTCTTGCCGGTGACGAGACCCTTGGGGCCGTTCTCGCCATAGGCAAAGCTCTTGCCGGAACGAGAGATGTGATCGACCCAGGACTTCAGTGTCGAGGAGATGTTAAAGTTGATGAAGCCTGTGGCCAGGATCACCGTGTCGGCGGCAAACAGCTCGTCGAGCACGACATCGGAGACGCCGACGACTTCAGCCTGGCGCGCAGTGCGGGCTTCCGCCGGCACGTAGATGCCGCTGGCGTAGTCGGCATCGATATGCGGCAGCGGGTTGGCGACGAGGTCGCGCACGACGAGCGTGTTCGACGGATCGGCGGCGACGAGCTTTTCAGCGAATTCGGTAGCGATGCGGGTCGAATGCGAGGCGGCGCCCCGCGGGCTTGAGGTGACAAGAAGAATGGACATTTTGGGCTCTCCAGCGGTTGGAATGATTTGTCCCACAAGATATGGGGCTTTCGATCCATTCAATAAACTGGTATATTTTCTATACGATCCATCTATAAGTTAGATATAGCGATGCAGCCCAACCCGACGCTCGATCAACTTCAGATATTTGTGACAGTCGCCGAAGCCGGCAGCTTCTCGGCCGCCGGCCGCAAGCTCAACCGGGCACAGTCCGTGATCAGCTACGGCATCGCCAATCTCGAGGTGCAGCTGGGGCTGAAACTGTTCGAGCGTGAGGGCACGCGCGAGCCGCAATTGACGGAGATCGGCCGGGCGATGCTGGAGGATGCGCGGCGCATGATCGGCGTGCTGCAGCGCATCCGCTCGCGCGTCGACGGCCACCATCAGGGGCTCGAGGCCGAAGTCGCGCTGTCGGTCGATGCGGCGCTGCCGTCGCCGGTGCTGGTGCGGGTGCTGAAGGCATTCGAGGTGCAGTTTCCGACCGTGATGCTGCGCCTGCATATCGGCACGCTCGGCCTGATCCCCGATCATGTCGTCAGCGGGCAGGCCGACCTTGGCATTGGCGGCCTGCTGGGCGATGTCGATGTGCATCTCGCGCGCATCGGCTTCATGTCGATCGTGCTGGCCGCTGCGCCCAGCCATCCGCTGGCCCTGCTGCCGAAGCCGGTGGCGATCGAGGATGCGCGCGAACACACGCAGCTTGTCGTCACCGACCAGTCGGAGCGTACCAAGGGGCGCGACTTCGGCGTCTTCGCCTACCGTACCTGGCGGCTGACGGATGTGCGCACCAAGCATATGCTGATGCGCGAGGGGCTGGGCTGGGGCGGGCTGCCGCGCTGGCTGATAGCAGACGACCTGGCGAGTGGCCGGCTGGTCGAAATCGACCTCGAATCCTTCAGGGAGGTGAGTTCGCCGCTGTTTGCCATGCACCGCAACGATCGCAGCCCGAAGCCAGCGGCCGCCTGGCTGATCGACCAGTTCAAGCGCCAGCTCGGCTGCTTCAACGAGTTCGAACCGGGCGAGGTGCCTGAGGAAGAGACAGGCCATCGATCAGCGCCATGAGCACCGCGCGGTAGTCCTGAGCTGACGCACCGGCCTCGATGGCCAGGGCGGCACGGTCGAAGGCGGAACCGAGCAGTGCGGTCAGCGCGTCGGCCGGCAATCTCGTCATCGTTTGCGCCCGCATCGCCGCGACCAGCCCTTCGCGCAGCGAGCGGTTGCCATGGCGGTTGTCGATCGCGTCCATGGCGGCGCGGCCAAGCACGGCCGGGCCGTCGAGCAGCAGCAGGCGCGTGCGGCCTGGCGCGCGCATGGCGGTGAGATAGGCGTCGGAACCGGCAATCAGTGCGTCGCGGGCAATGAGTGATGGCGCCGAGGCGCGCTCGATCTCCTCGGCGACCGCTGCCGCCTCCTGGTCGACCACGGCGGCAAACAGCGCCTGCTTGTCGGCGAAGTGATGATAGAGCGCGCCGCGCGTCACGCCGGCGGCGGCGACGATCTCCGGCGTGCCGGTCTCGGCATAGGATTTTTCAGTAAACAGCTTTCGCGCCGCGGCAATCAGGTCGGCGCGCGTCGCTTCGGTACGGTCACGGTTGGAACGGCGCGCGGAATCGAGTTGCATACATGCAGCCTGTATGTTAATCCAATCTACATGCAGACTGTATGTTAATTGACCGGAGAAGGAAAGATGAAGACGACGAGCTATTACCCGGTGCTGATGACCGGCGACGTCGCCGGCACGACGGCGTTCTATGTCGAGCATTTCGGCTTCCAGCCGCTGTTTGAAAGCGACTGGTATGTGCATCTGCAATCGGTGGACAACAAACGCGTCAATCTCGGCATCGTCCAAAGCGACCATGAAACGATCCCGGAAGAGGGGCGGGGTCGCACCTCGGGCCTGCTGATCAATTTCGAGGTTCGCGACCCGGACGCGGTCTATGAGCGGGTCGTTGCCGCCGGCCTGCCGATCCTCCGATCCTTGCGCGACGAGCCCTTCGGCCAGCGCCATTTCATCACCAAAGACCCCAATGGCGTGCTGATCGACGTCATCAAGCCGATTCCGCCGAGCGAGGCGTTTCTGGCGCAGTACGCGGAGGGGGCTGCGGAACGGTGACCGTCCTCAGCCCGCCCTTGCCACCGGCGTCACCGTCACCTGGCTGACGCCGGTGCGGCGCACCACGGTGCATTGTGTCTCGCGGCCGATGCGCTCGGCGTCGAGCACGCGCACCAGGTCGTCGACGCCGGTGACCGGGCGGCCGTCTATTGCGGCGATGATGTCGCCCTCCTTCAAGCCGGCCTTGGCCGCCGGGCCGTCCTTCTCGACGCTGCGCAGGCGAACCGCCGTGCTGGTCGAGACTTGCGATAACAGGGCAGCGCGTCGCGGCAGATTGACGGTGTCGGCCGAGACGCCGATGAAGGCGCGGCGCACGCGGCCGAAGCGGATGATCTCCGAAATGACGAAATTGGCGGTGTTGGAGGCAACCGCGAAGGCGATGCCTTGCGCGCCATGGATCATGGCGGTGTTGACGCCGATGACCTCGCCGGCCGACGACACCAGCGGTCCGCCGGAATTGCCGGGATTGAGCGCTGCGTCGGTCTGGATAACGTCGTCGATCAGTCGGCCGGTGGAGGCGCGCATCGAACGGCCGAGCGCAGAGACGACGCCCGAGGTGACGGTCCATTCGAAGCCCAGAGGATTGCCGATTGCAATGGCGATCTGGCCGCGCCGCAGCCGCTTGGAATCGCCCAACGGTGCGATATCGGCAAAGCTGCCGTCGGCGCGCACCAGCGCGATGTCGGTGTCGGGATCGCGGCCAAGCACGCGGCCTTCGCGAGAAGCACCGTCCGGCATCGACACGCGCACCGTCCTGGCGTCGCCGACGACGTGGAAATTGGTGACGACCAGCCCGTCCGGCGCGATGACGAAGCCGGAGCCATGGCCGCCCTGACCGCCAACGCGCTCGATGCGGCAGACGGCCGGACCGATGCGGTCGACGGCGTCGGCAACCGTCGTCGAATAGGCGTCGAGCAGCGTATCATCGGTTTGGAATTTGGCGACGGCGAGGGCCATGGGAGGGCTCCGTGTGTTCAGGCTTGATCGTGACTATATGTGCGGAGCGGCTGGAACCGCAGCGACCTGACCAGATGGCCAGTCAAACCGGCAACTAGCCGTCAGGCGAGTACCCGCGGACGCGCTGTCGAGCGATATCTGGGGCATGGATGAACCCAGGAGACCATTATGAGCGATTTCAATCTGAGCGCGTTTTCGCAAGCCGTCGCCGATCTCGCCGCCAAGGCCGCGCCGGCAACGGCTGGCTTCGCCACGCATCATCACCGCACGGCAAGCGCCTTCCACTGGCGCGACGGCTATTTCGTCACCGCTGAAGAGGCTGTCGAGGCCGGCGAGGAGATCGAACTGGTGTTGGCTTCGGGGGAAACGGTGAAGGCCGAGCTGGTTGGCCGCGACCCTTCTACCGGTGTTGCCCTGCTGAAGCCGGCGGAGGCCGTCAGCGCCGCGCCGTTGGCCAAGGCCGATGCGGTGCGGCCGGGCAACATCGCCATTGCCATCGGCAGCAGTGACGGTTCCGCTTTGGCTGTTTCAGGCTCGGTGGGCGAAGTCGGCCCGGCCTGGCGCTCGATGCGCGGCGGCACCATCGACCGGCGCATCAATCTTGCCGTCGGCGCGGGCGGCCGTTTCGAGGGCGGCCCGGTTCTCGACGCCAAGGGTGCGCTGATCGGCATGCTGTTGTTCGGACCGCGCCACCGGGCGCTGGTCATGCCTTACGAGACGATCGAGCGGGCGGTCGCGACCTTGCGCGAAAAGGGCCATGTCGCGCGCGGCTATCTCGGCGCCGGCCTGCATCCGGTACGCGACCGCGACGCGCACGGCGCGATGGTGATGAGTCTCGATGACGATGGTCCCGCGAAGGCCGCCGGTCTCTCTCTTGCCGATATCATCGTGGCGTGGAACGGCGAGGCGGTGCACGGCCCGCGGGACCTGATCCGCAGGCTCGGACCCGACAGTGCCGGCGCTTCGGTGACGCTCGGTGTCGTGCGCGGCGGCGAACAGCGCGATGTCGCGCTGACAATCGGCGAAAAGCCGCTGAGCTGAGAGGATCCATGGACACGCTCACCAGCGACCGGATCATGCATGACGGTGCCGTCTCGCGGCGGCTGGTGGTGCTGATTGCGCTTGGCGATGCGTCACGCGCCGAGCGCCTGGCGGCATCGCTGGCCGCGAGCGATGACCTGCTGCCGGTCGTGGCTGGCGGTGGAAGAGCCGACGTCGCCATCGTTGACGACAGCATTGGTGATGGCGTGCCGGCCCTCATTCCACGGGTGCTGCTGACCGGACGCGCTGGCGGCGAGTGGCCCGCCGGTGAGGTGCTGGCCGTGATGTCCGCTGGCGCGGACGATTTGTTGATCGCCGCGGCGGCGCGGCTGGCCGCGGCCGGCTATCGCGTCTCGGGCGAGCGCGGAAGCGGACGCCATGAGGATTTCCGCGCCGGCGATGGCGAGCCGTTCGAGGAGGAAGCCTCCGACGAGCATGCCGCCCGGCCTTCGCTGTCGCCGCGTGAGGCGGAAGTGTTGGCGCTGCTGGCCGAGGGCGCTCCAAACAAGGTGATCGCGCGGCGGCTCAACATTTCGGTGCACACCGCGAAGTTTCATGTCGCCGCAATCCTGATCAAGCTCGGTGCCGCCAACCGCACCGATGCGATTGCCATTGCGATGCGCCAAGGGCTGGTGCTGGTCTGATCCCGATCACACCGCCGCCTCGATATCGGTGAGGTGGAAATCATCACCCTTGAACAGGAGCGGCATGGCCTCGAGCCGCGCCGTGGCGTAGGCGATGCAGTCACCGAAGTTCAGCGCCGCCGGGTGCCGACCCTTGCCGTAGCGCAGGAAGGCTTGGCGGGCGACAGCTGCATGATCGGCGGTGAAGGCGACGGTCTCGATCGAGGCGGTGTGTAGGAAGCTGTCGAGGCGATCCAGGATTTCATCTTGCTTGCCGCCGGCAAGAACCATCGTCGTTTCAAGAAAAGTTGGCGCGGCCAGCAGGCGTCTCTTGGCCTGCGTGATCGCCAGCACGAAACGTTCGTGACCTGGCTCGGCGCGCAGAATGGCGACCAGGGCCGAGGAATCGATGATCATTTCGTCGGGATTCCGAACTCGTCGTATCCAAGGATTTCGTCGTCGGTCATCGCATTTTCGCGTTTGGGGATTTTTCCGGCGCTGTCGGAGATCGCCATCAACCGCTGAAACAGGTCGCTGGCTTCGTCGCGCGGCACCAGCCGCTCGCGTGCAACCTCGCGCTCGAGACTTTGGCGGATGGCCTCCGTCACCGAGACGCGCCGGCGGCGGGCAAGTTCGCGCGCCAGTTGCTCGACTTCCAGATTCTTGATCGATAGCGCCATTCTATATCATACCTATCCATATAGAATATATACCTAGGCGGTCGATAAATCCAGTAGGTTTGTAGTGCTGGCCAACGACAGCCTCCGCAACGTCACCGTGGCCTCCCGCAGCAAGCTCTTGATGTCCGAGGCCGTCACAGGCAAGGATCGCGCAGCGAGACAATGCAGGCGGAGGGAAAATGTCGCTCAAGGGAAAGACGCTGTTCATCTCCGGCGGGTCGCGCGGCATCGGGCTGGCGATCGCGCTGCGCGCCGCGCGTGACGGCGCCAATGTGACGATCGCGGCCAAGACCGCCGAACCGCATCCGAAGCTGCCGGGCACGATCTATACGGCGGCTGAAGAGATCGAACAGGCCGGCGGCAATGCGCTGCCTGTGCTGTGCGACATCCGTGAGGAGGCACAGGTGGCCGAGGCGGTCGCCAGGACCGTGGAGAAATTCGGCGGTATCGACATCTGCGTCAACAATGCCAGCGCCATCCAACTCACCGGCACGCTCGAGACCGACATGAAGCGCTATGATCTGATGCATCAGATCAACACGCGCGGTACCTTCCTGGTCTCGAAAATGTGCATTCCTCACCTGAAGTTGGCGCAAAATGCTCACATCCTGAATCTGGCGCCGCCGCTCGACATGAAGGCCAAGTGGTTCAGGAACCACGTCGCCTACACGATGGCCAAGTTCGGCATGTCGATGTGCACGCTGGGCATGAGCGCCGAGTTCGCCAAGGACGGTATCTCGGTCAATTCGCTGTGGCCGATCTCGACCATAGACACGGCGGCGGTGCGCAATCTGCTGGGCGGCGCGACGGTTGCGGCGATGAGCCGTTCGCCGGACATCATGGCCGATGCGGCGCATGCCATCTTCATGCGGCCAGCGCGCGAGACAACAGGCAATTTCTACATCGACGAGGAGGTGCTGCGCGCCGAAGGCATCAGCGATTTTTCGGTGTATGCGCCTGATGCGACCGGGCCGCTGGCCGGCGACTTTTTTGTCCCCGACGAGGTGTTCGCCCGCACGGACAGCAAGATCAGGAATATTTACTAGAACTCTTTGTTTTGACGCGACGCGGGCGTTGAGCCAAGCCCTTCGCCACCCGCAGAGTCATGGCAAAGCCTTGCTCGAACAAGGCGGTAGGGCATCGTTCCTGCCGGACTGATTCAACTTCCGGCCGGGCGCAGGTCACGCCTCGTCCTTCTTGCCTTTGCTCTGGCCCATCAGCCGGTCGATATAGGCGAGCATGAAGGCCGAGACGACGAAGGCGAGGTGGATGATGGTCAGCCACATCAACTGGTCGGTCGTGTAGGACGACGAGTTCAAAAACACCTGCAAAAGGTGGATGGACGAGATGGCGACGATGGTCGAGGCGAACTTGACCTTCAGCGAACCGACATCGATCGTGCCCAGCTAATGCACGCCGTCGTCGCCGCCGTCCTGGTCATCGAAGCGGCTGACGAAATTCTCGTAGCCCGAGATGATGACCATCACCACCAGCGAAGCGACCAGCGCGGCATCGATGAGGCCGAGCATCTTGAGGATAGTGTCGGTGTCACCGAGCGTGAACGCCAGGGTAATGAACTCATAAAGCTTCTTGCCGAAGGACAGCGCATAGACGGCCAATGCAAGGGCCAGGCCTATATAGAAAACGACGAGCAGCCAGCGCGACGCGAGGATGATCGATTCGATGGCGAGTTCGAGACGCTTCATAGAATGATTCCGGCTGGTTATCTCTCGGACAATGGCCGTATTCGGCCAGGTCGCCACCGTTTGCAACACAAAAAACCCCGCCAAACAACGTCCGGCGGGGCTTAATGCGTCCCGCTGGAGTCGGGACGGGGCAGGGAACGCCCAGCGCCGAATCTGGGGTGGCTGCGCCCGCGATTCAATGAGCCGTGTCTAATCCCCGAACAATTCTTGTTGAACCCGGCGCGTTGATCCACCCCCGGCAGTGCCGGGGATGGATGCTTCTCGTGCCGATTCCGCAAACCAGGTCATGGTTTTGAAATCATGACCTAATTGTTGCTGGCGACCGGTGCCACCAGCGACGTGATGCGGCGAATGCCAACGCGCCGGTTCTCGCGGTTCGGCGCCGACGTATTGACCTTCAGATACTCCTCGCCATAGCCCTGTGTCGTCAGGTTCTCCGGCGGGATGCCGAAGGCGTTGGTCAGCGCCTCCGCCACCGATTCCGCGCGGCGATCTGACAGGGCGAGGTTGGCTTCAGGCGAGCCGACGGCGTCGGTGTGACCTTCGATCAGGAAGGTCTCGGCCGGGTTCTTCTTCAACAACTTCTCCATTGCGGTGGCGACGCCCTCGAGCTTCTGCACCTCGGTGTCGGAGATCGAGGCCGAGCCGAATTCGAAGTTGAGCGTGTCGAGATCGACGCGCCGTGCGATGTCGCGCACGCGGGCCGAACGTTTGACCTCGTCGATCGAGTAGAGGCGCTGGACCTTCTCCACCGGTGGCTGTTCGAGGAAGGTGTAGTAGTCGTCCGGATCTTCGACATCCTCGGAGTCCAGAATGTATTCCTCGCGCGGGATTGTCAGCCGCATCGGCGGCAGATCATCGCCGGGATCGCGCCAGTCGCTGTCGTCCTCATAGTGCCGCTCATCGACATAGCTCAGCACATATTCGCGTCCATCCGGCGCAATGCGCGAACGCTGGATCACGTCGCCATAGCGGTTGCGGATGGTGACGATCTGGACACCGTTGTCACGCTCGACGATTTCCCGGGTGCGATTGCCCGAGAGATCCTCATAATAGACGTTCCTGGCGCCGCGGGTCATGCGCGGGGCGTCATTGCTCTCGACGAACGTCTGGTTGTTGAACTGCAGGATGACGCGGTCGCCGAGTTCCCTGACGACGTCGACGCCTTTCGGACGCCGGCGGTCGCGGGCGTTCTCATCGGGTGCACGCTCTACGCGTGTGCCCTTTTCCTCGGTCACCGGCGCGATCTTCTCGGGCTTGATCTCCTGCTGTGCGGCCCTGTCGTCGGTGGGGGGCGGGCCTTGGTCGATGGGAGCAGCCACCGGCTTGCGGCCCTGATCGCCACCTTGCTGGGCATTTTGCCCGCCATTCTGCTGCTCGCCATCCTGGGGGACGATCTTGTCGCCCTGCTTGCGGCCGCCTCTGCGCTCGGCGTCCTTCTGGCTGTCCAGGATGGGAGCGGCGTTTGGATCGGCCGGTGCTTCGCCTTGCACCGGGTTTTCGCCCTGTACCGGTGCTGCCGTCTGACCATTGGCCGGTTGTTCGCCGGTGGCTGGCTGCTCGGCTGTGGCCGGCTGCTCGCCAACAGGTTTCCTGACACGCTTCTTCGTCGTGTCCTGGGGCTGCTCGCCCTGGGCCGCGGGCTGTTCGCCGGCAGGGGCCGTCGCCTCTCCAGCGGGAGCCTCCTTCGGTGCCGGGGCGACTTCAGGTTGGGCCTGCTGGTCCTGCCTGTTCTTCTTGCGCGGCTTGGCCTGCTCGCCGGGCTGATTGTCGTTGGCCGGTTCCGCCTGGCCGGCCGGCGCCTGCTCGGTTTGCTGCTGGTCGCGTTTCTTCCTGCGCGGCTGCTGTTCCTCGGCTGGAGCGGCCTGTTCGGCCGGCGCCTGCTCGGTCTGCTGCTGCTGGTCGCGCTTCTTCCTGCGCGGCTGCTGTTCCTCGGCTGGAGCGGCCTGTTCGGCCGGCGCCTGCTCGGTCTGCTGCTGCTGGTCGCGCTTCT
>NZ_JAMYSG010000040.1:0-52874 GCF_040321815.1 Mesorhizobium sp. M0239
GGCCTCCAATCCAGCCAGCATCTTGAATCACAAACATCCGGCTTTGGGAATCCTACGATTCTCTCAAAATAGGAATCGCTCTAGCGGTTATCGGCCTTTCCGGAGTATCGAAAATCATAGCTCTCCGCCGTCATCACAGGAGAGCAGCCATGAACACCCTCGTCACATCAGCCTTTCTCGCCGTCATCGGCATCGCAGCCGCGCCTGCCGCCGAGGCTGGAGAACTCTGGCGCGCCACCGGCCTCGAACAACCGGAATCGGCACTGTTCGACGCAGCCAACAATCGCCTTATCGTTTCCAACATATCAGGCAATCCCGGCGAGGCCGACGGCAACGGCTATCTCAGCGTGCTGTCCGTGGACGGCAGGACGGTCACCCGGCACTGGACCGACGGCATGGACGCGCCCAAGGGTATGGCGATAGCGGGCGGCAAGCTCTATGTCGCCGACATCACCAAGGTTCGCGTCGTCGACCTCGCTAGCGGCAAGCTCGTCGCCAGCATCACGGTACCGAACGCTGTTTTCCTGAACGACATGACATCGGACCAATCAGGCAAGATCTATGTCACCGACATGCTGGCCGACACGATCTATCGCATCGACGGCGAACAACCGGAACTGTTCGCTAGGGATGCGATGCTGGCTTCGCCCAACGGCGTCTTCGCCGATGGCGACAGGCTGATCGTCGCCTCCTGGGGCAAGGGCATCAAGCCCGACTTCAGCACGGCGGAGCCGGGTGGGCTGCTGTCGGTCGACATCGCCAGCAAGGTGGTTTCGCCCTTGCCGGGCGCGCAGAAATTCGCCGATCTCGATGGCGTCATAGCCATCGGCGACACCATCTACGCCACCGCCTACATGACCGGCACGCTCTACCGCTATCAAGCCGGCGGCGCGCCGGAAGCGTTGGCGCATTTCAAACCGGGCAGCGCCGACATCGGCACCGACGGCAAGTCGATCCTCTATGTGCCGTTGATGAACGAGGGCGAAGTGGCTGCGCTGAAGCTCGACTGAGAGCCATGATCGGTGCCTCAGGGCCGATCTCTGAGACGTTCGCCAACAGCCCCTGTCGTTCATCGGCGAGGATCGCCAACTCGAACTCTTATTGTGGCTAGTAAACGACGTCGCCCGGATCGGCCCGCCAAGCGCCAATAGCGTACATTGCCAAGCAGATATTTTGATGTCGCCTTTGGGCCGGTAGCAGTCCGTCAGCTTCTAGTGGAGAGGCATCGAAAGCGGACATCGGGTTGCGGGCGTACCGACGGCTCAATTGGGGCCGGCAGCAGACTGGCTGGTATTGTCGGGCAGCCGACGGTGGCGACGACGTAGGGAGACCGGTGCGGAGAGGGGAATCTGTGTTCTCAAACCAGCATCGACTGCTGGGCGGAGATACCCGCCGTCGCGCCTTGCGATATTGCCGTGGTGACCGAGGCCATGGCCGGGTTCGCAAGATCGCCGGCAGCATAGATGCCGGCTGTGCTGGTTTCGCGGCGCTCATCGACCTTGATGGCGATGCCGAGGGGCGTATTGACCGTGGCGAGGCCCACTAATTCATGCAGGCTTGCGGACGGCTTGTTGCGCGGATGCGCGAACAGGATGTCGACCGCGGCATTGCGGCCGCTCTCGAGATTAACGGTGGTGATATGGCCCCGGTGATGGGCGATTTCGGCGATCCGGCCATCAACGATAGGTATGTTGCGGCGCGCCAGATCGGCTCGAACATCGGGTGAAATGTCGTGACCATCGGCGAAGACCGTCAATGTTTCGGTCCAGTCGTGGTACAGCCTGACATAATTGTGCGACGGCGGGCCGGACCAGACGAGGCCCCAATGCTGGTCGGCGACTTCAAAGCCATCGCAATAGGGGCAGGGCACAATGGATGTGCCCCAGCTTTCGGCAAAGCCCGGAACATCCGGCATCTGGTCGGCGACGCCATAACTCAGGATCAGGCGGCGCGCCCCAAGGCGTTCGCCATCGCCAGTGAGGACCGAGAAATCGTCGATGGTGCCGGAGATGCTGTCGGCCCGGCCATTGACCAGCCTGATCGTGGGATAACGCGCCAGTTGCTTCCGCGCTTCGGCCAGGATGTCCAGCGGTGGCTTGTGATCGTGGCCGAGCAGACCATGCGAGTGGCCGGCGAAGCGGTTGCGCGGCAGGCCGGTATCGAGAACGGTGACCTTGCGGCGGGCACGTCCGAGCTGCAGGGCGGCGGCGAGACCGGCAAAGCTGCCGCCGATGATGATGACGTCATCCATGGTGATGGGCTCCGTGTGTGGATGAGGGATGGCTTGGCCTGGCTTGCACATTTTTGACACTGCGTGGTATCGTAATTCAAGAATTATGATACTGTCAAGGACTGGAATTGTCGTGACCGAAAACAGCCAGGGCCGGCGCGGCCGGCCCGCCAATGAGGCGCTTGGCCAAACGATAGTCGACGCCGCGTGCGAACTCTTTGAGGAATTGGGTTTTCATGCGACGACATTGGACAAGGTCGCCCAGAGAGCGAAGATATCCAAGCTCAGCATCTATCGGCACTTCGAGAACAAGGAGGCGCTGTTCAGCGCGGCCATCGCGGCCCGCTGCCATCAGTTTGCACCACAGGCCCTTTTTGAAGGCGTCGACGGTTCGGCCGAAGATCAGCTCATGGTGGTGGGATCATCCCTGCTTCGCACGCTGTTGAACCCGGACGTCCGCAGTGTCGAAGCCATGATCATGGCCGACAAGACGAATCAAAAGTCGTTAAGCAAGCTCCATTACGAAGCCGGCCCCGCCCATGTCATCGCCCAAATCGAGGCCCTGTTGCGTCAGTTGCACGCGAAGGCGGTTCTGAACGTGACCGATCCTCTCCGGTCCGCCCGCCTGTTTGCCGCGCTTATCAAAGGATCCGATCTCCTGATTATCGCACGCTTCGATGAGGCGAGAGCAGAGGACGACAACGAAATCGAATCCTATTGCCGGTCGGCCGTCGCCATGTTCATCGCCGCGCACGGTGGCACGACCACCCGGGCGGATAGCCCAGGAGTACTTGCATGATATTTGGGGCTCGCATTGACATCAACGCGACTATTATCGTTGGGCAGCGGGCTGACCGGCGGCGTAACCTGCTACCACCCCATTCGAGGCCTTAGTGCTGGCTTAGCAGACCGTCAGCTTTCGGGAAGCTGCAACGATAGTCTGAATGGCGGAAACGAGGGCGCAAAGCGGCCGTTCACGTCGCGCCGTGCGTGAGTCAACCCAGGGCCAAAACGTTTGCGTTCAACCGGCGGACACCTGTGTGGCCCGCCGACCGGCAAATCCCGATTTCTACTCTGCCTCCAGCTTCCCTTTCAGCTGCGCCCGCGCATCCTTGATCGAGGCGGCATAGGTCACCAGCGGGCGCTTGACGCCGTGGTTGATCAGCATACGCCGGATCTGCGGCGCGGCACCTGATATGATGAAGCGGACGCCGGCGCGTTTCGCCTTGTGGGCGGCGCCCTCGATGACGTTGGCCGCCGTCGAATCGAAGAACGGTACGGCCGAGCAATCGAGGATGAAGTTTTTGCGCTGGTCGGCGATGCGGTCGAGCACGGTGCCGACGGTCGACGCGGCGCCGAAGAAGAAAGCGCCGGAGATGCGGTAGACCACGGTGTCGGCGTCGGTAGCCTCGCTGGCATCGTAGGCGTTGGTGCTGTCGGCGACATCCTCCTGCACCAGCGGCTGATCGGCCTCGACGGCAATGGACTTGGCCATGCGGTCGATGAACAGGATCGACCCCAGCACGAAGCCGACGACGATGCCTTCGGTCAGGTCGCGGAAGATGACGAGCAGGAAGGTCGCCATCAGCACCAGCGCGTCGCCGCGCGACGTGCGCAGCAAGGTGGCGAAGGCCTGTTTCTCGAACATGTTCCAGCACACGACGGCCAGCACGCCGGCAAGGGCGGCGAGCGGGATGTAGCTGGCGAGCGGCGCCGCCACCAGCATCAAAGCGAGCAGGATGGCGGCGTGGACGATGCCCGAAACCGGTCCGTGGGCGCCGGCCCGCACATTGGTCGCCGTGCGGGCGATGGTGCCGGTGGCACAGATGCCGCCGAACAGGGCGGACGCGATGTTGGCGAAGCCTTGCGCCACCAGTTCGCAGTTGGAGCGATGCCGCCGGCCGGTCATTCCGTCGGCGACCACTGCCGACAGCAGCGATTCGATGGCGCCCAGCAAGGCGAAGGCAATGGCATCCGGCAGCACGTCAATCATCCTGTCCAGGCTGACCGGTGGCAGAGCGGGCATTTGCAGGCTGCGCGGGATACCGCCAAAGCGGGTGCCGATCGTCTCCGCCGGCAGCGCAAGAAGCGCCACGACCAGAGACGCCAGCCCGATGGCGATGAGCATTGCGGGCCATGTCGGCCGCCAGCGCTTCAGGCCGGCGATGGTGACGAGGGTCAACACCGCCACCAAGGTCGCCGCCGGGTTGATGGTGCCGGCCGCCTCGGCGACCGCCATCAACTTGGACACCAGCGGTCCGGGCTCCTTGCCGGCAAGCCTCAGCCCGAACAGTTCGACGATCTGCCCGGAAAAGATGATGACGGCGATGCCGGCGGTGAAGCCGACCGTCACCGGATAGGGAATGAACTTGATGTATGTCCCAAGACGAAGATAGCCGATGGCGAGCAGGAAGACCCCTGCCATCATCGTTGCCAAAAGCAGCCCATCGATGCCGACACGGGCAACCGTCGCTGCCACCAGGACGATGAAGGCGCCGGCCGGACCGCCGATCTGGAAGCGGCTGCCGCCGAGCGCCGAAATGATGAAGCCGCCGACGATCGAGGTGTAGAGGCCGCGCTCGGGAGCGACGCCCGATGCGATCGCGATCGCCATCGACAAGGGCAGCGCGACGATGGCGACCGTCAGCCCGGCAATGGCGTCCGCCTTGAAGTCGGCGAAGGTGTAGCCCTCGCGCCAGACCGTCACCAGCTTGGGCGTGAACAATTCGGAAAATGTCGGCTTTGCCGACCCGTGGGCCGACCCGTGGCCAAACCGGTGGGCCGACTTATGGACCGGTTGATGCACTGCCCGCTGCGTCTGATCCATGGACTGCCTTTCGCACCCTGAAAGGCGGCGGGATCGTCGGCAGGGCTGTCGGCGGTCGCCGTCGCGACTTTATGCCGGCTCAGCCTTGGGACCCCGCGGCACGGCAGGCTTGAGGCGCACGCCCCGGCCGCCGCGCTCGCTGGTCTGGTTCTCGCCGATCAGCTCCACCCCGGCCTCGTCGAGAGCCTGGATGACCTTCATCAGCGTGTCGACCACGCCCCTGACCACGCCATCGCTCGCCTCCATGCGCTGGATGGTCGGAAGCGAAACGCCGGCGCGCTCGGCGAGCGTCTTCTGATCGATGCCGGCCAGCGCCCTTGCGGCGCGCATCTGCGCGGCAGTGATCATCGGCCACAATCCCCGTCTGAGTCTGCAGGAGTAAGGTGTAATACCATCATAGTGATGTTTCAAGCATTAGTATGAACCTCTGAGACGTAATGGGGCGGGCGTGACCGATCATTTTCAGATACTTCCCGGGATTGCGCGCTAGGGTGTCCATCTGGGCAGGGGGTAACGCGGTTGAGCATCCTCAAGACCTTCATGACGTGGGCGGCCTTGCTGTCGGCCGGCTGCGGGCACGGGCTGATCAACCGGCTGATCTAGGACGTAAACTCATAAACGCGGAATTATGAGGATAGAAAAGCGGTCCTTTCAAAAGTGGCCGGTTGGGTCACGGTTTTGAAGCGTAAACCAGACCGAGGAGGCTCTTTCCGAACCGTTCATCCCATAGCCGACCCCAATCCGCGATAAGCCGCTCCTCTGGTGTGACTGCGCGTCTATATTCTACTAACCTCGATATGCCGCCGTCTTCCGTCTCAACATCTGCATGGGTCATTTTCGGAGTTCCGTCAGAAAAGCGTAGATACATGTACGCAAAAACAATCAGGTGCCGCTTTCCCAATGACGCGACACGCTCGTCAATTGTCTTGACCGCAGACTGCACTGCATTGAAATCAGCAATCCTTACCGCTCGCTCAAGCCGAACGAAGTCCAGAAAAACCAACTGATTCGTGATCGTAATAAGCCCGTCGGGCGTCTTATCGACGCCATGGGAAATCAGTTTCTCCTTGACGAATCCATAGATCGAACCGGGCATTCACAGCGTTTACAATGTGAACCACTGCGTTCGCTAGGAGTCTTTTCGACTGGCGGCTTTCTTATTGCTGCTAAATCTGATTCAGGCTCGGCATGAGCCGATATGACCTGACCGACTTCGAATGGGGCGTGATCCAGCCGCATCTGCCCAACAAGGTGCGAGGCGTGCCGCGTGTAGACGACCGACGTGTAATGAATGGCATCTTCTGGGTTCTGCGCTCCGGTGCGCCGTGGCGCGACCTGCCCGAGCGGTACGGCCCACGAACCACCTGCTACAACCGCTTCGTGCGATGGCGGAAGGCGGGCGTGTGGGACCGGCTGATGGATGCCATCACCGCCGCGCACGACGGTGACATCCAGATGATCGACAGCACCTCTGTTCGCGCCCACCAGCAGGCCGCGACGGCAAAAAAGGGGGGCCAGATCACTGTCTCGGTCGATCGCGCGGCGGGCTCACGACGAAAATCCACGTCGTTGTCGATGCGCAAGGGCTCCCCATCCGGCTCGGCCTGACCGCCGGACAGGCGCATGACAGTCAGATCGCAGATCAACTGCTCAACCACCTCAGCCCGCGCACCATCGTGCTGGCCGACAAGGCCTACGATGCGGATCGCATCCGCTCCTTGATCGAGGAGCAGGGTGCAACGCCCAACATCCCGCCTAAAAGCAATCGGCGCTGGAAGCCGTGCTTCAGCAAACGGCTCTACCGCGAGCGCAATCTGATCGAGCGCTTCTTCTCCAAGCTGAAGCACTTCCGCCGCATCGCCACCCGCTACGACAAGCTCGCCGCCAACTTCCTCGCTATGGTCCAGCTCGCTTCAATGCGCCTGTGGCTGCGCGCTTATGAGTCTACGGCCTAGTCTCCAGTCTCGCCGTCCGGGTGCTGCCCACGCCATCGCTGCCACGCCCGGGCAGCGAGCCAGCAAAGCATCGCCCAGACGAAGCCCGCGCACCAGCCGGCAAGCACGTCCGATGGCCAGTGGACGCCAAGATAGATGCGGCTGATGCCAACCAGCAGCGTCGTCAGAACCGCCAGCGACAGCACATAGATCTTCGTCATTCGACCGGGCAGGAAGCGTGCCGCCAGCGCGCCGAGCGTCAGATAGGTCACCGCCGACAGCATGGCGTGGCCGCTCGGAAAAGACAGCGTCGTTTCGTTGACGAGATGCGAGACGAGTTCGGGGCGCGGCCGGTCGATGCCGGCTTTCAGCAGGCTCGACAATACCTGCCCCCCGGCCACCGCCACGAAGATGAAAAGGGCGGTCGCCGGCCTGCGGATAAGCAGGAGATACACGATGACCGCCGTCACGATCAGCACCAGCACGCTGCCGCTGCCGAGGCTGGTGATGTCGCGCATCGCCCCTTGCAGCCACAGCGGGCCGACCGGGCTGTCGGGGCGGCCCGCCTGGCGGAAGGCGAGCAGGATTTCGGTATCGAAGGCGTGCGGCGTGGTGGCGCGCGCCATCTCCATCAGCTCCTCGAATCCCCACAGGCCGGCGGCGATGACCAGGCCGGCCAGCAGCACCGGGAATTCAACCCGGTTGAGCAAAGCGTTCGCGGCGTTCTTCATCGGCAATTCGCCCGTTACAGCCGGCCTTGCAGATAGGGTCCGAGCGTGATCAGCGCCACCGCTGCGATCGCCAGCATGATCCCGGTCGCCTGCAGCGCATTGACGCGCTCGCCGAAGAAGACCAGTGCCACGACGTTCACCGAGACCAGCTGGATGACGGCGGAAAGGCTGAACGACACCGACATGCCGAATTCGCGGATCAGCCGCAGCATGATCAGATTGCCCAGCGAATAGAGTGCCAGCGTCAGCGCGATCTTGCCAAGGCTCGGCGCCAGGCCCCATTGCTTGGCGGCTGTCGCCGCCAGCAGGAAAATGACCGTCGAAAAGCCGAGCTGCAGCAATCCTGAAAAACTCAACGCTCCGTCCCCTCTCGAAGCGGCTCCCGCCGCGTGTGTCGCGGACGTTGTTTCCCAAGCGCGCCGGGACGTCAAGCGACCTCGACCAAACGAAGCTCTTGGCAATGGCAAGCCGGAAGCTCAAAGTACTACCATCGCCCAATCTGTCGGTTCGAAGGGCGGTCAGGGGCTCATGATTCGCAGTTTTCAAAACCTGGTGCGGCGCTGGAGCGAGCTTTCCCTTGCCCTGCAATTCGTCATTGCCGGCGGCTTTGGCCTGCTGGCTGTCATGTTGGTGGTCGGCACCTGGGTGACGGCGCAGATCCGGGACGGCGTCATCCGCAATTCGGCCGCCACGACGGCCCTTTATGTCGACAGCGTGATTGCGCCGCTGCTTCCCGACTTGCGCAAGGAGCAGGAGCTCAGCGAGTCCGTCAAGCAGGCGCTGGACGAGACGCTTGGCCAGGGCGCGCTTGGTAAGCGCCTCGAATCGTTCGTACTCTGGCGCCGCGACGGGACGGTTCTCTACGCCAAGGAGACGGCCCTGATCGGCCGCCGCTTCGGTCCGAGCGACAATCTGCGTTCCGCCTTCGAAGGCAACGTCGTCGCTGAATTCAATACATTCGATGATGATGAACGCGAGGAGAAGGCTACCCGCTTGCCCTTGCTGGAGATCTACAATCCCGTGCGCGAGCCCTGGTCGGGCGAGGTGGTGGCGGTCACCGAGTTCTATGAGATCGCCGACGATTTCCAGGCCACCCTGGCGTCCGCTCTGTGGTCGAGCTGGCTGATCGTGGCCGGCGCGACCCTGGCGGCATTCCTGCTCCTGTCGGGCATCGTCCTGCGCGGCAGCCGCACCATCGACGACCAGCGTGGGGCGCTGCGCCGCCAGGTGTCGGAGCTGCAGGGTCTGGTGGCGCAAAACAGTGCCTTGCGACTGCGCGTGCAACGGGCCTCTCGCCGCGCCACCGCGCTCAACGAAAGATATCTGCGCCGCATCGGCGCCGACCTCCATGACGGCCCGGCCCAACTCGTGGCCCTGGCGGCGCTGCGCATGGATAGTCCGATATTTTCCAGCGATGGCCATTCGGGCGTAAGCCGTTCGACCGAGGTCGCGATGATCCGCAAGACACTGGAGGATGCGATGCGTGAAATACGCGGCATCTGCACCGGCCTTGTCCTTCCGCAGATCGAGACGGCTGCCGCAAACGACATTCTGCGGCTGGCCGTCAAGGAACACGAGCAGAGGACGGGAACGTCGGTGACGCTGACGCTGGCCGGACAGTTGCCGGAACCCGGCGCTTCCGAGAAGATCAGCATCTATCGTTTCGTTCAGGAAGGGCTGAACAACGCCTATCGCCACGGGCTAGGCAAGGATCAGGCAGTGAGCGCCGGGATGAAAGGTGGCAGGCTTTTTGTCGAAGTGTCGGACGGCGGGCCGGGTTTCGATCCGGCGGCACGGGTCGAGGGTCTCGGCCTCGCCGGCCTCAGGGAGCGGGTCGAAAGCATTGGCGGACAGTTCGAAACCTTGACCGGGCCGCAAGGTACGCGTTTGGTGATCCGTCTGTCGGTCGAGGAGCAAGCATGACTGGTACCATCCGCATCGCCATTGTCGACGATCATCCCCTCTTTCGCGAAGGTGTGACGCGCAGCCTGTCGGAGATCGGGGGCTTCGAGATGGTTGGCGAGGGCGCCACGGCGCAGGATGCCGAACGCCTCGCCACGACGGTGCGGCCCGACATCTTGCTGCTCGATATCTCCATGCCTGGCGGCGGGCTGACCGCGGTCGCAAGCATCCTCGCCAGCCATCCCGCCCAGAAGATCGTCATGCTGACCGTTTCGGAGGCCAATGCCGATGTGACAAAGGCGCTGAACGCAGGGGTGAATGGCTATGTCCTCAAAGGCGTCGGGTCGCGCGGGCTCGCCGACATCCTGCGCAATGTTGCAGCCGGCGAAAGCTATCTGTCGCCGACGCTGTCGGCCCGGCTGCTTTCGGATCTCCAGTCCCAGCAGCCGACCGACGGCATTGCGGAACGGCTGCGGCAGCTCACCGATCGGCAGACGGAAATCCTGCGGCTGGTGGCGGAGGGGCTGAGCAACAAGGAAGTCGCCTTGCGGCTTGAGCTGCAGGAGAAGACCGTCAAGCACCACATGACCGGGGTGCTGTCGAAGCTCAATGTGCGAAACCGCACCGAAGCGGCCTTGATGATGCGTGAGTTGCGCGACCGCGACAGGCCTTCTTAGAGCATTTCACCGTTTCACGGAAACGGCGAGCTGCTCTAATTCTTTGTTTTGACGCGATTCTAGACGGAAAACCGCTTCACACTTTTCCTAGAATTGCTCTAGGCCAGGTACGGGGAAATGCGCAACGGTTTCCCGTCCCGGATTGCGCAAAAGCACGTCGCGCCTCGGGACTGCAGCCATTGCGGTGCCGAAAACCGAGACGCTGGCCAAAAACGAGGTCACCTCCGCCGGGGGGCGGCGGAGGTGACGTGCAAAGCTGACCGTTGCCTGTTGGCCAGCTTCACAAGGCCTTGAGACGATTGGCATCGGCCGGGGTAGCCTGGCGGTCGATGATCGTGCGACCGAGCGCGTCCTTCATGCTGAAACGACCGTTCTCGAGCTTTTCCGTTATGCCGTCGGGGTGCCGGACCGTGATCTTGTTGTCGGTCACGTCGACCTTGTCACCGGTCTTTGCATTGACATGGCTCCCGCTCTTACCCTGATTGGATCCTGATTTGCCGCTGTTGCCGCTGTTGCCATTCCCATTGCCGTTGCCGCTGTTCCCGCTATTGCCTCCGCCGGAATTGCCGCCGTTGCCGCCCCCACTGTTGCCTCCGCTCCCACCACCACCGTTGCCGCCGCCACCTTTGCCGGCATATGCGCTGGCGGTCTGGATGCCGGAAACGGAGCCGTCCAGGACAATTTGGTAGGGAGCAATCGTCAACGCCAGCGCCGCTGCCGATTTGAGCGCCAGCCGGCAACAACGGGTCGTGACCGATCTGTGCATTTTGATCTCCGACGACTGAGCCCGGCGCGCCCCACCCCAACGTTGCAGTGCAACAACATTGCCGAAAGACGCGGCGCCCGGAAGCGACCTCCGACCGTTGCGGTTGTCAACTAGGACCTTTGCAAGCGCAAGATTGGACTAAAGTCCCAAGCCTATGCTACATTAGCTTTGCATGAACGGCGCCGCGACCGCCATCGCTAAACGGGAGACTCGCTTTCCCGACGCCTGACGACGGCAGACGCCGAACATCAAGTCACCTCCGCCGGGGGCGGCGGAGGTGACTTGTCGAGCCGGCTTTGTCCGTTGATCCGTTGGCAACGACTGACGTCATGCGCCGTTGTAAGATGCGCGCGAAACATGCCGCCGAAGGTCTCCTTCCTCTCGAAAAGACGGTTCCGGAGCAGCTCACGGCCTTCGGGAATGCTGAGCCAGCGCTGCGCGTAGTGCCTGTCGCGTCTGAAAGGTCTCCCGATGTCACGAAAATGTGACCCGGCGATTATAAGGGGGGTCAACAGGTACCCCACGCTCCAGCCACCCGACAGCCAGAGGCAAGCCACGATGACTGACCTTCGCTCCCCCGACACCCGATTCCGCACCAGCCTGCTCGAGGAAAACGACGGCCCGGCCATCAACGCCTCCGACAACCGCACCATGGGCGAGATCATCGCCGCGCGGTTCTCGCGCCGCGGCTTCCTCAAGGGCTCGCTGGCCGTCTCGGCCATCGCCGCCACCGTCAGCCCGCTGGCGCTGATCAGCGCCGACGAGGCCAGGGCAGCGGGAGGCTCGGCCTTCGCGTTCGACGAACTCGAGGCCGGCATCGACGACAAGCACCATGTCGCGTCGGGTTACGATGCCGATGTCCTGCTGCGCTGGGGCGATCCGTTGTTTGCCGATTCGCCCGACTTCGACCCGACGAAACAGTCGGCCGAGGCCCAGGCCAAACAGTTCGGCTACAACAATGACTATGTCGGCTACATCCCGATCGACGGCTCGGCCGAACATGGCCTGCTGGTGGTCAACCACGAATACACCAATCCGCATCTGATGTTCCCGGGCATCGTGAAGATCGTCGAAAAGGACGGCAAGAAGTCGGCAGAAGTCGCACCCCTCTCGAAGGAGCAGGTCGATGTCGAGATGGCCGCCCATGGCGGCACCATCGTCGAGATCCGCAAGGACGGTGGCAAATGGCAGGCGGTGCGCGACGGCAAGCTCAACCGCCGCATCACCTCCAACACCGAAATGGCGCTGTCCGGCCCGGTTGCCGGCCATGACCGCGTCAAGACCAATGCCGATCCGTCCGGCACCAAGGTGTTCGGCACGTTCAACAATTGCGCCGGCGGCGTCACGCCCTGGGGCACCTATGTGATGGCCGAGGAGAACATCCATGGCTATTTTTCCGGCGAGCTGCCGGAAGGCCACAAGGAAGCCGCGAACTACAAGCGTCTCGGCATTCCCGAAGGCGCCTATGAATGGGCGGCGCATTACGAGCGTTTCGACCTCGCCAAGGAACCCAACGAAGCCAACCGCTTCGGCTGGATCGTCGAGGTCGATGTCAACGACCCGACCTCGACGCCGAGGAAGCGCACCGCCATGGGCCGCTTCAAGCATGAGGGCGCCGAATCGATCGTCGCCAAGGACGGCCGCGTCGTCTTCTATCTCGGTGACGACGAGCGCTTCGACTATGTCTACAAGTTCGTGACCAGGGCCGCGTTCAATCCGAACGATCGTGCCGCCAACAAGGACCTGCTCGACGATGGCACGCTGCATGTCGCCAAGTTCGCCGAAGACGGCACGGTCGAATGGCTGCCGATCGTCTTCGGCCAGGGGCCGCTGACGGCTGAAAACGGTTTTGCCAGCCAGGCCGACGTGCTGATCGAGACGCGCCGCGCCGCCGACCTGCTCGGCGCCACCAAGATGGACCGCCCGGAAGACGTCCAGCCCAATGGCGTCAACGGCAAGGTCTATGTCATGCTGACCAACAATTCGAAGCGCAAGGCCGACCAGGTCGACGCTGCCAACCCGCGCGCCGAAAACGCCTTCGGCCACATCATCGAAATCGCCGAGGACGGCGGCGATTTCACCGCCGCCAAGGGCAAGTGGGAAGTGCTGCTGAAATGCGGCGATCCGGCGGTCGCCGATGTCGGCGCCACCTTCTCGACAGCAACGACGGCCAATGGCTGGTTCGGCATGCCCGACAATTGCGCGGTCGATTCGGCCGGGCGTCTCTGGGTCGCGACCGACGGACAGGGGCCGAAAGCCACCGGCCGCACCGATGGCCTGTGGGCAGTGGACACCGAGGGGGCGGCGCGGGCGACCTCGAAACTGTTCTTCCGCGTGCCGATCGGCGCCGAGATGTGCGGTCCGCTGTTTGCGCCCGACGACCAGACCGCCTTCGTCGCCGTCCAGCATCCGGGCGACGGCGGAGAGGACTGGGAAGCGTTCGGGCGCCCCTCTTACTATGAGGACCTGTCGACGCGCTGGCCCGATTTCAAGCCCGACATGCCGGTGCGGCCGTCGGTGGTCGCCATCACCAGACAGGGCGGCGGCAAGATCGCGGTCTGATTGCCCACTCGCATGGGCAGCAGCGGAGCAGAATTTGCGCCGCTGCTGCGCCTTGAAGCCGCGGCATGTATCCCTTGGGCTGCGGAGCAGCTCCAGAGGTCTGCGCCGCGTCGCTTCGCTTCTTGCTCCGCCCCAGGATGACGAGGTGACGGGGGGAAGTCGGTCAAGCCTCGGGAAAGACTGGCAATTTAAACGTGGCGCTCTAGGTCGTTATCAGGAGATCGCCATGTCGAAGTCCGTCTATGACCGTGGCTTGCTCAAGCCAGCCGATATCGCCAAGCTGCAGCGCGTGTTCGACGAGGCCTGCCGGCGGCGCGAGGCACATCCCGATTCCGCCGACGCGCGGGAAATCGCGCTTAACCTGCTCGCCCTGCACAATGCCGGCATGGTGGAAGAAGACATGCTGATGGAAGCCGTCGGTTTCCGGCGGCTGGAACCGAAATCAGCGTGATGCGCTGGATTGGTGCGGGGCCGACCTTGCAATTCGTTTGGCGATCGCCTTGGCCAGGATGCCGGCATTGGCGAAGCAGCCGCGAATGCTTGGCCGCATGCCGGTGAACCACAGACCGGGCAATTTTGGATCAGCTTCGCCACCGTTGAAGAGCGGAACGCCCTTGGCGTCGAGCACGCCGAGCTTGCCGACCATGGGCTCCAGCCCGGTGCGGTAGCCTGTCGCGGCAATGACGATGTCGGGATAGATCAGGCTGCCATTGGCCAGGATCACGCCATCGCGGGTGAATTCCCGTATGCCCGGCACGACGGTGATCTTGCCGGCCTTGATGGCGCCGACGGCGCCGTCGTCGGCGGCGATCGCGGTGTAATCCGAGCTCAGGCGGCTGGCGCCGCCCGCAGGCGCGGGCGGCAGGCCGAATTTGGTCAGGTCGCCGAAAACCAGCCGCTGCGTTGCCGCCATCACGGCATCGGCGATCCGCAAAGGCAGGCGCGCCATGAGCGGCGAAAGCCTATGCACGGCGATCTTGGCAATCCGCTTGGGCAGCAAAGCGGGGCCGTTGCGGGCCGACAGCCAGATGGCTGCCGTGTTGATGCCGGCCAGATGATTGAGCGCGTCGAAACCCGAATTGCCGGCGCCGACGACCAGCACTCTTTGGCCCGCATAGGCTTGCGCGTCACCGAAATCCGCCGAATGAACGATGCGCCCGGCGAAATCCTTCATGCCTTTCCATTCGGGGGTGAATGGCTGCCTGTCGCGGCCGGTGGCGATGACGACATTGCGGGCGAAGCGCGGTCCGGCGCTGGTGCGCAATGCCCAGTGATCGCCCTTGAAGGTGATCTCTTCGACCGCGACGCCAAACTGCACCGGCAGCCGGTTCTCCTTCTGGAAATCGTTCATGTGGCGGATGACGACCATCCTTTGCGGAAAGGCGGGCGTGCCAGGGGGAAAGGCGAGACCAGGCAGCGAAGAAAGATCGCGATGGGTGTTGAGATGCAATTGCTGGTGGCGCCGGTGCCAGGGCTCGGCCAGCCGGCTTTCCTTTTCCAGGATCGCCGTCGGCACGCCGGCGTTCATCAAGGCATGCGCGGCGGCCAGCCCGGCAGCACCGGCGCCGACGACGATTGCCGGCTCGACCATGGCCGGCAGATCCGCAACCGATCTGATTGTCGTATCAGTCATTCACTCGAATCCCATTGGACGTCCCGCCGCAAGGCTCGCAGGACGCTGTAACCGTTTGATCGCGCGCAGGATCCCTGCAGCAAACCGCGGCCGAATTTCGAGCGATGCGATTTAGCGCCACACGCCGGGCCGCGGTTGCGCTCTATATGGCATATGCGCGATATCAACGGTAATCAGTTCGCGGCAATGTGATTGATTCGAGGCCTTGGGTGGCTGGCGGGTCTCGGTTATCCCCCACGCGCATGCCCGAAGTCGAGTCCGATTTTCGAGTCATGCGCAGAATCAAAGTGTTACAGCACCTTGGCGCGTCCTGGACGGCCGGCGCTGTAGGTGGCACGCGGAATCTCGACCATGCCCTCCTTGCGGTTCTATTTCGACAAGATCCTTGAGGCCGCCGCGCCCGAGGTCGAGCGGCAGGCGCTGACCCATGTCGAACGCCTGGCACTGGTGCGCCGCTATGGCGACTTCTCGCTCGCCTATTCCACCGCCGTGCAAGGCAAGCTTTCCTATTTCGGCGACGCCGACGGCTACATCGCCTTCGGTACCAAGATGAAGCACCACTTCGCGCTCGGCGACCCGGTGGCGGCTCCGGCGCGTCGGGCCGATTACATCAAGCGCTTCGTCGAGACCGCCGGCAGCCCATGGTTCGTGCAGGTCGGCGAGGACACCGCATGCGTGCTGGCCGGGCTTGGATACAAGGTCAATCGCCTCGGCATCGACACCCGCCTCGCCCTGCCCGAGCATGATTTTTCCGGGAAGCGCAACGACACCGTGCGCTACTCCGAGCGCTGGCTGCTGAAGAAAGGCTTTTCGTTCGAAGAGGACAAGCGCACCATCTACCTCGACGAGATCGCCCGGCTTTCGGAAAACTGGCGCGGCGACCGCATCGTCAAGCGCTGGGAGATGGGTTTTCTCAACCGCCATTTCGCCGACCATCTCGGCACCGACATGCGCCGTTTCGTCCTGCACGGTCCCGATGGCGAACTGGTCGCTTTGCTCGACTTCGACCCGTTGTTTGCCGACGGCAAGGTCATCGGCTACACCACCGCCTTCAAGCGCAAGCATCTCGACGCCTCACCGCATGCCGAGATCGGCCTGACCAAGTTCGCCGTCGACCGTTTTCGCGAAGAGGGCATCTCGGTGGTCACGCTCGGCCTGTCGCCGCTCGTCGATGTGGGTCCGAGCGGATTTGCCGAAAGCGATTTCTGGCGCAATGCCTTCCAGCGCGCCTATTCTTCGCCCTGGGTCAATCGGCGCAGGTTCAACCTGCAGGGCCAGGCGGCGTTCAAGCGCCGCTTCCACGGCGTCGAGGAGCCGGTCTACATCGCCTTCCGCAAGGGAACGTATGTCGAGATGCTGGGGCTGCTGCGGCTGGTCAAGGCGATCTAGGTCTGCTGATATTCAGGTGATGCCGGCCTGCAAATGGCGGCTTCCTGCGCTTCCGGTGCTCACGTACGAAAAGTACGCTCCGCTCCGGTTCTCGGAATCCACCATTTTCGTCTCGGCCTGACCTGAATCTCAACAGACCTGTACTTTCGCCGCTCAATTCCTCAGCCGATAACCGGTCCTGAAGATCCAGGCGACGATGCTTATGCAGACCAGCAGGAAGACGACCGTCATGCCGAGGCTGACGCCGACCGAAACGTCGGACTTGCCGTAGAAGCTCCAGCGGAAGCCGCTGATCAAATAGACGACCGGGTTGAACAGCGTCACCGTGCGCCAGATCTCGGGCAGCATGTTGATCGAATAGAAGCTGCCGCCGAGGAAGGTCAGCGGCGTGATGATCAACAGCGGCACCAGCTGCAGCTGCTCGAAACTCTTCGCCCAGATGCCGATGATGAAGCCGAACAGGCTAAAGGTCACCGCTGTCAGCACCAGGAAGGCGAGCATCCAGAACGGATGCAGGATGGTCAGCGGCACGAACAGCGAGGCGGTGGCCAAGATGATCAGGCCGAGGATGATCGACTTGGTCGCGGCGCCGCCGACATAGGCGATGACGATCTCCAGATAGGAGACCGGCGCCGACAGAAGCTCGTAGATCGAGCCGACGAATTTCGGGAAATAGATGGCAAAGGAGGCGTTGGAGATCGACTGCGTCAACAGCGACAGCATGATCAGACCCGGCACGATGAAGGCACCGTAGCTGATGCCGTCGATCTCGGTGATGCGCGAGCCGATGGCCGAGCCGAAGACGACGAAATACAGCGACGTCGAGATGACCGGCGAGACGATGCTCTGCAGCACGGTGCGGAAAGCACGGGCCATTTCCATCCGGTAGATCGCCCATACTGCGCGAAGGTTCATGGCGGCGCGCAGGTTCATGGCTCCCTCCTCACCAGATTGACGAAGATCTCCTCGAGCGAAGAGTTTTGCGTGTCGATATCGCGGAACTGGATGCCGCCGGCCTCGAGATCGCGCATCAACGAGGCGACGCCGGGCCTCTCGGCCTGATTGTCATAGGTGTAGGTCAGCTGCCCGCCATCCGGCGACAATTCCAGCGCATAGCGCGAGAGCGCCTCGGGAACGGCCGTCAGCGGATTGCGCAGTTCCAGCACCAGCCGCTTGCGGCCGAGCTTGCGCATCAGTTCGGCCTTGTTCTCGACCAGGATGATCTCGCCGCGATTGATGACGCCGACGCGGTCGGCCATCGCCTCGGCTTCCTCGATATAGTGCGTGGTGAGGATGATGGTGACGCCGTCCTCGCGCAGCCGGCGCACCATCGCCCACATGTCCTGGCGCAGCTCGACGTCGACGCCGGCGGTCGGCTCGTCGAGGAATAGGATGCGCGGCTCATGCGACAGCGCCTTGGCGATCATCAGCCGGCGCTTCATGCCGCCCGACAAGGTGATCGCCTTGGCGTCCTTCTTGTCCCACAGCGACAGGTCGCGCAGCACCTTCTCGACAAAGCCGGGGTTGGCCGGCTTGCCGAACAGGCCACGGCTGTAATTGACCGTCGCCCAGACGCTCTCGAAGGCGTCGATGGTCAGTTCCTGCGGCACCAGCCCGATCAGACCGCGCGCGGCGCGATAATCCTTGTTGATGTCGTGGCCGTCGACGGTGACCGTGCCCGACGAACGGTTGACGATGCCGCAGACGATCGAGATCAGCGTCGTCTTGCCGGCGCCATTGGGTCCAAGCAGCGCGAAGATCTCGCCGCGCTGAATGTCGAGATTGACTTCCTTGAGCGCGGTGAAACCGGTTGCGTAGGTCTTGGAGACCCCGGAAATGGACAGGATGGAAGGCATGGATGAAAACGGCTGCTTGAAAGAGGTCCCCTGATATAGGACGAATGTCGGTGCTTGCAACCGCAAGTCAATGCCCTGCTGACAGTTCTCGACAATCGTGCCGGCCGGCCGTTGCAGGTGCGGCGCACAGGCCCGGAGTTGCGCGGCACGCAACCGGCAAAATTGTCCTGTGGCGTTCAGCCTCGCGGCAGGACGCCGCTTTGACGTGAACTCGCTTCGGGCCTATCCTTCGCGAGTATTTGCAGCAGCCGGAGCCCATCATGGACCCGCTCATACTTTCGCGTATCCAGTTCGGCACGAATATTTCATTCCATATTCTATTTCCGACGATCACCATTGCGCTGGGTTGGGTGCTGCTGTTCTTCAAGCTGCGCTACAACGCGACCAACGATTCCGCTTGGATGCGCGCCTATTTCACCTGGGTGAAGGTTTTCGCGCTGTCCTTTGCCATGGGCGTGGTTTCGGGCGTCACCATGAGCTTCCAGTTCGGCACCAACTGGCCGGGCTACATGGAAAAGGTCGGCAACATCGCCGGGCCGCTGCTGGCCTACGAAATCCTCACCGCCTTCTTCCTCGAAGCGGCCTTCCTCGGCATCATGCTGTTCGGCTTCCGCCGCGTCTCCAACCGCATCCACACGCTGGCGACGGTGCTGGTCGCCGGCGGCACCACCGTCTCGGCATTCTGGATCATCGCGCTCAATTCCTGGATGCAGACGCCGGCCGGCTTCGAGATGCGCGACGGCGTGGCGCATGCGGTCGACTGGTGGGCAATCATCTTCAACCCGTCAATGCCTTACAGGCTGACCCACATGCTGCTGGCGTCGGGGCTGACGGTGTCGTTCCTGATCGCTGGCCTGTCGGCGCTGCGCTATCTCACCGGCGACCGCTCGGAATCGATGTGGAAGGCGCTGCGCACCGGCGTCTTCACAGCGGCGACCCTGATCCCGATCCAGATCTTCGCCGGCGACCAGCATGGGCTGAACACGCTGGAGCATCAGCCGCAGAAGATCGCCGCCATGGAGGCCAACTGGAACACCGGCCCCAACGTGCCGCTGGTGCTCTTCGCGCTGCCCGACGAGGCAGCCAGGGAGAACAAATTCGAGATCGCCATTCCCGATGGCGCCAGCCTGGTGCTGCGGCACTCGACCAGCGGCGTGGTGCCGGGGTTGAACGACTATCCCGGCAATCATCCGCCGGTCTTTCCGGTGTTCTGGGGTTTCCGCATCATGGTCGGCACGGGCATATTGATGCTGCTCGTCTCATGGTCGGCGGCCTTCTTCCTCAAGCGCCGGCACAGCCTGCCCAAGCCGCTGGCCATGCTGATGGTGCCGATGGCGCTGTCGGGCTGGCTGGCGACGCTGGCCGGCTGGTACACCACCGAAATCGGCCGCCAGCCCTGGCTGGTGACCGGCGTGCTGAAAACCGCCGACGCGGTCGGCCCGGTGGCCGGCAGCCATGTCGCGCTGACGCTCGCCATATACCTCGTTCTCTATGTGCTGTTGCTGATCGCCTATCTCGGCGTGCTGGTGCACCTGGCGCTGAAGGCGGCGAAGGACGGCGATTCATCGCCGCTGCCGGGCGTCATGAACGCCGCCATGTCGCAGCCGGCGGCTGGCGAGTAGGAGAAGAAAATGAGCTTCGACTGGCCAACCGCGCTCCCCTTGATCTTCGCCGGCCTGATGGGCCTCGCCATCCTGATCTACGTCATTCTCGACGGTTTCGATCTCGGCATCGGCATTCTGTTCGCCGCCGCTGAAGACGCCGAACAGGATACGATGATTGCCGCGATCGGCCCGTTCTGGGACGCCAACGAAACCTGGCTGGTGCTGGCCGTCGGCCTGCTGCTGGTCGCCTTCCCGCTGGCGCATGGCGTCATCCTGACGGCGCTCTACATTCCGGTCTTCGTGCTTTTGCTCGGGCTGATCCTGCGCGGCGTCGCCTTCGATTTCCGCGCCAAGGTGCCGACCGAGCGCAAGCACCGCTGGAACCGTATTTTCTTCCTCGGCTCCATCATCGCATCGCTGGCGCAGGGCTATATGCTGGGCGTCTATGTGCTGGGCCTCGATGTCGGCCTCGGCGGCGTGGCGTTCGGCGTGCTGGTGGCGTTCTGCCTTGCCGCGGCCTATGCGGCGATGGGCGCCGCCTGGGTGATCTACAAGACTGAAGGCGAGTTGCAGAGGAAGGCCGTGCGCTGGCTGCGCACCGCGCTGGTGCTGACCGCGCTCGGCATGGCGGCGGTGTCGCTGGCGACGCCCTTCGCCAGCCCGCGTATCTTCGACAAATGGTTCGTCTGGCCGGAAATGCTTTATCTGTCGCCGCTGCCGATCCTGTCGGCGCTTTTGTTCCTGTGGCTGTGGCGGCAGACCTTCCATCTGCCGAAGCCCGACGACCGCCATTCGTTGATGCCGTTCCTGACGCTGGCCGCCATCTTCGCGCTCGGCTTTGCCGGCCTCGCCTGGTCGTTCTACCCGTTCGTGGTGCCGGATCGCCTGACCATCTGGCAGGCGGCTTCCGCGCCGGAGAGCCTGGCCATCATTCTGGCCGGCACCGTGGTCGTGCTGCCGGTCATCATCTTCTATTCGTTCTATGCCTACCGGGTGTTCGGCGGCAAGGCGACGGATTTGACTTATGATTGAGGTGGGTCAGTGGGGGTGAAGGTGTCAGCGGCTACCGTGCCTTTGTCATCCTAGGGCGGAGCAAGGAGCGAAGCGACGCAGCGCAGACCCTAGGATCCATGCCGTAACGGTGGTGCAGTGATCCGACGGTGCAAGAAACGGTGCGCCTACCACCCCGCCCCGCGAAAAAGCTTGAACCACTCCGGATTCGCTTTTTCGATCAGGTCGATCTTCCATTGGCGAGGCCAGCGCTTCAGTGATTTCTCGCGCTGGATGGCATCAGTGATGTCGAAAAATTCCTCATACCAGACCAGCCGCTGCACGCCGTAGCGGCTGGTGAACCCTGCGCCTTGGCCGGATTTGTGTTCCGGCATGCGGCGGCCGAGGTCATTGGTGACACCGATGTAGATCGTGCCACGCTTTTGGCTAGCGGTCATGTAAACGTAGCCTGTCATCGCGCGAAGATAGCTGGCGATCTGCCGGGCAGCCATCCCGCCCCGTTGCATTCTACGCCCAACGTCGCGGCATGGATCCTAGGGTCTGCGCTGCGTCGCTTCGCTCCTTGCTCCGCCCTAGGATGACGAAGGGAAGGAGGGCATCGCCGCCCTTCGCACCTCCCACACGCCAACCAGCGCTATCTCAATTGCTCGCCGACAGCACCAGCACGGGCTTTTCGCTGTAGAGCGTCGGGAACAGTGCCTTCAAGTTCGCCACCTTGGGCAGGTCGTTGTAGACGATGTAGGGATAGGTCGGATTCAGCGTCAGGAAATCCTGATGGTAATTCTCGGCCGGATAGAAGGTCTTGCCGGTTTCCAGCGTGGTGACGATCGGCTCCGGGAACACCTTGGCCTGGTCGAGCTGGGCGATGTAGCTTTGCGCGATCTTCCTCTGTGCATCGGTTTCGGCGAAGATCGTCGAGCGGTATTGCGTGCCGGAGTCCGGACCCTGGAAATTCAGCTGGGTCGGGTTGTGGGCGACCGAAAAATACACCTGCAGCAACTGGCCATAGGTGATCTCAGACGGATCGTAGGTGATCTCGACGGATTCGGCATGCCCGGTGCGGCCTGAGCCGACCGTCTCGTAGACGGCGGTGTCCCTGTCGCCGCCGGTGTAGCCGGAGACGGCCTTGGTGACGCCCTTGACGTGCTGGAAGACGCCCTGCACGCCCCAGAAGCAGCCGCCGGCGAAGATTGCCTTTTCAGTGCCGGTGGCCGCCTTCTCGTCGATTGCCGGCGGCGGGATCTTCACCGCGTCCTCGGCTGAAACCGCCGGCGTCAGCCAGAAGGCGGCGCCCGCTGCGGCAAGTGCCAGGGCGGCGAGCGCGCTGCGGAAGACGTTCGACGATTGTCTGGTGACTGGTTTTTGAATGTCGGTCATGGCTTGAGCTCCTGTGACGTCCATCATGTGGAGTCTATTGGATAAGATACGATCATGCGACGGGCGAGTTGCGGCCGAAGCCTCACTTTCACGTGCATCCGGCTTCGGACCCGCGGGACCGAAGCCGGAAACAGCACCACCTTTACTTGGCCGGCGCCATCGCATCCGTTGCCGGCTTCATGGCGTCGGTTCCCGGCTTCATGGAATTGGTGGCCATCGGGTCGGCCGGCTTCATCGCATCGGTTGCAGGCTTCATCGCATCCGCGGCCGGTTTCATCGCATTTGCAGCCGGCTTCATCGCGTTGGTCGCGTCGTCGGCACGGGCGATGCCGCCGGCAAACAGTGCCGTCGAGCACAAAGCGAGAGCGAGCGCCGGCAGCGTCAGGCGGGAAATGGTCATTGATGGTCTCCTTGGGGTTGGGTCGTTGAAGGCGCGCCCTCTTGGCGGCCGTGCTATGCGGCGCCGCTCCATGCGGCGTTGCGCAATCTCTTGCCGAAGCGCGATCTAGTCGGCCGCGGCAGCCAGGATCGGCCCGCCACCGGGCGACTGCACGAGCACGGCGGTGCTCAGGCCGCCGGATGCGGCGGGCAGCGGATACGTCGTGGCCGCGCCGGTCCAGCTGCCGAGGTTATTGAGCGCATGCACGACATTGGCGTGCGGCAAGGTGCGGCCGGTGTTTTCGCCGCGCGCCACCGGCACCTCGACGACGCCCTTGGCATAGCGCACCAGCCAGACATCGGCGTGGCCGCCAGGTGCGGCGCCGGCGCCGATGCTGATCTTGCCGCCATCGAGCGACAGTGCCGGGCCTCTTATCCGGCCGCTCGCCGAGATCAGCTTTTCGATCTCGCCGGGTGCGGCGCCGACGACATCGGCATGGCCGTTGACCACCACTTGCGGCGTGAACGGCCCGTCACGGCCGAGCGCCGGCTCGTAATTGACCTGGCGCCGGGTGAATTCCTGTTTTCCGAAAATATCCTTCCAGCCGAGATAGTCCCAGTAGGTGACGTTGAACGACAGCGCCAGCACGCCGGGCTGGTCCTTGACCCTGATCAGATTGGCGTTGGCCGGCGGGCAGGACGAGCAGCCCTGGCTGGTGAACAGCTCGACCACGGTGAGCGGCTGGGCCGCCGCCGCACCGAGCGACGCCGCCAGCGCGAGCGCTGAGAGGCTGGACACTTTGATGAACGTGCAGGATCGCGACATCGGCTTGCTCCGTGGGCAGCGGCGCCTGGATGCACCGCTCATGTCCCCACTTCGCCGCTGCTTGCTGCTTCGTTACAGCGCTCACCGATTTGTGATGAAGGTTCGGGAGATCGCAGGGAAAGCCGGAGGGACAGCACCCCCCTCTGGCCTGCCGGCCATCTCCCCCGCAAGGAGGGAGATCGACCCTCATCACGGCTTTCGCCTATCACTAGCTTCGCAACAGGAGCGCGGCCGACGAAGCTGCCAATCTCCCCCCTTGCGGGGAGATGTCCGGCAGGACAGAGGGGGGTGTGAAGGATCGCCAAGCCTCACAAGCCCATAGGGCGTTTAGCCTGGGGCAGCGTCTACTGCGTCAGCACCGTGTTGGAGGGCCGCTTGTTGAAGTCGCACTTGCCGGTCACGCTGTAGAAGAAGTCGGCGTTCGTGACGTCTGGCAGTGGAGGATTGTTGCCGCCGTCTTCCCATGCCTGGTCGCTGGTCTGGCTGCAAGGCACCACTTTGAAGATGTCGACGTCCGTGTTGCTGGCAACCTCGACGGGGAGGTATTTGGAAGGGTCCAGTGCCTTTTGTGCCGCGGTGTTGTACCCGGCGCCGAGGTAGAGCCGGTTCGACGTGTCTGTATTGTTCGACTTGAGCGGGTTGACCGGTCCGGACGGCACATCCATCTGCAGATAGAGCTTGTCCACCGTGCTCACGTTGATTGTTGCGCCACTGCTGTTTCCGGCGGTATTCGTGGTCGCGCACGTCGTCTTGAAATAGATGGTGGCGCTCGTCTTTCCGCTTTTTGCCACCGCGGTGCTTCTGTAAACTCCCGCAGTGGCAGTGAAATCGGTTGCCGATCCTACTGTCGTGCACACTTGGGTCTGAACCAGCGTATCGGTTGGTCCCGTGGTAATAGTTGTCGTGCCGTAACCTTTCGGCTCGGTAGCCGTATAGGTCTTACCCCCGCTCGTATAGGAATAACTATACGCTTTGTAGTTATAGTTGGCCTTCATCATGGCCGTCGGTGTGGTCGTGGAGGTCCAACCGTAGGGAAGGCCGTACAAGGTCATGGTCTTGTTCCAGTAGCCTGAAACGTGATCGACGTTGAATGTGGCCTCCACCAGTGCGGGCGTCTTGCTCACCGCCGACGAGACACCGACCGCCACCGTCGGGATCCTGGCGATCTGCATGAACACGGTCGGCATGGCGTAGCTTGCCGAGGCCCGCGCTGTGGCGGTGCCGTTGGCGCTGACGTCGAAGCTGTTCAGCGTCGCTGTGCCCTGTCCGCCGTTTTCTCTGTAGGTATCCTGGAGCACCACCTGGCGCTGCGGCTTCGTCGAGGCCGTTTCCATCGTGGTGATCGACAGGATCGCGGCGTCGAGTGCCGCCTGCTCGGTCGACCTGGTCTGGACCGCGGAGGTGTAGTCGACGGAAAAGCCGATCGCGGTGATCAGCGGAATCATGGCGAGAACAAGTATCGGTGCGAACGAGCCGCTCCGCGACTCGATAAAACTGCCTGCAAGCCCCCGCATGCCTTCGTCCTTACATCAGATATTTCCCCCCGCTAACATGCCGATCACAAATTATGCTCTAACGCGCGTGGTTAAAATTTATCGATTTTTCGAGGAATCCGGGGGAAAAGGCGACAAGCGCCCGCACCGCTTGCCCCGGCAGCGGCCTGCTCTGCCTTCCCGGCAGCGCCCGTACGGCTTGCCAGGCAACGGGCCGCGCCACATGTGCGGCGGCAGCCTGCCGCTTGCTCGGGCAAGCCACCCCTGCTAAACGCGCGCCATGAGCACGCCCCTCGACCACATCCGCAATTTCTCCATTGTCGCCCATATCGACCATGGCAAATCCACGCTTGCCGACAGGCTGATCCAGCTGACCGGCGGGCTGGAGCTGCGCGACATGAAGGAGCAGGTGCTGGACTCGATGGACATCGAGCGCGAGCGCGGCATCACCATCAAGGCGCAGACGGTGCGGCTGAAGTACCACGCCAACAATGGCGAGGACTATATCCTCAATTTGATCGACACGCCCGGCCATGTCGACTTCGCCTATGAAGTGTCGCGTTCGCTCGCCGCCTGCGAGGGTTCGCTGCTGGTGGTCGACGCTTCTCAGGGCGTCGAAGCGCAGACGCTGGCCAATGTCTACCAGGCGATCGACAACAACCACGAGATCGTCGTGGTGCTGAACAAGGTCGACCTGCCGGCAGCCGAGCCCGAGCGCATCCGCGAGCAGGTCGAGGAGGTGATCGGCATCGACGCTTCCAACGCCGTGCTGATCTCGGCCAAGACCGGGCTCGGCATTCCCGATGTGCTGGAAGCCATCGTGCACCAATTGCCGCCCCCGCGCGAAGGCGACGCGACCGCCCCGTTGAAGGCGATGCTGGTCGACAGCTGGTACGACGCCTATCTCGGCGTCATCGTGCTGGTGCGCGTCATCGATGGCGTGCTGAAAAAGGGCCAGACCATCCGCATGATGGGCACCGGCGCAAAACATCTGGTCGAGCGCACCGGCGTGTTCACGCCGGCCCGCATCAATGTCGACGAGCTCGGCCCCGGCGAGTTCGGCTTTTTCACCGGCTCGATCAAGGAAGTGGCCGACACCCGCGTCGGCGACACCATCACAGAGGACAAGCGCACAACCGCCAAGGCGCTGCCCGGCTTCAAGCCGGCGCAGCCGGTGGTGTTCTGCGGCCTGTTCCCGGTCGACGCCGCCGATTTCGAGGATTTGCGCGCAGCGGTCGGCAAGCTGCGCCTCAACGACGCCAGCTTCTCTTTTGAAATGGAAACCAGTGCGGCGCTCGGCTTCGGCTATCGCTGCGGCTTCCTTGGCCTGCTGCATCTCGAAATCATCCAGGAGCGGCTGGAGCGCGAGTTCAACCTCGACCTCATCGCCACGGCACCGAGCGTCGTCTACCGGCTGGCTCTCACCGACGGCTCGATGAAGGAGCTGCACAACCCGGCCGACATGCCCGACGTGGTGAAGATCTCAGCGATCGAGGAGCCGTGGATCCGCGCCACCATTTTGACGCCTGACGACTATCTCGGCGGCATTTTGAAACTCTGCCAGGACCGGCGCGGCATCCAGGCCGACCTGTCCTATGTCGGCAAGCGCGCCATGCTGATCTACGACCTGCCGCTCAACGAAGTCGTCTTCGATTTCTACGACCGGCTGAAGTCGATCTCCAAGGGCTACGCCTCCTTCGACTATCACCTCACCGACTACAAGGAAGGCGACCTCGTCAAGATGTCGATCCTGGTCAATGAGGAGCCGGTGGATGCTCTTTCCATGCTGGTGCACCGCACGGCGGCGGAAAAGCGCGGAAGGCAGATGTGCGAGAAGCTGAAGGAGCTGATCCCGAACCATCTGTTCAAGATCCCGATCCAGGCGGCAATAGGCGGCAAGGTCATCGCCCGCGAAACCATCTCGGCGCTGCGCAAGGATGTCACCGCCAAATGCTACGGCGGCGACGTGAGCCGGAAGCGCAAGCTGCTGGACAAGCAGAAAGAAGGCAAGAAGCGGATGCGCCAGTTCGGGAAAGTGGATATCCCGCAGGAGGCGTTTATCCAGGCCTTAAAAATGGGTGATTAGCCTTTTAAGTAGTGCCGAAGTTAAAGAAATGATGCTAAATTGCCTCGCAGCGGGGGTGATTCATGGCGACAATTGCGAACTACATTTCTGAAATAATTAGCTTTCTAGTCGGCGCGTGCGCCGGCTCACTTATTACGTTCCAAGTTATCAAAACCAGGGCAGGTCCCGGTGGAACCGCTGTAAACCAAGGTGGAGCTACTGCTGGCGGTGATGTGGTAGGGCGCGACAAGACCACTATCAGATAGTGTGTCTACTGGGGCGCGGACCGTGACGATAACTACCACCGTTGATCAATCGGGAGCCAGTGCAGAGCGCGATCTAGCTGGCCGGGATATCCATAACACTTACAACTATCCTGTCCTCAACAGGGTAAGCGCTGTAGAAAAATTGCTGCAGAGACTTCAAGTCGAAATGGAGCAAAATCTAACCGTCCGCGACACCATTGACCGTCTTCAGCGATTTTATTCGCAGCGTTCTCATGATGGTATAAACGGACTTAAGGCCAAATTAGAGGTGAGCGGCCGAGAGTCGTCCTATTTTGCCGCCCTGGAAATGAAGGAGATGTTCGTTAAACTCCTGGAGCGCTGGTCGCTCTATGCATCCGCACAGCAGATAATGGCGCATCTTTTAGCCAGGGCGGAGCGGCAATTTAACGACATAATACTCCCTCAAATTTCAAATTGCGATGAGGCTCAAATTAACAAGATTACCAATGAGCTTATAATCTCCCCGACGGTTGACGATTGCGGTGCAAGCGTGTTTGAAATAGATCATAATACGGCCATGGGTATGGTTTATTGGCTTGCTGAACAGTGTTTTATACGTTGGCATAAATGACGCAGTTATCCTTCCAGCCGGCCTTTGATGCGTTCCACACAGTGTTCAGATTCTTGCGTCTTCGAGCTGTTGTGGAGGCTGTTGGGCCGCTACCTTACGACAAGATTCGGATATTGGATTTCTACCTGCTCTTCCCCCACAAGATTCAGGACATCCGTCTGACGCAGAAGCATCAGAAGTTCAAAAAGTTGTCGGAAAAGTATTTCTATATGAAGCCGTATGGGGAGCTTCCTGACTCGCGCATGTTGCTTGAACGTATGGGGCCGATGCAAGTCGCCGCAGCCCAGACCCTCGCCACTCGGTCGCTGATGAGTAGCGAGGCGCTTGAGCATGAGGAAGTCCGGGCTACGAAGGCAGCACTCCCACCCGAACTGGCGACACGCATCGAGCAGCTCAATGAGTCACAATCAGATCTGATGGAGTTTTTGAGCATTCTAGCGAACGACTATCCCCTCGCGGGGGACAGCGGCCTAAAGGCACGAACCGGTTTAATGGAGCATCGATACGATGCGATATGAGCCAACGCTAATTGTAACTCGCGTGGTGGTCGAGCGCGGGAAGCTGGTAGTTTACGACGAAAAGTTTCACGAGGGTGTCAATGTCGTTCGCGGAGACAACTCCTCGGGTAAGTCCACGGTATTGAATTTCATTTTCTATGGGCTTGGCGGGGAATTGGGTGATTGGAGCGCCGTCGCTCGTCTCTGCACCAGGGTCATCGTCGAGGCGCGCATCAACGGGCGTATAGCGACTCTTAGTAGAGAGATTTCCGAGACCAGCGGCCAGCAACCAATGGAAATCTTCGGCGGTCCGTTCGAGCTAAGCTTGGGTGCCGCTCGATCGGAATGGGTACGCTATCCATACAAAACTACGAATAATCGAGAGAGCTTTTCTCAAGCGATATTCACTCTTCTAGGTATTCCTGAAGTCTCTAGTGATCTGTCTGGCAATATAACGATGCATCAGATATTAAGATTGCTATACGCCGATCAGCTAAGCCCTATTGAAGATATATTTCGCTTTGAGCGATTCGACCAAGCGAACTTACGCGATACGGTAGGTCGGTTGCTTTGCGGAGCTTATGACAGCGCGTTATATGATAACGATCAGAAGATAAAAGAATATGGTAAAGAGCTGGACAAAATAATTGGTCAACTGCACAGCCTGTTCCTGATTCTTGGAAAGGTCGGCGGCTCGGACCAGGGACTGACCCCTGAGTGGATTGAAGCACAGAGAAAAAGTCTGGCGGGCGAGACGGCTGCTAATCAAAACGCTATCGAAAAAGCGGAGCAGGCGCTATTTGCAAGCAAAGCCGAAGATGAATTTACGCTCGAAATCCAAAATAAGGTTTACCGAGAGGTGCAGGAGCTTCAGTCCAACCTGGTGTATGCTCGTCAGGAGCGGGACGGACTGACGCTAACCATTGTTGACTCCGACTCGTTCTTATCGAGCCTTCGAAGCAAAGTCGATGCCCTCAAAGACTCTGCAAAAGTGGTTGAACATATCGGCGAGGTTCGGTTTCAGTGGTGTCCAGCATGCTATGCGCCCTTGGATGACGATCCCGTTCCTCACAGTTGCCACCTCTGCAAGACGCCCTTTGATTCAGAGCAGACCCAGGTGCGGGTTTCTGCGTTGATTCTGGACACTAGCTTGCAAATAAGTCAGTCAGAGGAACTTCAGAAAAAGCGCAAGGAACGCCTCACGCAGCTTGATACCAAATTGCATGTGTTGGAGGAGCAGTGGCGGCGGGCTTCTATGCAATTGGCTTCGGCACAGCGTCTTCCATCGACTTTGGCGAGAGAGCGACTTGGAGAGCTACATCGACGCTCGGGCTATCTGGATCGCCAAGCCGAAGATCTTGAACAAAAGGCTCATCTGGTCGAGACGGTTCGAGCGCTATCAAGCAGACGGGAGGATCTCGAGGGCGAGATAGCGAAATTGAAATCAAAAAATGAGGCTTTGCGTGCGCAGCAGCAGAACAGGCTATCCATAGCATACACCCGCATCGCCGATGAGGTAAAAGAACTGCTTCGAAACGATTTGAGAAGGCAGGATATTTTTGAGGACCCAAAGGAGGTCAGTTTTACATTCGGAGGGAACAAGGTAAGTGTAGATGGAGAGAATTACTTCTCGGCAAGCTCTAGAGCTGTTCTAAAGAGCAGTTTCTATCTAGGATTTTTGGCCGCAGCGACAAAGACGGATTTCTTTCGTCACCCTCGCTTCTGCATGATTGACACGCACGAGAACATGGGCGTCGAAGCAATTCGAAGCCAGAACTTCCAGTTGCAGATCCTGCGGGTGTCTAAGGAGAGCAAGGTTGAGCACCAGATCATTTATGCGACAGCAATGATTGAACCGGAATTGGAGGACAACTCGTATACGGTGGGTGCATTCTCCACGAGCGATGATAAGACAATCGCGATCAGGCTATCGTAGGCTCGCGCGCACCCGATCGCCTCACCGGAGAGCCACTAATCCCCAAGTTTGGGGGCAAGGCAATGTTTAAACGAAAAGTCGATGCGGCTTCCGTCGGTTCTAATTATCCAAAAACATCTGCCGCCAAAATCGTCGGGCGCGTCACCGACCTCAAAATGATCGATCCCCGATCCGACCTTTTCCCGTTCCTCGTCATGTCGCCTCAAGAGCGCTCGAAGCTCCGGCGCGTCAAAGTTGTCTACTCTTTCTCCAACCATATATTTATAAAGTATCCCCCGAAAGAACTCGGTCGCATCGCCTGCCTTTGCGAAGCGTCGGGTTTCGAGTTGTATTGATCTTTTGGCCACAGACGTTACCCAAGCGAGTGATCGAATTATTCTATTTCTTAGGCTGCTTGACGTCGGAATTAAAGGTCGCCTCCTCCGATGAGGTAACAATCCATTTCTCTATAGTCACTTTGATCCCGATAGCCTTGGCTGTGGCAACGCCAGCTGCCTTCAAGGCAGCTACCGCAGCATCACGTGTAGCGAACGTTCCTTCCAAAGTCGTGTTCGGAAGTCGATACCAATCTTTTCCGTCCGTGACCCAAAGGCGCCAGCCAAGCTTCGTGGCTTGTTCAAGGAACTCCGAGTAAGGTTCAGGATTGGTCTTCATAAGGTCATAAGTGGCGAGGTAGTCTGGCATAACGGAAAAGCCCAACACGTTGAACAATTCCCGATACCCGAAAACGCCAGGCAGAAGCAAGCAAAACAAAATTCGACACCAGCTGGCTGGGCTTTCAGGCTAAGTCCTTCCTCATGGGACATTTCTAGGCTGGTCCACGTGACTTGTTTGTGGAGCTCGTATTTGTTGACATCTACAGCAATCCACTGAAGAGCACGCAGACCTCCGGGGCTGTTTTGCCGATATCGATACGCCAGCCCAATCCTTTGAGAACGCCTCCCTCTGCAGTATAGTCTGCTTTGGCTTGGGAGGCATCACATGCGTTCCACCTCAGACACCGTCGCCGCGATCGGCCTCGCCATCGGTGGCGCATTCGGGCTTGCCGGCACATTCGTCGAGCGCGCCGAACTGCGCGAAACGCTATGGACGATCAACGGTGTGGCGCTGGTGGTGGCGACCGCGCCGCTGACGATGAATACCAGCGGCTCGGCAATGACTGCGTCGCGGCCGGCTTCCTGACCTTTCTTGCCGGCGAGACCCTGCTGATGGCGGGCAATGCGGCGGGGCTGGAGGCCAGCGTGCCTTCCTATGTCGGCGGCATCTCGCTGTGGGCGGCGGCACTTGTCATGGTCAGCGCGCCGAAAACCTTCGCCCTGTGGATGCGGCTCACCGCGCTCGTGGCCGCCGTGCTGTTTGTCGTCTCGGCTTGCATGATCATCTGGGGTGCGCCCTTGCACCTCGCCGCCGCTGCCCGCCGCCGGCTATCCGTTCCTGGTGCTGACTTTTATCGGGTGGATCTGGACGCTTCTCCGGCCCGCGCGGTGAGCTGGTCAGGACGCGTGCATTGACAGCCACTGTCGCCGGACAGCGCCTTTTTCAATCACGCAACGGGCATACCAGTCCGCACCAACCCTGAGTTGGTTGATCGTGCAGACTCGGAGCGCTAGAAAATCCGGGCGGCGGACCTTAATCAGTTCGCCAGTGGCCGGCGCGGGCTCAGGCAACTGCCTCACCGGCATTCGCGCCGGCCATTTCCCAGTTGCATATGGCCAGCGTTGGCGCTGCCCCTCATCTGCCGCCATCTTCTCCCCGTAAACGGGGCGAAGGACGCGGTGGTCGATGATTTCGCTAGTCGCCAACCTTGCAATGGAGGCGCCGGGGATGGCGCGGCTTGGTTCCTCGCCCCACGAAGTGGGGAGAGGTGGCCCGGCGAAGCCGGGACGGAGAGGGGCCAGCGCGGCGTTGGGAGGTAGTTTCTCAAGGGTTGCTGTCGTGTCAGCCAGCTCTCATTCTTGATACGGTTTTGGTTTCGCGAAGGGCGTCCCCCGCTCCGTCCCGGCTTCGCCGGCCCACCTCTCCCCCACTCCCGTGGGGGCGAGGAACCCAAGGATGGAAAGCCTCAACTCTCAATCCAAACCTTCTCAAAATGCTGCTCGAGCGCCTGGTGCTGTTCGCAACCTTCGACGCCTTTGCGGTACGTCCGGTAGACCGAGCGCCAGTAGGGTTGGATGATGATGCCGGAGTCGCGCAGATTCTCCTCGATCTTGGCCATGATCTCCTTGCGCGCCCTGGCGTCCGGGGTCGCCAGCGCCTTGTCGAGCAGCTCGTCGAACTCCTTGCTGGCGTAGGCGCTTTCGTTCCAGGCGGCGCCCGATTTATACGCCAGCGCCAGCACCTGGACGCCGAGCGGGCGGCCGAGCCATTCGGTGCAGGAGAAGGGGTATTTGCTCCAGTCGTTCCAGAAGGTGGCGGCGGGCAGCACGGTGCGCTTGATCTTCAGGCCGGCCTCGCGCATCTGCGCGCCGATGGCGTCGCCGGTGGTCTTTTGCCATTCGACATCGACGGAGATGAGCTCGAACTCGTGATCGGCCTTGCCGGCTTCCGCGAGCAGCTTCTTCGACTGGTCGAGGTCGCGCTTGGCCGGGCCGATATCGGCATATTCGGGGTGCATGGGGCCGACATGGTGGTTGTCGGCGGGCTTGCCGCGGCCGCCGAGGCCGAGCGCCAGCACGGCGGAATTGTCGACGGCGAGCTGGGCTGCGCGGCGCACCTTGACGTCGTCATAGGGCGCGTTGCCGACATTGAAGCGGGCGACGATGGTGGAGCCGGTGGCGATCTCGGAATTCATCAGCCCCATCTGTTCGGTCTGCGAGACGGCATCGGAGGCGGTCTCGTGGTCGGTGTCGATCTCGCCGGATTCGAACGCCGACAGCATGGCGTTGGGGTCGGAGCCGTAGTCGACCCATTTGATGCCGTCGAGATGGAATTCGCCCTTCCACCAAGGCTTATCCCTGCGCTTCACCTCGGCACCGGTCTCGGCATCCCAGCTGACCAGCTCGCAGGGGCCGGTGGTGATGGCCAGCGCCTTCAGCGGGTCGCCATCGCCCTCATAGGAGCGGTGCATGATCAGTGCGGGATAGTCGGCCATGCCGGCGATCAGCGAAATGTCGGGTTTGGGCAGATTGAGCTTGATGGTGAAGTCGTCGACCTTGGCGATGCCGCCATCGACGACCTTCTTGGTGTCGGCATTGACCAGCGCGCCCATGCGCGCGGCGACCGAATTGCCGGGCACCGAGGCATCGCACCAGCGGGTGAGGTTGTGGATGACATCGTCGGCGTTGAAGGCATCGCCATTCGACCAGGATATGCCCTTGCGCACATGCAGTGTGAGCGTCCTGGCGTCGTCGCTCGCCTCCCAGCTTTCGAGCAGCCAGGGCTCGAAGGAGAAGTCGGTGTTCCAGCGCACCAGATATTCGTTGCAGTGGCGGGCGACATTCGACATCTCCACGCCGTCAAAGGTGCGCGGATCCTTGAAACCCTTGACGTTCATGGCGACGCGCAGGACGCCGCCCTTCTTCGGTTCCGCCGCGCGGGCAGGGGTGGTGCTGAGCCCGCCCAGTGCCAGCGCGCCGGCGGCGCTGACGCCGAGGCCGGCCATCAGGGCCAGATATTCGCGGCGGTTGATGCCGCCGGTCCTGAAATCGTCGGCGACGGGCTTGGCTTTCGGGTGCAATTTGCGATCGGTCAGCATGAATTTCATCGTCGTTCCCCTGTTGTTGATGCATGCCGCCCAAAAGTGCCCAGCGGTTTTGGGACAACGGCATGCACAGAAAAATCGCCCCGGCCGATCGACAGACGCGGGGGCGGACGCGACCGCCGGGACGCCATTGCCTGAGGGGAATGATAGAGCGAGGTGACGCTGGGAAGTGTTCGGGAATCCGCAGTGATTGTGCGGGGTTCCGCAGGGGCCAAGCGAGGGCCTCCCCTTCGAAAATTGGCGAAGGGTGACGTGACAGCCAATCTCCCCCCTTGCGGGGAGATGTCCGGCAGGACAGAGGGGGGTGTGAAGGATCGCCAACCTTCGATCCCCAGATCATTTAAAATCGGTCTGAGAACGCGGCTGGACTTAGCTGATTAGCTGAAAGGTCAGCGGGACAGCACCCCCCTCTGTCCTGCCGGACATCTCCCCCGCAAGGGGGGAGATTGGCGCCTCACCGCCGGCGCCTTCCTTCCTCAGCCACTCAATACGGCCAGTCACCCCTGCCCAGCGCGGCAACCGCCGCCACAATCCGCGCAAACGCCTCCGCCGCTGCCGGCACCGTGCTGCGCGCGCGCAGGAAGCTGTGCACCAGTCTCGGTTCCTCGTGCCACCACGCCTTGCCGCCAGCGGCCACAATGCGGTCGCGGTAGGTCTCGCCATCCGAGGACAGCGGGTCGCATTGCGCCGTGACGATCACCGTCGGCGGCAGGCCGGTGAAATCGGTGTCGCGCAGCGGCGAGAAAGTGGGATCGTCAAGCGATTGCCGCCTGGCCGAGCGGACGTCGCGGTAGAAGGCGATGTCGGCCACCGACAGCAGCGGCGCCTCAGTGTGCTCGATATAGGAGCCGGCGCGCTCGTCGCCGCCGAGTTCGGGGTAGATCAGCACTTGCCCGACCGCAGCTCTGATATGGCGGCGCGTCGCCTGCGCCACCGCGGCGGCGAGGTTGCCGCCCGCACTTTCGCCGCACAGCACGAGCGGCAGGCCTGATGTCACCGCTGCCCATTCGAAGGCGGCCAGCGCATCGTCGAAGGCGGCGGGGTGCACGTGCTCTGGCGCCAGCCGGTAGTCGACCGACAGCACGTCGAAGCCGGTGCCGGCGCAGAGCTCGGCGCAGATGTCGTCATGGCTGTCGAGCCCGCCGAGGATGAAGCCGCCGCCGTGGTAGTAGATCACCATCGCCTGGGCGGCCTTGCTGGCAAACCGGTAACGGCGGACCGGGATGTCGCGGCCGGCGGCGGCGATCAGGCCATCGCTGGCCTTGACGCCGGGCGGGCGGCCCTGGTGGAAGGCGCGGCTCATCCGGTCATAGACTTCGCGCTGCTTGCCGATCGGCAGGCCGATGATTTCGGGCGGATACCAGGCGTTGACCGCGTCGATATAGGCCCAGAGCTCTGGGTCGAGGCGGGTTTCGTAGGGGCCCCTGGTCATGCTTTCGACAGTCATAGATCGGCGTAGAGCGCGGCCGCATTGTCGAAGGTGAAACGCAGCGGCACCGAGCCCTCGACCTGCCAGGCTGTGACGGTCTCGCCCGCCAGCAGCCGGCAGGCGCCGTCGGTGTCGGTGACGGCGCCGCCGTAGAGCCGGTTGGCGAGGTTGAGGATGCCGGTCTGATGCATGGCCGCACTGCCGCTGCCGCAAGCATCCTTGACCAAAAGCACGCGAAATCCTCTGGCCACCGCATCCTTGACCGACGCGTCGATGCAGGCCTCGGTCCAGACACCTGCCACAACCAGCCATTCGATGCCCGAAGACTTGATGTCACGCGCCGCCGGCCCCGAACGGAAGGCACTGGCCTCGGCCTTGACGAGCAGCGCCTCGCCATTGGCCGGCGCCACCTCATGGCAGATCTCGGTCAGCGGATCGCTCTTGTCGGAGAAGGCCGACTTGCCGTCCTCACCGACCGGGTGGAACGGCCGGTCCTGGCTGTCGAGATCGACGATGTAGGCCCAATGGTAGAGCGGCACATGGTGCTGCCGCGCCGCCGCCTGCAGGCGCTGGACGTTGGCGAGGATGCCGGCAAAGCCGTCGACCAGGTAGCGCTTGTCCTGCCGGTGCTCTTCCTGCAGGTCGATGAAGATCGCGGCCACCGTGCCGCGCTTGATGGCGATGGGGGTTTTCATGCGGCTTCATTATCCACGGGCGGAGCAGTCCAAGACTCTTGCCTGTGCCGGTGGGACAGCACCCCCCTCTGCCCTGCCGGGCATCTCCCCCGCAAGGGGGGAGATCGGCCGTCGCGAATGCCCTCGCCAATCGTCAGAGTTGCAGGAAAAAGCGCTCCAGGCGACGCTGCCAATCTCCCCCCTTGCGGGGGAGATGTCCGGCAGGACAGAGGGGGGTGCGACGGAATGAGGCGCTTGTTGTGAGCGTTAGTTGCGCGTATCAAACCTGCGTCTCCAGAAACTCATCCTCATAGGGAAAGCGCGACAGAAGCTCCGTACCAGTCTCGGTGATCAGGATCTCGTCCTCCAGCTTGACGCCCTCGCGGCCGCCCTTTTCGCCGATGTAGCTTTCGACGCTCACCACCATGCCTGGCACGATATGGCCGTCGCGGCCATAGGTCTCGTAATCCATGGAATGCGCGATGAACGGCGTTTCGCCATGCATGCCGACGCCGTGCATGACCGAGGTGTAGCGCTGGTCGACGAAACGGTCGGGGATCTTCCACGCCTTCTCGGCAATCTCGCGGAACGCCATGCCGGGTTTGACGATCGAGATGTTATGCTGAACCTGATCGTGCGCCATGCGGTAGAGCGACTTCTGGTAGGGCGTCGGCTTGCCCGGCCCGCAGCGGAAGGTGCGCGAGAAATCCGAATAATAGCCGTAGCAGCCGATGGTGTCGGTATCGAGCGCCAGCAGTTCGCCGGGGCGGATCTTGCGGCCGCTGGCCTCGTTGAACCAGGGGTTGGTGCGCTGGCCGGAGGCCAGCAGCCGGGTCTCGATGAACTCGCCGCCCTGGCGGATGACCTCGCCATACATGATGGCGAACAGGTCGTTTTCCGAGACGCCGGGCTTGATCGCCTCGCGCACCGCATAGACGGCGGCCTCGGCGCCGGCCATCGATACCTGCAGGCATTTGACTTCCTCGGGCGTCTTGACGGCGCGTACCGCCAGGATCTCGCCCTGGCAATCGCGAACCTCGCAGCCGCGCTTTTCGAGCGCTAGCGCCTGCAGATGGCTGCAGCGATCGAGGCCGAGCTTCATCGAGCCACCGCCATGCTGCTTCAGAAGCTCGGCGATCTCGTCGGCGAAGGGACCGGCGGTTTCGTCGTCGCGGCCCGACACCGACGACCAGACGAGCTTGGAAGGACGCGCCTCGTCGATCGTGTCGAGCACCATGGAGACATGATAGCTCTGCGGGTATTCGAACAGCACGATCGGCCCGTCGGTCGGAATGAAGAAATAGCGGGTCGAGTTGCGCAGGAAATAGCCGAACATATTGCGCGAGCCGGTGGCATAGCGCTGGTTGTAGGGGTCGAACAAAACGACGCCGCCATAGCCGGCCTCGCGCATCCAGCCGCGCAGTTTCGCCAGCCGGCCCTTGCGCAGCGCATCGGCATCGATGAAGGACGGCTCGGTGTCCGACAGCCACATACCGCCGGCCGGATCGGCGGCAGCGGGGTGGCGCATGCGGTCCTTGAAGTCCACGTCCTCGGTGCTGTCGGGGTCGAATACGACGATGCTCATGGGGGTACGGCCTTGGCTGGGTTGCGAGGTCGGAGCATGACGCAGGAGGGGCGGAGGGATTGTGCGGAAAACCGCGTTTGTTGTGCGGGATGCCGCGGGCAGATGCGGAACGCTGGCGGGACAGCACCCCCCTCTGGCCTGCCGGCCATCTCCCCCGCAAGGAGGGAGATTGGCTGTCACGAGCGCTTTCGCCAATTTTCAACGTTGAAGAAAGCGCGGGAGGCCAAAGCCGCTGATCTCCCCCCTTGCGGGGGAGATGTCCGGCAGGACAGAGGGGGGTGCTGTCCCGCCAACATCGACAAACTAATGCCGCCTCGCCAATCTCGGCGGATGCCCGTGCTCCTCGCGAAACGCCCGGGCAAAGCTCGACATCGAGGCGAAGCCGCAGGCCAGCGCCACGTCGCGCACGGCGAGCGTCGAATGCGCCAAAAGGTCGGCGGCACGCTTCAGCCGGAGCCGCCGGTAATAGCCATTGGGCGAGATGGCGAGTTCGGAGCGGAAGGAGCGTTCGAGCTTGTCGGAGGAGACGCCGAGCTTCGCGGTCAGCTCGGCCATGCCGAGCCGCTCCTCGACCGCGTCCTCCATGATGGCGATGGCCGACAGCACCAGTTCGTTCTGGACGCCGGTGCGCAGCCGCAGCGGCATCATCTTGCGGTCGATGCTGGAGCGCAGCTGGCTGTGCACGAACCATTCGGCGACGCCGGCGGCGAGCTCGGCGCCGTAATCGCGGGTGATGATCTCCAGCATCATGTCGAGGCTGCCGACGCCGCCGGCCGAGGTGAAGCGCTTGCGGTCGATGACATAGAGGTCGCGCCTGAGCTCAATGTTGGGGAAGGCCTCGGTGAAGGCGGCCTGGCTGGTCCAGTGCAAGGTGCAGGCATGGCCGTCGAGCAGGCCGGCGCGGGCGAGGAAGAACGCCGCATCGGCCACCGCGCCGATATGGGCACCGTTGCGCAGGCTCTTGCGGATCCAGTGTGCTGCGTCCTCGGCGACGAGATGATCGGCATCGCCGCCCGAGCAGACGACGATGCGATCGACCTTCGGCGCATCCTCGGCGTAAAAACCCGGCTGGATAACGACGCCGTTCGACGCCTCGACCGCGCCTTTCGTGCCGCCGACGATGATCCAGCGATAGCATTCTCTTTTCGCCAGGACATTGGCGGCACGCAGCGGCTCGATGACCGAGCTGAACGCCATCATCGGAAAGCCGGGAAACACCAGCACCGCGAAGGTGAGCGGGGTGTCGGTGGGTTTGGGTGGGGCGTGTGTAGCCATGGGGCGCTACACTTCGGGCAGATGGGGTTCGGGGTCAACGGGGCGATGACCGGCGCAAGACTGCGGTTGCTTTCACCGCCACCGCGGCGAAGAAGTTTTGTCTGATGTCGGCGGGACAGCACCCCCCTCTGGCCTGCCGGCCATCTCCCCCGCAAGGAGGGAGATTGGCAGCTTCGATGGCGCCGCTCGTCTTGCAACGTTCGAGATTAGCGAAAGCGGAAGTGACATCTGATCTCCCCACTAGAGGGGGAGATGTCCGGCAGGACAGAGGGGGGTGTGAAGGATCGCTGCCTATCCCCCCAGCGCCTGATCCAGATCCGCGATCAGATCGTCGCCATCCTCGATCCCCGCCGACAATCTTACCAGCGAATCCGATATGCCGATCTCGGCCCGCTTCTCGGCCGGAATGGACCCATGCGTCATCAGCGCCGGATGCTCGATCAGGCTTTCCACCCCGCCGAGGCTTTCGGCGAGCGTGAACAGTTGCGTGCGTTCGAGGAACTTTTTGGTGCCGGCAAGGTCACGGTCGAGCACGGCTGTGATCATGCCGCCGAAGGCGTGCATCTGCTGGACGGCGACGGCGTGCTGCGGGTGGCTGGCGAGGCCGGGATAGATGACGCGGCGGACGTCGCGGCGCGCTTCCAGCCATTGCGCGATCTTGAGGCCATTGGCGGAATGACGCTCCATCCTGAGCGCCAGCGTCTTGAGGCCGCGCAGGGCGAGAAAACTGTCGAACGGGCCTGAAATGGCGCCGATGGCGTTCTGCAAGAATTTCAGCTGGGCGGCGAGCTCCTTGTTGTCGCCGACCACGGCGACGCCGCCGACCATGTCGGAATGGCCGTTGAGATATTTGGTCGTCGAATGCACCACGATGTCGATGCCGAGCTCCAGCGGCCGCTGAATATAGGGGCTGCAGAAGGTGTTGTCGGCGACCGTCAGAATCCCCTTGCGCCTGGCGAGTGCGGCGACGCCTTCGAGGTCGACGATGCGCAGCAGCGGGTTGGTCGGCGTCTCGACCCACAGCATTTTTGTCTCGGGCCGGATCGCCGCCTCGACGGCAGCGAGGTCGGTGAAGTCGACGAACGAGACCTGCAGATTGGCCGAGCGTTTGCGCACCCGCTCCATCAGCCGGAACGAGCCGCCATAGATGTCGTCGGTGGCGACGATGTGGGCGCCGGAATCGAGCAGCTCCAGCACGGTGGCGATCGCCGCCAGGCCGGAGGCGAAGGCAAAGGCGGCCGAGCCGCTTTCGAGATCGGCCACGGCGCGCTCGAAGGCAAAGCGCGTCGGGTTCTGGCTGCGGGCATATTCAAAGCCCTTGTGAACGCCGGGCGACTGCTGGGCAAAGGTCGAGGTGGCGTAGATCGGCACCATCACCGCGCCTGTCAGCGGGTCGTGGCTCTGGCCGCCATGGATGGTGCGCGTCGAAAAGGCCAGACGGTTCTTGCCGGCTGAAGATGGGCTGGCTGGCGGAGTATTGCTGGTCATCGTGCGCGCCTCAGATGGTTGATCAGGTCGATGCGGGTTATCAGGCCGACGAATTCGTCGCCGTCGAAGATGATGGCGACCTCGTTGCGGTCGAACACCGGCAGCAGCGCATCCAGCGTCTGGCTGGCCTGCAGCGTGTGCAGATTGGAGGTCATGGCCGTGCGCACCGGGCCGTTGAAGCGCTCCCAGCGGCCGTCATAGGGGCCGTCGACATGAGCAAGAATATCGCTTTCGTCGACGATGCCGACGAGCTTGCCATTGTCGAGCACCGGCAGCTGCGAGACATCGGAACGGCGCATGCGGCCATAGGCGTTGAGCAGGCTTTCGTCCGGGCCGACATAGACGGTGTCGCCGGTGCGGTGCGAGCGCATCACCAGGTCGCGCAGATCGCCATGCTGCTCGTGCTCGGCCAGCCCCTGCTCGGCCAGCCAGAAATCGTCGAACACTTTCGACAGATACTTGTTGCCGCTGTCGCAGACGAAGGTGACGACGCGTTTCGGCACCGTCTGCTCGCGGCAATAGCGCAGCGCGGCGGACAAAAGCGTGCCTGAGGACGAGCCGGCGAGGATGCCTTCCTTGGACAAGAGGTCGCGGACCGCCAGCATGCTCTGCTTGTCGGGGATGGAATAGGCCTTCTTGACCAGCGACAGGTCGGCATTGGGCGGCACGAAATCCTCGCCGATGCCTTCCACCGTCCAGCTGCCGGCCTCTTCCATCTTGCCGGTCTTGATCAGCGGCGCCAGCACCGAGCCGACCGGATCGGCCAGCACCATTTCGGTCTTCGACGACACCTTGGCGAAGTAACGGCCAAGCCCGGTCAGCGTGCCGCCGGAGCCGACGCCGACGACCACGGCATCGACGTCACCGTCGAGCTGCGAAAAGATCTCCGGGCCGGTGGTGGTTTCATGCGCCAGCGGATTGGCCGGGTTGGCGAACTGGTTGGCATAGAAGGCGCCGGGCGTTTCCGCTGCGATCTTCTCGGCCATGTCCTGGTAATATTCGGCATGGCCCTTGCCGACATCGGACCGCGTCATGCGCACTTCGGCGCCGAGCGCGCGCAGATGCTGGATCTTTTCGCGCGACATCTTGTCGGGCACGACCAACACGATGCGGTAGCCCTTGGGGATGCCGACCTGGGCGAGGCCGAGGCCGGTATTGCCGGCGGTCGCCTCGACAATGGTGCCGCCACGCCTGAGCTTGCCCTGCTTTTCAGCCGCGGCGATCATCGACAGCGCGATGCGGTCCTTGATCGAGCCGCCGGGGTTCTGGCTTTCGAGCTTGATGAACAGCCGGCACTTGCCGGTGTCGAATTTGGTCAGCTCGACCACCGGCGTCTGGCCGATCAGGTCGAGAACCGACGCATAGGGCGGACGCAGGCGGGACAATTCGTCGGCTGCGGCGATCTCGTGCTCGCTCATATCGATGCTCCATGACCAAGCGACCGCCTCGAGGCAGAGCGGCAGCGTATCCTCTTTTCCAGCCCTTTGCAGTCGGAAAGAAGATAGATCGTGCCAATCAACCGGCCAGATGCGGAATGAAATTCCGGGTTGTGGCTGTGGTCTCAAACAAAACGCTACCGCAGCACTCCGTCACACCCCCCTCTGGCCTGCCGGCCATCTCCCCCGCAAGGGGGAAGATCGGATGTCGCCGCCGGTTTCGCCAATCTCCAACGCTGAAGAGAACGTGCCAAAAGTGAAGCTGCCAATCTCCCCCCTTGCGGGGGAGATGTCCGGCAGGACAGAGGGGGGTGCTGTCCCGCCGGCATCAAAGGTCCTGCTTCAACCCAGAAGCTGCTTGCTCAGCCTCGCACACTGCACGCGGATATCCGGAATGGCGTCGATCTCGAAGAAGGTGCCGCGCGTCAGCGGGCCGACGGCGAGGATCTTGGCCGAGACGGTTCCGTCGCCGGCGATGATCTCGCATTTGGCCGATACATCGAGGCCGATGCGCAGCGGATCCGGCCGTGCCAGGCCGCGGTCGACCAGCGAGCGCACGACGCTGTTCGACGAGGTCGAGATGTCCCTGACGATACCAGAGCAATCATAGATGCGGGCGACCTCGAAGGTCTCGAGGCGCTGCGTGTGGCGCGACTGGACCTGGACGGTGAATTCGCCGTTGCGCGCGATGTCGACGACGCGGCCGGCGACCAGGCGGATGCGGCCGGACCGCACGGCTTCGGTGACGCGGGCGTAGACCTCGGGCGCCATGCGATGGCGGTGGATGTCCCACCAGGCCTTGGTGTGCTCGACGAAGCGGCGCTTGGCGGAAGCCGGCCAGTTCTGCCAGATCTTCTGGTTGAACGGCCGCAGGCCGTCGACGACGTCGCGCCAGTCGATGCCGGCCTTCTGGTTTTCCTTGATCAGGTCGCGGAACCAGCCGACGAAATAGGAGAGCTGCGTGCCGAGCGGAATGTCGGCGACGTCGAGCTTGATCGGATTGCCCTTACGATGCGGCGAGGGCAGCAGGCCGCGCCTGGATACCGCGATGATGTCGCCGCGATGGCCGCGCTGCTCGAGCGCCAGGAAGGCATCGACCATGCTGAGGCCGGTGCCCAGCACCATGACGCCGGCGTCGGGGGGAAGTGCTGTGTCGGCTTCCGATCCCATCCTGATGGCATGGCCCTGCGCCGGCTCCTCGTCGTGGCCGGTGGCCAGCACGGCGAGATGCGCAACGACGCTGGTGCCGTTGGCCAGCGCCACTTCGACACCGGATGCGGTGGGCGTGATCGAGAGGCTTTCCTCGCGGATCAGCCGAAGCCGCCCGGTCTGCTTTTCGCGCGCCTGCAGCTCGTCGAGCAATTCGCCGAGGTAACGGGCATAGATGCTGCGCGGCGCATAGAAGGGCGCCTGCTCGGCCGTTGCCAGGCCGCGCTCCTGCAGCCAGCGCCAGAAATTGCCGGGATCGTCGGCATAGGCGCTCATGCCGGCGGCGCTGACATTCAAGACATGCGCCGAGAGCAGCGTCGAATAGGCGATGCCCTGGCCGAAATGCGGGCGCCTTTCGATCAGCGTGACGCGCAGGTCGGGATTGGGCGACTTCAGGAGATGCGCGGCCAGCACGACGCCGCTGGCGCCGCCGCCGACAATGATGATGGAGTTGGCACGCCCGGTCATAGGCATGCCTTCGCTCTGCGCAGCGCCAGTGTCAGGCCTGGACCTTCACCGCGACCGGCAGGTCGTCGATGCGCTTCGCGACCGATAGGTCGTCGAGGACGATGTCGCGCATTTCCGCGAGGCTGCGCTGATCGAGCACCTCGGCGATCGCCTGCCGGACCTCGAGCATCAGGTGTCGGACTTGGCATGTCGCCTCGTTGCAATCTTCACAGCGCTGGTACTGGGTGCGGCTGGCGCAGGGGATCGGCGCCAGCGGACCGTCGAGGACGCGCACGACATGGCCGACCTTGATCTCGTCGGCGGGGCGCGCCAGGCGATAGCCGCCATCCTTGCCCTTGCGGCTCTGGACGAAGCCGGCATTGCGCAACTCGCCCAGGATGGCGTCGAGAAATTTCTTCGGGATGTTGTTGCCGGTGGCGACGTCGTTGACGAAGGCAAGCTGCCCGGCCGGCAATCGCGCGAGATGGACGAGCGCCTTGAGGCCGTACTTGCCCTTTTTCGTGAGCATGAGATCAAAATTTCTCTGTCATGCGACGGCGTGGAACCATCGGTTGCAAAACACCTGGCGTGCGTTGCCGCCGCGTCCAAGCCCGCATGACACATAAATTCTAGTGACATGATGTACAAGCCGAGAACTGTTGATTTTGCTTCGTTTTCAAGCCGCTTTGGCCATTTTAGCCCGACCTTGTGCCCTCGAAAGCACAAAAATGCCCTTTAAGAGCAGTGGGATGGCAAAATGGTCCTCCAGGGCAGGATGTGGTCGGCATCGACTGACGCGACGGCGAAAGCCGATCCATGCCGCGAGCGATCATGGTGATGTGGTGGCCGCTCATTGCCGACTCCAACTCTCTCATGTCGATAATAATACTATACTTATGCTGGAGCACTGTGGAAGGTGTTTTCGAATCCATGGCTTTTTTGGGTATGGATTTGCCTGACAGGGGCAAGACTAGGAATTCTCGTTCGCGATCGAGGTCATGCCATTCCTTCGAGCGTTGGTGCGTGCAGAACCTTGCCGGACGCTGGCAGGACAGCACCCCCCTCTGCCCTGCCGGGCATCTCCCCCGCAAGGGGGGAGATTGGCAGATCCACCGTAGGTTCAACACCTGCAACGATGGCGATTGGCGAAAGCCGGGATGACAGCGATCTCCCTCCTTGCGGGGGAGATGGCCGGCAGGCCAGAGGGGGTGCTGTCCCGCCGACATCGGAAGACTTCGGACAGTAGCCGAGCCCCCAACGTCACGGCTTGGATCAAGCCAGGAGATCGCTTGCAGCCGCCACATCCGCTTCGCCACCCAGCACCGACAGCTTTTTTCTAACAAGCTCGCCTTGGTTGGAAGGATTTAACTCTACAAGAGCGATAGAATTAGCTGACTATCATAGGGCATTCCGGTTTTTCTCTTTTCAGGAGCCCTTCATGTCCACCATTTCGCGACGCATTATTCTGCTCTCGTCGGCGGCACTGGCCGGTGCGGCCTTCCTCGGCCCGGCCCTTGCCGACGACCTCAAGATCACCATCGGCTATCAAACGGTAGTCGAGCCTTCGAAAGTGCCGCAGGCCGACGGCGCCTATGAAGAGGCGACGAAGGCCACCATCGACTGGCGCAAATTCGATTCCGGCGCCGATGTCATCGCCGCGGTCGCTTCCGGTTCGGTCGATATCGGCTATGTCGGCTCGAGCCCGCTGGCGGCGGCGGCGAGCCGCGAGCTGCCGATCCAGACCATCTTCATCGTCGGCCTGATCGGCGAATCCGAGGCGCTGGTGGCGCGCAACGGCGCCGGCATCGCTGGGGTCGCCGACCTCGCCGGCAAGAAGGTCGCCGTGCCCTTCGTCTCGACGACGCATTACAGCCTGCTCGCCGCGCTGAAGCACGAGGGCGTCGATCCGAAGTCGGTCGAGATCCTCAATCTGCGGCCACCGGAAATCGCGGCGGCCTTTTCCCGCGGCGATATCGACGCGGCCTATGTCTGGGATCCGGCGCTCGGCCAGATCAAGACGACCGGCAAGGTGGTGGTGGATTCCTCGCAGGTCGCCGCCTGGGGCGCGCCGACCTTCGACGCCTGGATCGTGCGCATCGACTTCGCCGAAAAGAACCCTGAGGCAGTGCGCGACTTCGTCAAGGTGACGGGCACCGCCTATGCCGAGTTCCTCGCCAAGCCCGACGCCTGGTCGGTGTCGTCGCCACAGGCGGCCGCGATCGCCAAGATCACCGGCGCCAAGCTGGAAGAGGTGCCGCAGCTGCTCAAGGGCTATGTCTTCCCGACGCTCGAAGAGCAGGCTTCGGACAAGTTCCTCGGCGGCGGCACGGTCAAGGCGGTGGAAGCGACATCCGCCTTCCTCAAGGAGCAAGGCAAGATCGACGCCGTGCTTCCCGATTATTCCAAATACGTGTCGTCGAAATACGTCACCGAGGCGCTTGCCTCGAACTGAACGCCTGACGCCAAACGAACGCGCGCGGATCTTCTTCCCTGACGCCGCGTGCTGCCTGCCCCGGAACCGCTGACGAGGAGCGGTTTCGGGGCAGTCGGATTTGCTTCAAAATCGGCGAGGTATCCATGCCGCATCTCGTGCTCGACCCCCATCTCGTACTGGACAAGGTCTCGATCCACTATGACGGCCAGGCGGAGCCTGCCGTCGAACGGGTGTCGATCGATGTCGCCAAGGGCGATTTCGTCGTGCTGGTGGGCCGTTCCGGCTGCGGCAAGACCTCGCTGCTCAACGTCGCCGCCGGCCTTGTCGCGCCGGCGCGAGGTACGGCTTCCATCGACGGCAAGCCGATCACCGCGCCGGGCTCGGACCGGGCGGTGGTGTTCCAGAACGATGCTTTGTTCCCATGGCTGACGGCGCGCGAAAACGTTGCCTTCGCGCTCAGGCTGCGCGGTGTCAGGCCAGCCGAGCGAGCCCAGCGCGCCGATGAGTTGCTGGCGCTGGTGAAGCTCACCGACGCCGGCGACAAGCGCATCTGGGAGCTTTCCGGCGGCATGCGCCAGCGCGTCGGCCTGGCCCGGGCGCTCGCCGCCGAACCCGAATTCCTGCTGCTCGACGAACCGCTCGGCGCGCTCGATGCGCTGACGCGCGAACGCATGCAGACGACGCTGCTCGATCTGTGGACGGCAAGCGAGGTCGGCGTGCTGATGGTGACGCATGGCATCGAGGAGGCGCTGGTGCTGGCCACCCGCATCGTCGTGCTGGCGCCCGGGCCGGGCCGCGTGGTGCGGACTTTTGAACCCGGCTTCTCCAGGCGCTACGCGTCTGGCGAAGCCATTCGCACGATCAAGGCCGATCCGATTTTTTCCGAAGCCCGCGCGGACTTGACCGATGCGATCTTCGAAGGAGAAGCGGCATGACCGTTACTTCCTACACGGAGCGACCGGGACACAAGATCGACGAGGCCGACGGCCTGTCGGTGCCATGGTCGCGACCCAGCCCCAAGCGTAAAGGCGTTTCGGCCCGCGCGGTCAGCGCTGTCACCATCCTGGTGGTGCTGGCGCTGTCGGCCCGCCTGCAACTGGTGTCGCCAGTGTTTCTGCCATCGCCTGCCGCCGTGTGGAACAAGTTCATCACCGTCGCTCGTGACGGCTTCGTCGATGCAACGCTGCTGCAGCATGCCGTCGCCAGCCTGTGGCGGATATTCGCCGCGCTGGTCGCCGCCATCCTCATCGGCGTGCCGGTTGGGCTCGCCATCGGCATCAGCACGATCGGGCGCGGCATCTTCGATCCGCTGCTGGAATTCCTGCGGCCGATCCCGCCGCTCGCCTACCTGCCGCTGGTCATCATCTGGTTCGGCATCGGCGAGCCGTCGAAGATCCTGGTGATCGCCATTGCCATGCTGGCGCCGGTGGCGCTGTCGACCGCGTCCGGCGTTCGCGGCGTCTCGCAGGAGCGCATCAATGCGGCGCGCTCGCTGGGTGCTACCCAGCGCCAAGTGGTCCGCCACGTCATTCTGCCCAGCGCGCTGCCGTCGATCCTGACCGGACTGCGCATCGCGCTCGGCGCCGGCTGGTCGACGCTGGTCGCCGCCGAACTGGTGGCGGCGACACGCGGGCTTGGCTTCATGATCCAGTCGGCCGCCCAGTTCCTCGTCACCGACGTGGTGGTGATGGGCATATTGGTGATCGCGGCCATCGCCTTCGTGCTCGAATTCACCATCCGCAGGCTCGAACGCGTCCTCGTCCCGTGGGCGGGACGCGAATGATTGGAAACCAGAAGAGCAGGAGAATGACGATGACCCATTCCACCGCCGTGCTGTTCGCCCAAGCCGGTAACTGGCTTCTCGCCTGGACCAGGGAAAGCCAGCCGCTAGAACAGCAACCGAAATCGCCAACGCCGGTCCGCTGGGACGCCGAGCGCGACCGCCTGCCGCCACGCGACGAGAGTTTTTACTGGGCCTGGCAGTATTGGTCGCAGTGAAGGGCGTGGGCACGACTTGTGTCACGAAGACGGCTTAACTTAAGCTTCGTCATCCTAGGGCGAAGCAAGGAGCGAAGCGACGCGGCGCAGACCCTAGGATCCATGCCGTGACGGTGGTCGTAGAATGCGGCGGATCAGAAATGTCGCTTTGCACGCCAACTCACGCGGGCTACCCTTCAACCATGACCGGCTATGCCTACATGACCGCGAGTCAGAAGCGCGGTACGATCTACATCGGTGTCACCAACGACCTCGGCCGCCGCGTACCCGAGCACAAGTCCGGCCAAGGCTCAGGCTTTAAGTCGCTACGGCGTGCAACGCCTTGTCTGGTACGAAGAGTATTTCGACATTACCGACGCCATCCAACGTGAGAAATCACTGAAGCGCTGGCCACGACAATGGAAGATCGAACTGATCGAGAGGGCCAATCCGGAGTGGTTCGAGCTCTTTCGTGGAACCGGCTGGTCGGCGCTCGGTTCCTTGCACCGCCGGAGCATAGCATCACCGTCACGGCATGGATCCCAGGGTCTGCGCCGCGTCGCTTCGCTCCTTGCTTCGCCCTAGAATGACGAAAGCTGGGGCTGCCCGCAGAAAACAAATCCGCTCTTCAAGTCCATCTCGCAAAATTATTCCTCTACTAAATTTATAGAACTACCTAGCCTGATCCATCTTCCAACCGGCGAGGCCATTTCCCGGCGCCGATCCGCAGCGAAGGAGAGGGATCAATGTTCAATCTGACCAAGCCTTTCAATCTGACGAGACGTGTTTTCGGCATCGGCCTGCTGGCGGCTACGGTTGTCCTGTCATCCGGCGCCACAGCGCAGGAGCTGAAGCAGCTCAGCATCGGCTATCAGAAGACCGGCCTGCCGGTGATCGCCAGGCAGCAGCAGGTGATCGAAAAGGCACTTGAAGACAAGGGCGTGACGGTCAAATGGGTCGAGTTCACCGCCGGGCCGCCGCTGGTCGAGGCGCTCAATGTCGGCGCCATCGATGTCGGCTGGACCGGCGACGCACCGCCGATCTTCGGCCAGTCGGCCGGCGCCAACATCGTCTATGCGGCGGCGCTGCCGTCGAATGGCGACGGCGAGGCGATCTTCGTCAAGCCGGCGTCGCCGATCCAGTCGGTCGCCGACCTCAAGGGCAAGCGCGTCGGTGTCGGCAAGGGCACCAGCGCGCATAATCTGCTTGTCGCCGCACTGGAAAAGGCCGGTATTCCGTTCGACCAGATCACGCCGGTGTATCTCAGCCCGGCGGATGCGGCCGCAGCCTTCGCCAGCGACCAGATCGATGCCTGGAGCGTTTGGGATCCGTTCTTCGCCATCGCCGAAACCCGCTACCAGCCGCGTGTGCTGGCCCGCTCCAGCGAGGTGCTCAAGGTCAACACCTACTTCCTCGCCAACAAGGATTTCGCCAAGGCGCACCCCGAAACCATCGCCACGACGATATCGGCCCTTGGCGAGGCGGCGAAATGGGCCGACCAGAACCGAGACAAGGTGGCCGCGGCGCTGCATGATGTGACCGGTGTGCCGCTCGACGCGCAGATCATCGCCGCCAACCGCACCAAGTTCGGCATCTTTCCGATCACCGACGAGATCATCGCCGGCCAGCAGGCCACCGCCGACCGCTTCTATAAGCTCGGGCTGATCCCGAAAGCGGTCCGCATCTCCGACGCGGTGTGGACAGCACCCGGCAACTAACTTGTCCCCTGACGGCGCCGGGTGAGAACGCCCGGCGCCCTTTGCGTTTGCACCCATATCTCCAGGAGATCCGCCCGTGACTGTGCCAGACATGACCGCGCCTGCCAGCACCGCACCGCTCGATTTCTTCTGGTTCATCCCGACGCATGGCGACGGTTCTTATCTCGGCTCCGAGCAGCAGCAGCGGCCGCCCGAATTCGGCTACTTCAAGGAGATCGCGCAGGCGGTCGACCGGCTCGGCTTTCCCGGCGTGCTGCTGCCCACGGGTCAGAACTGCGAGGATTCCTGGATCACCGCGACGGGCCTCGCGACGCTGACCGAAAAGCTGAAGTTTCTCGTTGCGCTGCGGCCGGGCGTCACGCTGCCGACTTTCGCCGCACGCCAGACCGCCGCCCTCGACCGCTTGAGCAATGGCCGCCTGCTGCTCAATGTCGTGGTCGGCGGCAACCCGACCGAGCTCGCCGGCGACGGCGTCTTCCTGCCGCATGACGAGCGCTATGCCCAGGCGCATGAGTTCCTGACCATCTGGCGCGGCCTGGTGTCGGGCCAGCGGGTCAATTTCGACGGCAAATATTACCGCGTCGAGAGTGGCCGCCTCGACCTTCTGCCGCACCAGGAGCGGCCGCCGCTCTATTTCGGCGGGTCGTCGGACGCGGGCCAGGACCTCGCCGCCGACCTCGTCGACATGTATCTGACCTGGGGCGAGCCGCCGGCGCAGGTTGCCGAGAAGCTGGCCGCGGCGCGCGCAAAAGCGGCACTGCGCGGCAGAAAACTGCGTTTCGGCATCAGGCTGCATTTCATCGTCCGCGAGACCGAGGACGAAGCCTGGCGCGCCGCCGACCGGCTGATCAGCCATGTCACCGACGCCCAGATCGAAAATGCGCAGGCGCGCTTCCTCAACCAGATGGATTCGGTCGGCCAGCGCCGTATGGCGCAATTGCATGGCGGACGCCGTGACAGGCTGGTCGTCTCGCCCAATTTGTGGGCCGGTGTCGGGCTGGTGCGCGGCGGCGCCGGCACGGCACTGGTCGGCACGCCGGAACAGATCACTGAGCGCATCCGCGAATACCAGGCGATCGGCATCGATACCATTATCGGCTCCGGCTATCCGCATCTTGAAGAAGCCTACCGTGTCGCCGAGCTTCTGTTTCCAAAACTCGGGCTCGGCAGCAGGCGGCAACGGGCGCATGAGAACATCGCCAACGAATTCTCGGTCGGCTTCCATGGCGCCAACCGCCTGCAGGCTTCGTCATGAGCTTTTCCACGCGCCTGCATAGCAATGCCATCGGCTGGCTGCTGCCGGCGCTGGTTATTGCCGGCTGGGAGATTGCCAGCCGCGCGGGCGTCATGCCCGCCAACGTGCTGCCGGCGCCGAGCGCGGTCGCCGAGGCCTTCTGGCGGCTGACGCTGTCGGGCGAACTGGTCCGCAACATCGGCGTTTCGACCGCGCGCGCCCTTGCCGGCTTTGCCGTCGGCGGCTCGATCGGCTTTGCGCTTGGCCTTGCCAACGGGCTGTCGACGCTCAGCCGCGGCCTGACCGACACGACGCTGCAGATGATCCGCAACATCCCGCACCTGGCGCTGATCCCGCTGGTCATCCTGTGGTTCGGCATCGACGAGGAAGCCAAACTGTTCCTGGTGGCGCTTGGCGTGTTCTTTCCGATCTACGTCAACACGCTGCTCGGCATCCAGAGCGTCGACCCGCAGCTGGTCGAGATGGGCCGCGTCTACGGCATGGACCGACGCGCCCTGTTCTTCCGCGTCATCCTGCCCGGCGCGCTGCCGGCGATCTTCGTCGGCCTGCGGTATGCCCTGGGCATCATGTGGCTGACGCTGATCGTCGCCGAAACCATCTCGGCCAGCTCCGGCCTCGGCTACATGGCCATGCAGGCGCGCGAATTCCTGCTGATCGACGTCGTCGTGCTGTCGATCCTGATCTACGCGCTGCTCGGCAAGCTCGCCGACAGCCTCGCCCGCCTGCTCGAGCGGCTGTCGCTCGGCTGGCATCCGGCCTTCCAGAACGGATGAGAGATTGCCCATGACCGCCGCCAGCCTGACCGCAGCCCGTTCCTTCGTCGCCACGCCGGTGCGGCCGATCGGCTCCGTCGAAGGGCAGCGGGCCTTTGCCTTCAGGCAAGCCGGCAAGCGCTTCGGCGACAAGACCGTGCTCGACGGCATCGACCTGGACGTGCCGGCCGGGCAGTTCCTTGCCGTCATCGGCAAGAGCGGCTGCGGCAAGAGCACGCTTTTGCGGCTTCTGGCCGGGCTCGACCGGCCGACATCGGGATCGCTGACATTCGGCGTCGAAGAGGAAGGACACAGCCGCACGCGCTTCATGTTCCAGGAGCCACGGCTCCTGCCCTGGGCCAGCGTGGTGAAAAACGTCGAGGTCGGGCTGACCGGGATTGCTTCCGGCGCGGAGGCAAGGCAACGCGCGCTCGACATTCTCGGCGAGGTCGGGCTTGCCGATCGGGCCGACGAATGGCCTTCGGTGCTGTCCGGAGGTCAGAAGCAGCGCGTGGCGCTGGCCCGCGCGCTGGTCGGCCACCCGCAGATCCTGGCTCTCGACGAGCCGCTCGGCGCACTCGACGCGCTGACCCGCATCGAGATGCAGCAGCTTCTGGAACGCATCTGGATCGCGCAGAAGTTCACGGCTGTGCTGGTCACGCATGATGTCGCCGAAGCCGTCGCGCTGGCCGATCGGGTCGTGGTGATCAGCGAAGGCCGGATCGCGCTTGATCTGGATGTGCCCGTGGAACGGCCACGGCGGCGTGGTTCGGTCGAGCTTGCGCGGCTTGAGGGCAAGATACTGGACCGGCTGTTCGGGTAGGCTGTCGGGGGCGGCGGCGCAATTGGTGAGCGGCTTCCCCCTCTCCGTCTCGGCTTCGCCGAGCCACCTTGTATCTACACGAGAGAGATTTCGTGGGATTAGAGCGATTGAGCCAAGGTC
>NZ_JAMYSG010000041.1:0-52668 GCF_040321815.1 Mesorhizobium sp. M0239
GGGCCGGCCGGTGTCGAGCCGTCGCTCAGGTTCTGGTCGTCAAGCGCCAGCGTGATCGGAGCACCCGCAACCGGGCCTGCGCCGTCGGTGATTGAGAAGGCGATGTTGGCCGTCGAAGTATCGAGGTCGCCATCCGTCACCGTGTAGGTCGCGTTGACCGCCACCGGACCGGAGCTGTTGTCGACCGAGGCATCCGGCGTGAACGTGTAGGAACCGTCCGCCTTCACCTGGATGGTGCCGGCGCCGATGTCGATGGACTGCGAGTAGCCCGTGCCGGGATCGAAGATCAGCGGCGTGCCGTTGACATGCGTCACCGTCGCGCCGTCGGCGCCGGCGACGAAGTCCAATGTTCCCGTAAGCGCTGGGGCACCTTCCGCAATCGACTGCGAGGCTTCATCATGCGCCGTCGGCACGTCGTCAACGATCTTGACGGATAGCGTGGCGTTGGCGCTCTGCAGATCCTGGTCGGTCAGCGTGACGGTGAAGTTCTCGAACAGGTTATTGGTGCCCTGAATGGGATCATGCGCCTCGTTGTCGACCAGCGTGTAGGTGTAGCTCACCTGGCCGGTGGCGGCATTGTAACCCGTCACGTTGAGTGTGTTGCCGAGCGCGGTGGTGAACGAGCCCGCGGTGAACACGCCGTCGGTAATGAAGGCGTTGCCCTCGATTGCCAGCGAGTGGATGCCGTCGGGCGAGGAGATGGTGAAGGTGCCGGCGCCGATTTCCGCCGTGCTTGCCGGATCTGAGCCAGGTCCGCCCGGCGTGCCGACATTCAATGCCGCTTCGTTGACGATGACGTCGCCGCCATTGGCCTCCGGCGTCAGGTCGGTGATCACAGGCGTCGAGTTGCCGATCGAGATCGTCAGCGTGGTGTGCGAGGTGTCGCCGTCGCCGTCCTTGATGGTGTAGGTGAAGACGTCGTTGACGCCGCCAGGCGTGCCGGCGTCGCGCACATAGGTATAGCTGCCGTCGCTGAGCAGCGTCAGCTTGCCATATTCACCCTGGAGAGGGTTGTTGAGCGTGGCCGTGCTGTCCAGATCGACATTCGTCGTGCCCTTGGCAACGCCCACCACGGTCGCGCCGTCGGCGCCTTGGGTATCGGCAACGCCGTCTGTCGTGTTGGCGTCGACGACATCGGTGCCGCCAACCAGCACATTGCCCGTCGCGGGGCCGAATTGGCCCGCCGCAATGCTGTCAATATCGGCAACCGCCGTCGGCACGTCGTCGACGATGGCGACGGCAAAGGTGGTGCTGGCCGAATCGCCGTCGACATCCGTGACAGTGATGCTGAAATTGTCAGGAACCGTATCGGTGCTCGGATCATAGCCGGGTGTCTGATCCGTGTGGGAGACCGATTCGGTCACCGTGTAATTGTATTCGATGGCACCGGTGCTCGGATTGAAGGAGACGATCGTCAGGAAGCCGTACTGCCCTTGTATCTGATCGCCGACGGCGGTGACGGTGACGCCATTGATGACAATCGACCCAATTCCATCCGGCGCATCGATGTTGATCGTTCCAGTGCCGGACGTTTCAGCATCGCTTAGCGCGTCACTGCCGGGCGACTGATTCTCATCGCCATCAAGGCCTGTTTCACTGGCCGCTTCGGATGGGGCAAGCAATGACGTGGCCGTCACTGTAACCTGCCTGTCGACGATCGAGGGAAATAGCTCGCGCCGCTCCAGAAGCCCGAACTGCAAGGCCGTCGGGGGCAACAGGGCCGACAGGTCGAACCCGTCGCCGATGCCGCCGGGGGGAACCGAGAAGTCTCCGCCCGCGCTTGAATTCGAACCGCCCGGGCCGGCCGATATGGAACCGTCGGCGCCGAAGGCGACATCGACATGGCTGGCTTCGAGTGCCGCCAGCAAAGCAACGCGCGGCACCTCGACGTCGCCGATGATGAAGGTCGGCACGTTCAGGGCGCCATCCTTGACCACGATCACCGAGCCGTCGGCCTGTTCGAGCAGAAGGTTTTGGCCATCGACCTTGATGTTGTCGATGGAGGCGTTGGCGGGAAGCCTCACCACATGGCTGGCGTCGGCTACGTATTCGTGCGGCGCAGCTGCCGGCGGTGCCTTTGCTTCCGCGGGGGCTTCTGGCTTGACAGGCGCTCCGCCGCCGACATCGACCGGCACCGGTTCGGACGCTGCCGGCGCGGGCTGCGTCGAATTTGCCTGTGCGACCCGGATCTCCGCCGGCGACGCCTGATCGGCGTGTTCATTGGACGCGGAATGCTCGTTCAAGGAAGCCGAAAAGCTGTCCAACTCGATATTGTTCGTCATGGCTGAAACCCCTCCGATATTTACCGGATAGAGACAGCGGCCACTTCTACTTTGCAACTGCCCCCTAATCTATTTCATATATTATGATATGCATTGCCCGGCATTTTTTACACGTGGTAAACCGCAACAATATAACCTGATATATGTTGGTTTCTGGAGGTCTGGTTGACGGATGACTAGTCGGCATCTTTTTGGTGAACCAAAGTATAAATTTGAATAAAATTTTAGACAAACTGGATAAAGACAGTTGCTGGATATTTATCCACCTTCCTTTCCAATAATTTGAGACAAGATTGGTAGCGTCCACAGTCAAAGGTGGGCGTTATGAAAAAGCAAAAACCAGTTCCGGGAAAAACCCGGCTCCAGATGCTCCTGCTGGCAATCGGGCTTGTCGGCCTGGCGGGGCCGTCATTCGCGAGCGATATCGCCGCATCCGGCTGGCCTCAGGAGAAGGTCCAGACGCCGCCCTGTCTCGGCGGTGTTTCGCTGGCGAGGCCCCAGCCCAGGCAGCCTGCGGGCGCTTACCGGATCGGTCAGGTCATCAGCAGCTATGGCCCGGCAGATGCTGACCGCGGGGATGGCTCGTCAACGGCGCGAGATGACACCGGGATAGATCCGGTGCAGACCGCGTCGATCATTCCGGGGGTCTTCGGATCGGTTGCCTTGTCCATGCGCAATTTTCCCGTCGCGGCGCGCTGGGCGCCCGTGTACCGGGCAATCACCGCTTGTTCGGCGGGCAGCCCCTGCGAGCGCAAGAGCACAGCTTTTGCCGGCATGGTCGCCGCCGCTCAAGGCAAGGGATTCAGCGAGAAGCTGTCCTTCGTCAACAGCAGCGTAAATCGCCTGATCGCCTACAGGAAAGATAGCGTCGTCTACGGCAAGCTCGACTATTGGGCGAAGCCTTCGGAGATTCTCGAGCGGCGAGCCGGCGATTGCGAGGATTTCGCCATTCTCAAGATGACGGCCCTGCTGAGGGCCGGCATCCCGACGCAGAGCATGGCGCTTGTCGTCCTCCAGGATCGCAAGCGAGGCTTCTTTCACGCAGTGCTGTCGGTGAGCACAGGCAGCGGCACCTTCATTCTCGACAGCCTCAGCAACACTGTGGTGCGTGACAGCGATCTCCCGGATTATGTTCCGCTTTATTCGTTCAGCACGGACCGGGCCTGGATCCACGGTTCAAGACCGGGCGGAGCCCAGATGGCTGACATCAAAGGCGGTTTCGCAACCGTCGCACCTGGCGAAGGTTTTCAGCCATAAGTTCTCGTTGGATTGGTGGTGATTCAACCGCCGAAGACGAACGCCATCAGCAGCTCTGGCTCGAGCACCGGAGCCCGCACCGCATTCAATTGCCCCCGGTAACGACGGTCACCCGCACCGATGACAAAGCCGGTGGCCACCGGCGATTCGCCATTGGCATCGAGCCGCGCGAAGATGTCGGCTACGTTGAGGTCCAATGCCAGCTTGAGATCGTGCCGTGCGTCATCGCTTGGGGCGATCGGCAATTGACGTTTGACCAGTTGCTGGAACGGCGCGTTGAACGACAGGATCTTCTTCGACGATGCCAGCGCAAAGGCCGGGGACGGGCAAGCGACCAGTATGGCGTTGATGGTGTTGATCGATGCAAGCCTTCGCAAGGTCAGGTTTTCATCCGCCAATCCACGCATGCAGGCCACCCGGATCGCGGATGTCAAATTGCCTGTCTGTGCCTGGCTTTCGGCGATCTCGTCGATGAGCATGCCGATCGTGCATTTCCTGCGTTCGGCCATCTGCTTCAGCGACAACCAGAATGCCCGCTCCAAGCGGATGCCGCGTCTTATGCCGCCACGCGCCACGACCCGAAATTCAAGCCCAAAATCCTCGGCCGCGACTGGCGGAAGCAGTCGCTCGCCATCAGGATGAGGGCTGGCGCTACCGCTCACTCATTGCCTCCTCGCGCGCCTTGTTGATCGGCTTCAGGAGGTAGTGCAGGATCGTCTTGCGCCCGGTCTTGATGTCGACCGAGCAGATCATGCCGGGAATGATCGAATAGGCCTTGCCGTCTCTTTGAAGAGTGGATTTGTCCGTCGCCACGCGCACCTGATAGTAGGGTTCCCCGGTTTTCTGATCGACCAGGCTGTCGGCAGTGATGTTGGAGACCTTGCCCTCGATGCCGCCGAAGATCGAGAAATCATAGGCGGTGACCTTGATAAGGGCTTCCTGGTCGGGGCGGATGAACGCGACATCCCGTGGCGAGACCCGTGCCTCCACCAGCAACGTCTCGGAGGTCGGCACGATGCCGGCGACGACGGCGCCAGGCTGGACGAAGGCCCCGACCGTGTTGAGCTCCAGCGTGTTGACGATGCCATCCACGGGAGACCGGATGTCAGTGCGCGCGACCTTGTCGGTGGCCCCCCTTATGGTTTCATCCACCACCGAAAGTTCCGCCAGCGCCTGGGTAAGGTCGTCCAACGCCTCCTGCTGCAGTTGCAGGCCGAGTTCCTCGACCTGCAGCTGGGCTTCCGTGATCGCGGCCTTGGCTTTCTTTATTGTTTCGCCGGCCAGGTTCAGCTGGCCGTTGAGTTCGGTCTGTTCGCGCTCTACCCGGAGCTGCTCGGTCCTTGCCATCAGGCCTTTCTTGACCATCGCGTCGACCAGTTTTGCCTCCTGGTCGCTGACGACCAGGTTCTTGGTCAGACGGTCGGAATTGGCCACCGCCTCGGCCAGTTCCCTCTCGCGCTGATCAAGGCGTGACTTGAGCACGGACAGCTTGTTGTCGAAGTTCCCGCGCCGGGCAATGAGCAGCTTCTGTTCATTGTCGCAGATTTGCGGAGCGACCGACTGGATGTCCTGCGGGCACGGAAATGGGCCCGAGAGATTGCCGGCCTGTTCGTATTTCAGCCTTGCTATGCGCACTTCCAGCGCGCGCGCCTTGGCCTGCTGCTCGCCGAGACTGGACGTATTGAGCGTGTTGTCCAGACGAATGATGAGATCGTTCTTCTTGACGACCTGGCCAATCGTCACGGCGATTTCCTGAACGACACCGGCTTCACTCGCCTGGATGATCTGGGTCTTGGAAGCGGGTATGACCTTGCCGTCGCCGCGTGCGATCTCATCGACTTCGGCAAAGGACGCCCAGGCGACAAAGACCACGAAGAGCGCTCCGATGATGAATATGGACGCCGACGCAAACAGCGGCGGTCGATCTTCCCTGGCAAGCATTTCCCACGCCCCAACGCATTGGATGCAGCAATAATTGTTTTGTCAGGCGCTTGTTTTCTGCAACGCCTGTATGACTTGGTCCTTCGGTCCGTCGGCAACGATCTTGCCCCGTTCGATAACGATCAGGCGGTCGGCCAGCTCAAGCATGCTGAACCGATGTGTGGAGACGATCAGCGTCGTGTCGCGGTCGAAAGCGACTTTGAGCTGCTTGATCAACTGGCGTTCCGAGGCAAGATCCATCGAGCCCGACGGCTCATCCAGAAAGACGATTTTCGGTTTGGTCAAAAGCAGGCGTGCGATCGCCACGGTCTGCCTCTGGCCGCCGGAAAGATTGGTGCCGCGCTCGCCGACATTCATGTCGTAGCCGCGCGGGTGGCGTGAAACGAAATCGTCGACGCCGGCCGCCTTTGCCGCTTCGATGATCTGTTCGTCTGTAGCCTCGGGGCATGCCATCAGGAGGTTTTCCTTGATGGTGCCCGAGAACAGATCGCCAGCCTGCGCGACGATGCCGACCGCAGCACGAACCTCCGACGGGTGATATTGGCGAATGTCGATCCCATCCAGCAGCAACTCACCGGAAGTCGGCAGGAAAAGCCGGCCGATCAGGCGGCCCATCGTCGTCTTTCCCGATCCTATGCGGCCGATGATGCCGATCCGCTCACCCGGCTTGACCGAGAAATTCAGGCCGGTCAAAACCTCGTTTTCCGAGCCTGGATAGACAAACCCGACATTCCTGAACACCATCGCCCCCTTGCGAATGGGGCGGTTGACGAAGCCCACCGTGTCGGGTCGGTCTTCCGGTTGAGCCATGATCGAATTCACCATTCTCAGCGAGAGCATGGCCTGGCGAAACCGGGACAACGTTATGGCGATCTGGCCGAGCGGCGCCACTGCCCTGCTCGCCAGCATCACCGTTCCTATGATTGCTCCTGTCGAAACATGCCCTTCCGAGAAGGCATAAGCGCCGGCCACGACCAGGGCGACGGTGACCAGCTGTTGTATGGACTGGGTGATGTTGCCCGCCGCCGCCGAAAGCTGCTTGATCTTCTCGGACGTGTTGGCGGCGTTCTTGGAGTGCTCTCCCCATTTTCGCAGCAGATACGCCTCGGCGCGCAGCGACTTGATGGTCTCCAGCGTCGAGATGGATTCGACCAGCAGGGCCTGGCGCTGCGACGCTTCGTTCATCGAGGCGGCGACGCGCTTGCCGATGCGGCGCTGGGTGATCAGGCCGACGATGACGGACATCACGAAGGCCAGCGCCGGTATGATCACCAGCCAGCCGCCTATTGCATAGATCACAAGGAGAAAGACGAAGACGAATGCCGTGTCGATGAACACGCTTATGGTGTTGGAGGTGAAGAACTCCCTGACGAATTCATATTGCGTGACCCTGTTTGCGTATTCACCGGTTGATCCGGGGCGCGCCGACAGCGACGAGTTCAACACTTTCTCAAACAGCAGATAGGATATTCGGAGATCCGCCTTGCGCCCGGCATAGTCGATGAGGGAGGCCCTGGCCGTCTTCAAAAGCAGGTCGAACAGGATGACCGCACCGATGCCGAGAGCCAGCACCCACAGTGTCGATATTGCCTTGTTCGGCAGGATCCTGTCGTAGACGTTCATGGTGAAGATCGGCGAGGCTATGGCCAGCAGATTGATGAACACCGCCGCCAGGACGACTTTCGAATAGGTGCGCCAGAAAGCGCCCATCGTCCCCGTGAGCCAATGTCTCCGCTCGATCCTGGCCGCCGAGCCGACCGACATGGTCTCGGCGGCATTGGCGTAGGTGATCGAGAAGGAAGCGCCGCCGCTGATGTAGCTGGCGGCCAGTTCCGATCGGCCGATCGCGGTGCGGCCGTCTTCCTGGGGCGCGGTGATATACGCATCGTCTTCGCCTAGAGCGAGCAGGGCAACGGGCAATTGGCTGACGCGAAAGACGATTGCGGGCAGATCGATACGCCCCCTGAGAAAATCCCGGTGGTTGAACTCGGTGACTTCCAGGCCGATGCGTTCGGCAAGGTGCCTGATGTCGTCGACCGCAATTCGCGTGTCCGAGAGCGGCACGCCGGCAAACAGCACGGTCTCCGCGCTCGGCCTGCCGAGATATCCGGCAACGGCTGAGAAACAGGCCTTGAACGCCTCCTTGGGGGAGAGGATGTTGGGTTGCTGGTTCACGATCTGCCCGTCAGGACGCTCGCTGGGCCTTGCGTCGTCTTACTTCTTCCTCACCGGGGCGAGAATATCGAATGGCAGGTCGTTCTTCTGCTCCGATGGCGTCCGCGCATAAGTTTCAGTGTCCGCGGTTTCCGGTGCTGCGAACTCGGTGCGTGCATAGGCTGTCGCTTGCTTTGCCGGCTGAAGGTTCATCGTTTTCAGCAACTGTCCGGTCGCGGCCAGAAGCCGGTACTGGGCAAACAGCGATGCGTAGGACGCGGTATCCGCCAGCGTTGCCGTGTTGAACCGCGTATTCTGCGCATCCAGCACGTCGAGCAGCGAGCGCTGTCCAACCTTGAACTGCTCGCGATAGGAAGCGACCAGCTTCTCATTGGCGGCGGCTTGCTGCCTCAGGGTCTTTGCCAGATCGGCTTGCCGGAAACGGCGATCCCATGACGTGCGAACGGCTTCCTCGATTTCGCGCTGCACCTGATGCAGCGCCAGGCGCTGTTCGCTGGTGCGGCGGATCTGCTCCTGCTCGTTGGCCTTGTCAATACCACCGCGGTAGAGATTCCACCGCAGGACCACGCGCGCCTGAAGGTCGCTGGTGTCGCCATCGTCGCCGTCAATGTCAGTTCCCGCCCGGGCGCGACCTTCAGCGATGATGGAGGGGCCGAATTTTGCCCGTGCGGCATCCACGAGGGAAGCCGCCGCGTCGATGTCGCTGTTGGCCATGTGCACGCGCGGATTGCTTTCGCGCGCCAACCCTATTGCCTCGTCAAGCGATCGCGGGAGCGCAGCCGAGACATCGCCCGGCCTCGATGGGCTGGTCAGTGGCTTTCCGACGGTCTTGAAGAAGCGGATCTTGGCCGCTTCCAGTTCCTCGGTCGCCTCCTGCATGCGCGCCTTGGCGGCAAACAGCCGTTCCTCGGCCTGCTGCCGGTCGGCCTCGTTCAGCGCGCCGCCCGAAATGCCTTGCCGGATGTCGCCGAGAATTCCCTGGTGGAAGCCGAGATTTTTCTTCGCTTCGACAACGATCGAAGCCTGCAGCATGTACTCCAGATAGTCCTGGACAACGGACAGCCCGATGAATTCGGACCGTTCCAGCACACGGAACGAAGCGCCGTCGACGCGCGATGCCTGGCGGTTCAATTCGGCCCGCCTTGCGCCGCTGTCATAAAGCGTCTGCGAAACTGTAAGATCCGTTTCAGCCGGATAGAGCGCATCGTCTTCGATGGAAAGGGAGCGCCGGGATGAATTGTCGAGCCGGCGAACGCCGGCCGATGCCTCGACATCGACACTGGGAAGATAAAGGCCCTTGGCCTGCCGCAACTCGAACTCGATTGCTTCGCGATTTTCGATCGCCTGTCCAATCTCGGGATTGGATTCCACCGCGACAGCCATCGCCTCCTTGAGCGTAAGCGCATGAGCACTCCCGCAGGTCAGCATGGTGGCCGCCATCAAAAGACCAAGGCGCCTGCCTATGGTCGACATGTTTGTCGTATTCATCAATCCCACCCTAACGTTTCCCCAGCGTCCTTTTCAGAGCGCTAACCAAGCCAAGGCCTGCCCGTCGGTGGATTATTCACAAATTCACGAAATATGTGAGCGATTATTGATTTAGAAGTCGCTAAATAGCCTTTTTGGGCAACAAGGCTGCGAGATGTAGCAAAAATAGCACATAACGTCGGCTCGCTACGGTTGTATCCGGACGCCGCACTCTGCGGGATAGCCCGAAAAACGGCAGGTCAGTGGGCCGATATGGCCAGAATCATGCCATGTGGGTATGGCGGCTGTTGATGACCCAACCTGAAGTTGAGCCATTTTCAGGTACGCCCTCTCGGCAGCCGCCCCAAAATACTCCGTCGCGGCGGCCGGCGTGCGCGTCATGTCGCTGATTGCGGCCAAAAGCTGGGTCAGCGCGCACCCTAATTTGCGCTCAACGCCACCATGCGGTCGAGCGCCGCGGTCAGGCCGCGAAGCGAGACCGGGAAGCTCAGCGGGGTCTCGGCGTCCGTCGTCACATTGAGCTTCAGCACCGAGCCTCCCCTCAGCTTTCCAAGCGTCGGCCGATCGACGGTAAAGACCGAGACGCAACCCGTCGGCAGGCAGGTCCTGAAGCGCTGCGGGGACAGTGGCGGCTGATCGTCGATCTGCAGCGTCACGCCCGGGTCGAGCAGGATGCCGAAGGGCAGAAGCAGGGTAGCCGTCGTCGAGCCGTCCGGGCGTGCCGCGATCTCCACGGCAAGAAGCCTCTGCCCGTTCTGCTGGACCTGATCTTGCGCGAGCGAGCACACTCTCGCCTTCTCTCGAACCGAGCAGGTCACACTCCAATCCTGATAGACTTCACGCAGCGATGAGGGTCCATCCGGGACAGCCGCCACCTGTTGCTGGGCAGACACCGGCGACATCAACGAGAATAGAATTGCCCCACATGCGGAGACGGCCTTCGGGCCAGGCTTCATGTGCAGACCCACTCGCGGATCTTGCATTTCTCTCCCGCCGCCTCGCAGGCCTGCAAAGCGAGATCCTCCGCTTCGCGACGGGTCTCGGCCGAGTTCACGCCCCAGGGCGTGAAACGGTTCTCCACCTTGTCTGCCACGGCGAGTGCACCGCAGTGCTTGTAGGGAAAGCCGGTCTCGTCGTCATCATTCCAATGGCGGTGGTTGCGGAAGACGGTGACGACGTTGCAGGCCTTTCCGCCCGCGTTCTCGCAATATTTCTGTGCGATGTCCTTCGCTTCCTGCCGCTTGTCGGCGCCCCAGAAGAAGCCGTATTTGCTATCGGCCTGCGAATAGGCAATGGCCGCCCAGATGCCTTTTTCCTCCTGTTGCGGTTCCGATGGGGCCACAAGGTCGGCCGAGACGACTTGTCCGCTCCACAACAGGGTCAAGCCCAAAACTGCCAAAGCCTGCAATCTCATGGTCGGCATCCTTTCCTTAACCTCAATCGCTTCGCGTCCTACTTCGCCGCCGAAGCGAGGGAGATCACCACACAGCTTTTGCCCGTCGGCAGGAGAAGCGCTTCACCGGCATTGCCGCCGAGCTCGTAGACCTCGACCTGCCCGAGATGGTCGGTAATCTTGCTGCCCTGCGGCAGGATGGATGCGATGTCGGCGCACGGGCTGGCGAATGGCGCCACCCGCACCATCGCCCCTTCGCAACCCGTGGCGGTGGGCGATGCGAAGACGATGCCGGCGGCCGGTCCGCTATAGCGTTCCGACGCATAATCCATGCCGACAAAGGCCTGGATGGCGTGCTTGTCGGCGGCCTGGTCGTTCCACAGGGATTTGACGCTGTATTTCGTGCCGTTCGTCAGAATCTGTCCGAGCGCCGGATAGACGGTCGAGCAGGCCTGCACTCCGGCCTGCTTGACATGCTCGAGGAAGGGCGTGTCCGGAAGCACGGGGGCCGCCGCAGTTTCTGCGGGTGCGGCCGTCGCGCCGCCGACCAGATTGGCGATGGCGGCATAGTTCCCTGCGGCGAAGCCAAGGCCCGCCACGACCAATCCCAGAAGTGAATATCCGGCCACGCGTGGCCAGCGCCGCCTTGGGGACTCGGCCCGCCTCTGCCGATCCGCCTCGACGGTCGCAGTGCGTTTCGCGGACGTGAACTGGTCCTGCTGGCTCATGGTGATGCCCCGGTTATTTGAGTGGTGAAAGGGCCTCTGACAGCCCCTTGAGCGTTGCGGTCACGGTGATCGTCTGACCGTCGACCGTCGAATAGGAGATCGCCGGTGTCGCATTCTGCGAGATCTGTCGGCGCATGACGGGGCCTACCGGCAACATGCCGACGCAGACCATTTCGTTGCAGCCGTTCAGGTGCACGTCGATCGGCTGCTTCTGTCCATCGAACTTCAGTGACACCAGGCCATCGCTCCTGGCGTTCGGAGCGGTGCGCAGGATCATATACGGCTTGCCGTCCTGGGTGGCGGCGAGCGACCAGCTGAAAGCCATCTTGCCTGATGCGTCCTCGATGATCTGCGAGACGTTGCAGACCTTCTTGCGAGCCTTGAGGTTCTCGTCGCAGATCAGCGTCCAGTTATCGAATGGGCGGATGGTGCGCTGATAGTCTCCGAGCTTGACCTCGGGCGGCACCACTACGTCCGATGGCTTGATCCTGTAGGTCGACGCGACCTGCCCGGCGGACGGCACGAGGCCGCCGCAGAGCGCCAGGCAGGTCAGGGCAACAAGTCCTTTCATTCCTGCCTCAGTTCAAGGTGAAGCTGATGCCGGCGCCGACACCGACATGCCCACCCGCGGCCGTGCCCGACAGATTGCCCCGGATGCGGCCGTCTTCACTGGTGTAACCAGCGCCGAAGGCGAACGCGCCTGCGTCCCGCCACAAGCCGCCACCCGCCGCGACGCTCAGCTTTCCGGGCCGGTCGTCATAGCGCAGCGAGGCGGCCGCAAGGCCTATCGCGGCCGCCTGCCGCGCCTCGTCGCGGATGCCGCTGATGTCCGAATTGAGCTGGCTGAGCTTCTGGTCGGTATAGTCGTTGGCCTGCTGCAAGGTCGTGACCGCCACCTTGTCGGTGTAGTCGTTGGACGTATCGATAGCGTAGGCCACGCGGTTGTCCGTATAGCTCTTGCCCGCGGTCAGGCCCTGGTTCATCTGGTCGACGTTGACCGCATCGGTCCCTTTGACGCCGGGGCCGACATTGGAGATGACGACCGGCGCGTTGACGTCGCCACCTTGCAGCGTGATGGTGTTCGTCTTGTTGCCGCCCTGGGTGTCATAGGTCACCGCGTTCTGGGTAAGGTTTCCGACGCCGGCTTTCAGATCCTCGATCGCCGTGTTGGTGGCGTAGAGCTGCGAGCCGTTGATCGCATCGGTGCTGCCGGCATCGACGCGGCCGGCGGCGACATTGGTGATCGTCCGCTCGGCGCCGGCGTCGCCGACGCTGACGGTTCCGGTCGGCGTCGTCCCGGCATAAGTGTAGGTCTTGCCGTTGATGACGGTGCTGGAGGTCCCGACGGCGGTCTGTGTCACCGAACCGGAACCGAGCGCCACATCGTTGGCGTTGTTGGCCTTGGCGCCTTGGCCGAGCGCGACGGCGCCCTGCCCGGTGGCCGTCGAGCCATGTCCCGCAGCCAGGCTGTCGGTGCCGCTCGCCACACTCTCCGGCCCGATCGCCACGGCGTTGGTGCCGCCGGCGATGCTGTCGGCCAGCGTAGAGTTGGCGTGGAAATATTTGATGCCGCCGCCATTGCTGATGCTGGTCAGCGCATTGTCGACGGCCGTGAAGCCGTCATAGACGGTGGAATAGTTGTTGCCCTGGATGGTGTAGGTCGGGCCGGTGATGGAGCCGTCGGGATTGACGGTCGTGCCGCCGCCGAACAGGTTGCTGACGTTTTGCGTCACGCCGCGCAATTGCGAGACGTTGACGCCGTCGGTATCGGCCGAGCCCGCCGCGACGTTGGTGAGCTTGCGTTCGGCCCCGGCGGCGCCGATCGACACCTCGCCGACCGAGGTCTGCGAACCGGCGAGCGCAAAGGCCGTGTAGCCGGCCTGCGCGCCGACGCTGGTGATGGACTGCGCGCCGAGCGCAACGCTGTTGATGAAGGTGCTCTGGGCGCCGGCGCCGAGCGCCACCGACTGGATGCCGGACGCCAGCGAATTGGTGCCGAGCGCCAGGCCGTCGGCCAGCATCACGTGGGCGCCTTGGCCGATCGCTGTGCCGCCGGGTGCATCCTGCTCGACAGTGGCGCCATTGCCGATGCCGATGCCGTTGTCGCCGTTGACGACCGTCGTCGGGCCGACCGCGACCGATTCCGCGCCGACCGCCAGCGAGTCGCCCGCCGCCGAATTGGCATGGAAGTATTTCGTCGACGTCACCGAGACGGAGGCGATGGCGCCCTGCAGCTGCCGAAGCGTTACCGCATCCTGAGATTGCGTGCCGTCGGCCACATTGGTGATCTGCCGATACGAGGTAGCATCGCCGACCGAAACGGCGCCGAGCAGCGTCTTGTCGGTCGTGTTGTACTGGATGAAGTTGGCTGGGCCGGCGGGCAGTTGCCCGGTAAGCGGAGCGATCGCGCGATCGGAGACCGAACCCGAGCCAAGCGCCACGCCGCCGTCGATGCTGACATTGCTGTCGCGGCCGAGCGCCAGTGCGCTGACGCCGGTGGCGGTCGCCTGGTAGCCGACGGCGGTGGAGCCGACGCCTTGTGCGAAGGAATCGGTTTGCGCCAAGCCTGCCTCGTTGGTGCGGGCGTAGCGGATGCCCACACCATTGGCGTCGGTATAGGCGGTCGACGTGTCGCCGGCGATGTTGTTGATCGTGTTGCCGAGATCGGTCACGCCACTGCCGATATTGGCGATATCGGTCGTATTCTGCGTGACCTGCTGGTTGGTGGCGAAGAGCTGCGAACCATTGACCGCATCGGTCGAACCGCCGTTCAACTGCCCGGCCGCGACATTCTGGATCTGGCGTTCGGCGCCCGCCGAGCCGACCGAGAAGGCACCGGCCGGTGTGGCGCCGGCAAAGGTGTAGTTGACGCCGCCGATCGTTGTGCCACCGACGGCGGTCGTTGCGCCCGATGTCGAATTCAGGCCGATCGCCACGTCGCCGTCATTGTTGGCCACGGCGTTCGGGCCGACCGCGACGGAATCCGTTCCGAGAGCCTGTGAATCCGCCAGGGTCGAGTTGGCGTGGAAATACTTGATGCCGCCGCCGACATTGATGTTGCTGAGCGTGACGCCAATGGCGTCGACGGCCTGGTTGGTGGCGAAGAGCTGAGAGCCGTTGATCGCATCGGTCGAGAGCGCGCTGACGCGCCCCGCCGCCAGGTTGGTGAGCGTGCGTTCCGCACCGACCGCGCCGATGCTGACGGTCGAGAGCGGGTTGGTGCCCTGGAAGGCGTAGGTCGTGCCGTTGACCACGCCGCTCGCCGTGCCGACGGCCGTGGTGGTCACCGAGCCGGAGCCGAGCGCCACGTCGCCGGAGCTCGCCGCCGCTGTCGCGCCATTACCCAGCGCGACATTGCCGGCGAGGCCGGCCGCACCCGCGGTCGAGCCGTTGCCCAGTGCCACCGAGCCCTGCCCGATGGCCTTGTTGTTGTTGCCGATGGCGACGGCGCCGTTGGCCGTATTGGCCGCGGTGGCGCTCGCCGTGCCGTCACTGTTGGCGATGTTGTTGGCGCCACCGGTGAAGGCGCCGGTGCCGCTGGCATAGCTCGGATCGCCTATGGCGACCGCGCCGTCGCCATAGGCAACGTTGCCGTAGCCGATCGCGACCGCCTTGCCGCCATCGGCGGTCGCGCCCGTGCCGATGGCGACGGAGTCGGCGGAGATAGCGCCGGCGGCGGTACCGATGGCAATCGCATTGACGTCTTGTGCCACAGCGCCCGCTCCAACTGCTGTCGAGCTCGCCGCTGTCGCGATGGATGTCGTGCCTATGGCAATGGAGTCGTCGCCTCCCGCAGTGGACGAACGGCCACCGGCGAACGCACGGGCACCGGTGGCCTTGGATGTGGAACCGAGCGAAGTGGCGTACACTCCGCTGGCCGTGGCGCCCAATCCCAGCGCACTGGCATTTGCGGCGGTCGCCGCGGCGTTGTTACCCAAAGCCGTGGTGGAGACGTCCGTGGCCTGGGCTCCAGAGCCCGCCGCGACCGAGCCTACTCCGCTCGATACGGCCGAATTGCCCAGGGCCAGCGCGAATTGGCCCGAAGCCGTGGCGACGTTGCCGAACGCTGCCGAGTTTATCGCCGATGCATTTGCCTGGGGACCAACGGCTGCGGCATTGGTGCCGGCGGCCTGGGCCTGGAAGCCCACGGCTGCCGAACTGGCGCCGCCGGCCGACGTACCTATGCCGAGCGCGGTGCTGCCGACTCCGCCGGCGTTGGCACTGACGCCGGCTGCGAGAGAATTGTCTCCTATCGCATTTGCACCCGTCCCGAATGAGGAGGCGTTTATGCCGCTGGCAGCGGACGCGTTGCCGACCGCGGTGCTGGCAGAGCCGCTCGCAATCGAGGTCGCGCCCATCGCTATGGCGGACGTTCCCGTTGCCTTGCTCGCGCGCCCGATCGCGGTGGAGTCAACCTGGGACGCCGTCACATCCGTACCGATGGCGATGGCACTCTGGGCCAGCGCGCCCCCTCCCGCAACAGTTCGGTTGCCAAGATTGACGGCGTTGATCGCGGTCGCGGTCGCCTGGAATCCGATGGCGATGGCATTCTGGTTGGTTGCGGTGGCGCTGTTACCTTGGGCAAGCGAATCCAGCCCGGATGCAGTTGCCCCGAACCCGAGAGCGGTGGCGCGCAGCCCGGTCGCCCGGGTAACATAGCCGATCGCCGTCGAGTTCAATCCGTCGGCACGCGCGTTCAGGCCAAAGGCGGCCGCGCCTGTGGTTGCAACTGAGTTGACGCCAATGGAGCTTGCTCCGTCCCCGTTGGCCTTGGCGTTACCGCCTACAGCGAGCGCGTTGACGCCGGTTGCGCCCGCGAAGACACCTATGCCTATGGCGTTGAGGCCATTGGCACTCATCGTGTAGCCGATAGCGATCGAAGCGTTGCCCGTTGCCGTGGCACCGGTGCCCAGTGCCACGCCGTCGTCGCCATTCACTTTGGCACCATCGCCGACGGCGGTTGAGGCGGACCCGGTGGCGGTGCTGGCACAACCGATGGCAGTGCTTTGTATCCCTGCGGAGGGAGTCGTGCAGTTCGCGACGTTGGTCACAGTCCCGTTGCCAATGGCGAGCTGCGCGAAAGCCGTTTGCGGGATCATGATCCCCATCACGGCAAGCGCCGCCGCCGACATCCCGCCGACGCCCAGCGTTCCCAGCCCCAGGCGCTTGCGCCCCATGCCCAGCACGCAATGAGCCATGCGCAGCACCGCCATTAGGCGGCGGCGCGTCGAGCGTGAGCCATGATCGGCCCCCGCGATCCAGTGCCCGGCGAAATGCGCCGCGCGACGCTGAACAAGAAGCGAGCCGTTCGAAATCTGATTGTCGGTCATGGTTCCCTCTCCGCTGGCCGGCACGAAATGTCTGACAATTCCGCTCCACCGCAGGAAGACATGATTCCTGCCCGCGGTATTTCACGAAATTGCTGCCTTGTGAGAAAAGAGCGCAGCAAACCTACAGAGGTTAACGGCTTGTTACCTTAGCCAATGCTTTAAAACCAAGAAACAAAGCAATGAAATAAGCGTCGCCTCACCTAACCTTGGCGTTAAGCTTTCCCACCCGTGCCTGCAACGGGGTCCGCTGCCGGTATTTCTTCATCACGGTGGTAAAATGGCTCTGACTTGAAAACCCGCTCGAGTGGGCGATGTCGGTGATCGTCATGCGGCTGTCTGCAAGCAGTCTTTCAGCGAAATCCAGCCGCAGGTCGAGGACGTACTGGTGCGGCGGCATTCCGAACGTCCTCGAGAAAGCCCGCACAAAATGATAGGGGGAAAGCCCGCAAACCGCGGCCATATCAGCCAGCGCCAGCTTGCGCGTAAAGTTCTCGTCCAGGAATTGCTGCACGCGGCGCGCGGCGCGGACGGAAAGCCCGCCTTTCGCGTTGAGCGTCGGCTGTCGCGAGTTGGTTCCGGAAACCGGTCCGGGGAAACCATCATCGCCCGGCATTTTTCGGCCTCCCGATACGTCCCAGATGAGGTTCAACCCAAGGCTTCCTTCCATGTTCCCCTGAAAAACAATTCGTGATTGATCGAAGCTGACCGGCATCGCCAGTCATCGGATCGTTCCGGCCGGACGGCGAACAATACGCGGACTGCATGACATTCCAGAGGACTCCTGCGGAGCTTGGGGCAGATTTGCAGCGGGACGTATTTTGAAAAACTCAGCAAGCCTTGTAGAAAATTCCGGTCTCGCGTCGCGGGCGAGCAGGCGTTGCCATTTTGCCATGGCCGGGCCCTCAGTTCTTGAGGGAAGCATGCCCGGCCCCGGTCGGCGTTCTCACTCTGTATTTCTTCAGCGCCACGGCCAGATGGCTCTGATCCGAAAAGCCGGCGAGATAGGCGATTTCGGCAACTCGCCGCGATGTGGCGGCATGCCGAATGCCATGGCGAACCTTGCTATGAAATGGGTCCGGTGAAACTCCCGCGACGAATGCCAATCCGGCGACGACTTTTCGCGCGAAGTTTTCGTCGAGATATTCCCGCACGCGTGGCGCGACGTATTCTGTGATCTTGTCGCTGCCGGGCGAGGCTCTCATTCCGCGTGCGGGCCTCAGCACAATTCCGGTGGAACGCTTCTTGGCCAGGAATTTCTGCGAGACGGGATCGCGGACGGAGTATATGACACTCCTCCGCGTGGTGGCCCTCCTGGGACCTGCGCTTTCAGGAATTATGTCCAGGACATATCGAGCTGTCCGTTCTCGATTGACGCCCCAGGAATCGCCGCTGTCCCGAGCATCGTCCGTATTTTTCATGCCTGGCCTCTGCCGCTTTGTCCGCTGCCTGAAATCCCCCTTAGCCCGACCCGGACCCAGCGTAACGCACATGCCACGGATAGTGAATAACATCCGTACGCAAAGAAAAAATTTTGTTCGGGATAAGAGGAACCAGTCACAAGGGAGGGACTGGAACATTTTTCGACACCTTCGCCGGCGCATTGGCTGACGGAGCATCAACGAAAAACCCGCCTGCGCGGCGGGTCACTGGCGCAAATCAACACCATGGGCGAATATGTACTATAGCTGAGGTCACCGAGTCAAGAAAAAATTCCTATCGTGAAAAGCTGCGCGCGCAAAAGTTGCCAACTGCCGCGAGGCCTCTGGTTGACCTGAATTCGGAGCCCTGCTTCAGGGGACAATTTGGCCATTTGGCGGCCATTCAACAATGTAGAGCTACCGGATTGCCGCCGGTCATTGCAGATCGTCGCGACGATTCTCATACAAATCCCATGTAAGTTCCACAAAACCCAGAAGAACGTCTTCCTCGCTCCACCCGGCAGCGACGGCTGCCTGAACGATCTCACGGACGAGAGGCAGCAATTGGCGTTGGCATTCTGCCGACGTGTCGGCAGCTGCGTCATCGCCGGGAGGTCCATCGAAGTTGAATTTCATCATTCGGCGCCCCCCTCGCCATCAATCAAAGTGTTTATATCACTAAAATCATTCCTCCTGATATACAATAGAGGTGGTACCAAAGCATAAGAGGCTTCGGAGGCCCCGAGCAGAACAGGACGATGCCAGGCTCTATGCTTCCCCTGGGTCAGGTTTGTCCTTCTGAACAGGATCTATCGGGGTGCTTCAACCCATCGATCTCTGCGGCTGGTCGAACTCTTCAGCCAGGGCCGCAGGCCACCATCCACCGAATGCGCGGCACGAGCGGCTGCATTGCCTTCTGCAACCGCTCGCTGGATAGTCTCGGCATGTTGGAGACCCTGGCGACTCACTGGCCTCAAATTCTGGCGATCATCTCCGTGGTGATGGCGACGGTCGGCATCGTCCATGCCGTCATGACCAAGGAAGATGTCCGTGCCGCCACCGGCTGGGTCGGCGTGATGGTGCTGTCCCCGATACTCGGCGTGCTGATCTATGCCGTCGCCGGCATCAACCGCATCCGCCGTGCCACGATCACCGCCCAGCGCCCGTTTGCCGACGGCGCGGTGTCCGCCAAGCATGAGCGCGACGTCGCTGTCGAAGAGGCCCTGATCGTCGAGCGGTACGGGCAACGGTTCACGGGCTTGCGGACACTCGGCGACAGGGTGGCGCGGCGCGCGCTCAACCCTGGAAATGCAATCGATGTGCTGGAGACCGGCGACGAGGCCTATGCCGCCATGTGCGCGGCGATCGATGGCGCCGAGCGCAGCGTCCTGCTCGAGACCTATATTTTCGACAATGACGCCGTCGGCCTGCTCTTCGTCGAGGCGCTGGCCGGCGCCGTCCGGCGCGGCGTCACCGTCCGCGTGCTGATCGATGCCGTCGGCGCCCGCTACTCGGTGCCGAGCATCCTGGGGCATTTGCGCGAGGCCAACATCCCCGCCGATGTCTTCAACGGCAACATCGTCATGGGCCTGCGCCTGCCCTACGCCAATTTGAGGACCCACCGGAAGATCCTGGTGGTCGACGGCGTCGCCGCCTTCACGGGGGGCATGAACATCCGCAAAGGCTTCTCCGCCGAATTCGCCGGCTCCAACAGCGCCAGGGACACGCATTTCCGGGTGACCGGCCCGATCGTCGCCGACCTCTTTTCGGTCGCCGCCGAGGACTGGCGTTTCGCCACCAACGAGGCGCTGAAGGGCGACGCCTGGCGCATTGCCCCGCTGTCGCCATCGCCAGGCGCACCGATGATGGTGCGGGCAGTCGCTTCCGGCCCGGATGCCAGCAACGAGACCAACCACAAGCTGCTGATCGGTGCATTCTCGGTCGCCCGCAAGTCGATACGCGTGATGTCGCCCTATTTCCTGCCGGATCGGGAACTGATCAGCGCGCTGATCACCGCCGGCAGGCGCGGGGTCGAAATCGACATCGTGGTGCCGGCGGTGAACAATCTTTTCCTCGTCGACCGCGCGATGATGGCGCAGTTCGATCAGGTGCTCAAACACTATTGCCGCGTCTGGCGAACCGAGGGACCCTTCGATCATTCGAAGCTGCTGTCGATCGACGGGGTCTGGGCCTATGTCGGATCTTCCAATCTTGACGCCCGATCGCTGCGGCTGAACTTCGAGATCGACCTGGAAGTGCTCGATGCCGGCTTTGCCAGCGAGATCGAGGTGCGCATCGGGTCGGCGATTGCCTCCGCCGTGCCGGTGACGCTGGAAGCCTTGCGAGCCCGGCCGTTTCTTATCCGGCTGTTCGACCGGGCATTGTGGCTCGGTTCACCCTATCTCTAAGGCGGAGGTGCGCTTGAGGAACTCGTCTGTCATGGAACATACGCCGAAATTGCCTATTTTGACTGTATCTTGCTTCTGAATTGAAGCCAGCGAGGACGAGCAGCACAGAGATGCACAGAATTGGACGCAGCCTCCCGGCAAGCATGCTTCTCTCCCTTCGTGACCGCCGGATGCAGAAGGCCAACGCCGCCGCACTCAAGACGACAGCCACCACCGGCACGCTGGTCGCCTCCTACAATGTCCACAAATGCATCGGCGTCGACAGGAAATTCGACCCGGAGCGGATCATCCGGGTCATCCGCGAAATCGACCCGGATGTCATTGCGTTGCAGGAAGCCGACAACCGCTTCGGCGACCGTGACGGACTTCTCGACCTGCCCCGGCTCGAACGGGAAACCGGCCTGGTTCCGGTGCCGATTTCGGCCACCGGCAAGGGCCATGGCTGGCATGGCAACGTCTTGCTGTTCAAGAAGGGCGTCGTTCGCGACGTGCACCAGATCAAGCTTCCGGGGCTGGAGCCGCGCGGCGCGGTGGTGGCGGAGATCGACCTCGATGGAAGCCGGACGCTGCGCATCATCGCCGCTCATCTTGGTCTGCTGCGCCGCTCGCGCTCCCAGCAGGCGCGCGTCGTGCTCGACCTGATGAACAGCCCGGACGAAAGACCGACCTTGCTGCTCGGCGACCTCAACGAATGGCGACTTGGCAACCGCTCCGCTCTCAACACGCTGCATGCGACGTTCGGCCCGCAGCCGCCGGCGGTCCCCACCTTCCCGTCGAACCTGCCGCTGCTGGCGCTCGACCGGATCATGGCCAACAGGCACGGCATGATTGCCGCCATCAACGCGCATGACACGCCGCTTTCGCGCGTTGCCTCCGACCACCTGCCGCTGACGGCCTTCGTACGCCTGGAACGGGTGGACGATGACGCCTTGATGTCTTCCGCGTCGCAAAGCGTGTAAAGTTAAGCGGAACGCCCGGTTCTTCCGCGAGTTAACATGTCTTGAACACGCAGGAGGACGAGATGAAAAAGCTGATTCTGGCTTCCCTGTTGGCATTGGCCGCGACAGCGGGGATCACTGCGCCGACGCAAGCGGCAAGCGTGACCATCCAGTCCGACGACGGCGACCGATATTTGCCGGATGACGATTCCGATAGTGGGATCGTTATTCGCCGCCACCACCGCGATCGCTATTATGACAATCAGTATGATGGCGACCAGAACGTTCAATATGACAATGGCGAATACCGGTACGGCGAATATCGCCGCCATCACCGGCATCATCGCTGCCATATCGAACTGGTCAAGCATTGGCGCCACCACCACAGGGTGATCGAAGAGGTCCGCGTCTGCGGCTGATCCCGATCGGAGCAACCGGCCGGCGAAAGCCGGCCCTGCATGATCGGCTGACGAAGTAGCGCTGATGTGAGAGGTGATAATTGACCGCGTCAAATCGTGGTCGCCCGCACGCTCACCGGACCGTGGCAACGCGGCAAGGACGGCCGGGTCCCAAGCGGCCATGGCATTAGGTCATAGGTGATATCGCCGTTCGGATTGGCGGCGTTGGTGATGCCGCCCTGGGCGATGGTATAGCTGCCGACAGTCTCGCCGGCAACGCGGTCAAGGCGCCAACCAGCGCGTCCCCATTTCCCACCGGACCGAGGCAACGCTGCAGACGGAAGCTGCGTCCGCCACGCCCTGGCAGAAGGCGGGACCGTCAAGGCGCGGGTCTTCGACCAGCGTTTGCGCATCGCCATCCACCGGCTGCCCGGTGAAGAAAACCCGAGCCGGCCCGCCGGCAGCATGGGCATCGGCGTTGTACGCGACCGTGCTGGCCGCATCCGGTGCCGGCACCGTGTTGGGCGGCGAGACCACCAGATCGGCACCGACATAGGCCAGCTCATAGTTGGCCGAGAGGGTCAGGCTCCCCTGTTCGATGGCATAGTTGCCAGCAGGGCTAGCCTGTGTCGCCTCAGTCGAGAGCGCGCCAAGGAAGGTATCCCCGTTGACCAACCCCAGACCGCCGATCGAATAGGTGAGTGGTGGATTGGGCATGCCCTGCGGCCGGCTCTGCGCATCCGCCACTATGGTGATCGCCCGCTTGCCGATGCTGAAGTCGGCATCGGCATAGCTGATCTCGTAGTTCGCATTGGCGCTGTCGGTGAGCGTGCCCTGGCCGATCGCGTAGGCTCCGGCGTTCTCTCCCAAGGCGCGATCGAGAGCGCCGACCAACGCCACACCACTGCCGAGATCGGTGCTGGTGTAGCCATAGGAGGAGGGGTCGGCATCGCCGTAAATCTTGCCCTGGCCCGAATTGGCCGTGACTGTCACGGCACGCCTGCCGATGCTGAAATCGGCGCCGACATAGCTGATGTCGTAGTTCGAGTTGGCCGCGTTGGCGAGTGTGCCCTGCCCGATCTGATAGGCGCCGACATCTTCGCCGGTCGTGCGGTCGAGAGCGCCAACCAGCGCCGCGCCATTGCCGAGATCGGTGAAGGTGTAGCCATAGGACAACGGATCGGCATTGCCGTAGGTCTTGCCCTGACCCGAGCTGGCAATGACGGTCACGGATCGCTTGCCGATGCTGAAACCGGCACCGACATAGGTGATGTCGTAATTGCCGTTGGCAGCATCGCTGAGGGTGCCGCGGCCAATGTCATAGGTCCCGACATTCTCGCCCTCGGCGCGATCAAGCGTGCCGACCAGCGCCGTCCCGCCGCCAAGACCGGAAACCGCATAGCCGTAGGACAGCGGATCACTGTCCCCATAGATCTTGCTCTGGCCCGCATCGGCCGTGACCGTGATGGCGCGCTGTGTCACCGAAAGGTCCGCGCCGATATAGCTGATGGCGTAATTGCCGTTGGCAAGCGTGCCTTGCGTGATGCTGTAGCCGCCGACATCGGATGATCCCGTGGCGGTCGTTGCCAGCGCACCGCTCAGACTGTCGCCATTGGCGAAATCGCCCGAGGTCAGCTGATAGGTCAGCGTTGGATTGTCATCGCCATAGACACGGCTCTTGGCATCGGCCGTCACCGTAATCGCGCGCTGTGCCACTGACAGGTTTCCGCCGACATAGCTGATCGCGTAGTTGCTGTTGGCGAGTGTGCCCTGCGTGATGCCGTAGCTGCCGACACCGGATGCTGTCGTTGCCGAAGTCGCCAGCGCACCGTTCAGGCTGTCGCCATTGACGAAATTGCCTGATGTCAGCTGATAGGTCAGCGCCGGGTTGGCATCGCCATAAATGCGGCTCTTGGCATCGGCCGTCACCGTGATCGCGCGCGGGGTCAACGCGAGATTGCCGCCGACATAGCTGATCGCATAATTGCTGTTGGCGAGTGTGCCTTGCGTGATGCCGTAGCTGCCGACACCGGATGCTGTCGTGGCCGTTGTAGCGAGCGCACCGGCGAGACTGTCGCCATTGACGAAATTGCCCGAGGTCAGCTGATAGGTCAGCGCCGGATTGGCGTCGCCATAGATGCGGCTCTTGGCATCGGCCGTCACCGTGATCGCCCGTTTCGTCACCGACAGATTGGCGCCGGCATAGCTGATCGCATAGTTGCTGTTGGCGAGTGTGCCTTGCGTAATGCCGTAACTGCCGACACCGGATGCTGTCGTGGCCGACGTCGCCAGCGCGCCGCTCAGGCTGTCGCCATTGACGAAATTGCCCGTGGTCAGCTGATAGGTCAGCGTTGGAATGGCATCGCCATAGATGCGGCTCTTGGCATCGGCTGTCACCGTGATGGCGCGCTTCGCCACCGACAGATTGGCGCCGACATAGCTGATCGTATAGTTGCCGTTGGCGAGTGTGCCCTGCGTGATGCCGTAGCTGCCGACACCGGATGCCGTCGTCGCCGTTGTTGCCAGTGCGCCGCTCAGGCTGTCGCCATTGACGAAATTGCCTGATGTCAGCTGATAGGTCAGAGCCGGATTGCTGTCGCCATAGATGCGGCTCTTGGCGTTGGCTGTCACCGTGATGGCGCGCGGCGTCACCGACAAATTGGCGGCGACATAGTTGATCGCATAGTTGTTGTTGTTGAGTGTGCCCTGCGCAATGCCGTAGCTGCCGACACCGGATGCCGTCGTCGCCGATGTCGTCAGAGAACCGCCCAAGCTGTCGCCACTGACGAGGCTGCCTGTTGTGAGTTGATAGGTCAGCGTCGGATTGGAGTTGCCATAGGTACGGCTCTTGGCATCGGCCGTTACCGTGATCGCGCGCTTGGCGATGGTGAAATTGGCGCCGACATAGGTGATGTCGTAGTTCGAATTGCTGGTGTTGGTGATGCTGCCCTGGTTGATGGCATAAGTCCCGGCGCTGTTCCCTGCCGTGCGGCTAAGGCTACCGACCAAGGCCGTGCCGGCGCCGAGATCCGAAACGGTGTATGCATAGGATGATGGATTGGCGTCTCCATAGATCTTTCCCTGGCCCGGCGTCACCGTCACCGTCACCGCGCGCTTGCCGATGGTAAGCAGGCCCGCGCTGTTGTAGGCGAAGCCATAGCCGCTCAACGCCGCGAGATTGCCGGCGCCGACGGTGATTGCATAGGATCCTGCTCCGGCCTGTGTATTGCCCGGCGGATTGACGGACGTGACGCTTGGGCCGCCGCTGAAGGTCGTGGCGGCGGTGTCGCCGAGATAGGCGCCGATCACGCCTGCCTGGTAGCCCGCCACTGAATAGGTCAGTGCCGGCAGGGCGGTATCGCCATAGGTTTTGGTCGCATTGCTGGATTTGAAGGTCAGTGTCGGCTGATAGGCAAAGACATAGCGGTTGCCTGTCGCACTCACCAGACCACCCGCCGACGTGTTCCAGACGGCCGTGTTGCCACTGTCCAGATTGCCGAATGTATTGCCGGTGGGATTTGCCGCATAGATCAGCCAGCGTCCGCTGGTGGCGGCGACGGCGTCACTGCCCCGGTTGTTGACGAACAGGCCAGCGGCCGAGAGCACTGGATCCGTTCCGCTGATTGTCGCATTTGCCGCAATGGTCAAATCGCCCGTCGTCTGAAGCTTCACCGAACCGGTGGTGTTCACCCCGGTCGCCATAACCCCACGGGCGCTGGAAGCACTGGCGATCGTCAGGCTTGCACCATCGCGCAGATCGACGGAACCGGCGTTGCCGGCGACGTTGCCGACCTGGTTGCCGGCGTTGGTCAGGGTGAAGCTACCCGTGCCACCGAGAACCAGCGACGCCGCCGTCAGGCCACTAGTCTGCGTCACCACGCCATTCGACGACAGCGCCAGCGTGCCGGTGCCGACCGACAGCGCCTGGTTGAGGGCGAAGGTGGCTGCTGCGGTTTCAATCTGGCGATTGGCGAAGGACAGGCTGCCGACAGAGGTTGACCCAATCGCCGCGCTATAGGCGCTGCTCAGCGCCGACAGCGAGGCGATCGAGCCATCCGCCTCGTCGAGCCGCCAGTCGCCATAGACGTTGAGGTTCGAGACATTGCTGCCGGACAGGCCGGTCCGGAAGGTCACGCCATTCTTGGCGCCCGAGTCCGCTTCGGCAACGGTGTAAGCGAGCACCGAGTTCGAGACCGCGCCGGCCGGCAGAGCGAGATAATAGTAGCCGTTGACGCCGGTCGAGACTGTGCCGAGGTTCACGCCGCCGGAGACGACGGACACCAGCCCGGGATTCTTTGTGTAATAGGGTTGGCCGGTACCGGAAATCAGCGGCGTGTTGCCGGCATCCTTGTAAGCAATTCCGGAGATCGCCTGGACGCCATTGGGGTAGAAGCTCTTCAGATAGGGATAGAGGCCGCCAGTCCCGCCGCCAAAGGCGGCACTCAGTCCATTGGCGCCGCCATTCTGGAAGCTGGAGGTCGACAGGCCGACGACATTGACATTGGGGCCGGTGGTGCCACCGCCGATCGCAGGCTTGGCGCTGGATGTGGTGTTGTAGGGGCCGGATGTCGACGTGTCGTACGCGCCCGTGACCACGCCATCGTAAAGGTTGTTGCCGATGAACGCGCCGACATTCCATCCGCCGCTGACCGCGCCGGTCGAATAGCTGTCGGTTATCCTGCCGCCCTCGCCGACAAACGAATAGCCATAATTCGATCCGACGAGGCCGCCGACGGCCGCGCCGCCGCTGCCGATATCGACAGCGCCCATGGCATAGACGCGATCGATGGTGCCGAAATTGTTGAAGCCCACCGCGCCGCCCGCGGCATTTGTGTCGCGTGCGTTGATGACCACTGTCGAGAAGCTGTCGGAGAGTGCGCCATCGTTCTCGCCGATCAGACCGCCTGAGGTGGACCCGTATTGCGTGGTGAACAGCTGACCAGTCGAATAACTCTGGGCCACCGTGCCGGCATTGAACCCGGCGATCCCGCCAAGGGTCCTAAACCCCCGGACCGTCACATTGGTGACGCCGACATTCTGGACCAGGCCGCCCGCGCCGATATAGCCGAATAGGCCGACATACTGGGCAGCGGACTGCGTCACCGACAGGCTGTCGACGGTGTGGCCGAGCCCGTCGAACGAGCCGGTGAAGCCGTTGCCGCCGTTCTGGATGTTGCTGTTGCCGTCGGTGCCCAGTGATATGAAGCCGAGACCGCTGTTCCAGCTGGACGTGGAACTGGCATCGATATTCTTGGCCAGCGCGTAGCTGCCGGTGAGCCCGCTGTTGATCGCCTGCAGGCCGTTGACATCATAGATCAGCGTGTAGCTCTGGCCGTTGACCGACAGCGCCTGCGCACCGGGCGTGCCGGTGAAGGTCGCCGATGCGCCCAAGGCATAGGAGATCGTGCCGCCGGTGCCGCCATTGTTGGTGATGAGCGCCAGTCCGCCGACGCCGCCGATCGTGGCGTTCGCATTGAAGACAATCGAATGAGAGGCGCTGAGCGTCAGCGTGTTGGCGTTCCAGGCGATCGGCGCGGCAATGGTGATGTCGCCGGCCTGCGAACCGCCGCTGCCGGTCGAGATGGTGACGTTAGCGGTTGCGAGAAGGTTCTGCAGCGTGGTGACGTTGATGACGCTGTCATTGGTGTTGGCGGACATGCTGCCGCCGGTGTTGCCGGCAGCGTTCGATATAGTGACGTTGTAGGGATCGAGCAAAAGGTCACCGGTGTCGCCGAAGCGGGCGCGCAGATCGACCTCACCGGTGAAGTCGAGGCGCTGCTTGCCGGACACTTCCGCAAAGCCGCCATTGCCGCCGTCATCACCGCCGCGTGCGGAAATCTTGCCGGCGAACTTTGTTTGCTCGTCCGACCAGACGATGACCGTGCCGCCGGTGCCGTTGCCGGTCGCATCGGCACTGATTGTCGTCTTCGCATCGATCTCGGTTGTGACCGCGCGTTGCAAGGTGCCCTTGCCCTGCTTGTCACCGCCGATCCTGACGCTGCCGCCGCCATCCTTGCCCGAGGCATCGACCTTGGCGGCTTTGAGCTTCAGTTTGCGGCCGGTGACCGTGACCTTGCCGCCCTTGCCGCCGGCCTTGGCCGAAGCGTCGAGCATGCCGGTGATTTCGACCGAGCCTTCATCGCCGCCGAGTACGATGGCGCCGGATTGACCTGACACCGTGCGTGCCTCGATGACACCGGACATGTTGACGGCTTGGCGTGCGGCATCGCGCACCGCAGCCGCCTTGAGTTCGACCAGCCCGCCATCGGCACTGATACGTCCGGAATTGCTGACCAGCGCATTGCTGCCGTCAGCCTTGGTCGGCACGGAGACCTGCAGGAAGCCGTCGCCGGACAAATCAAGCGCCGCCTTCTCACCCGATCCGAGCCCGACCTTTCCAAGCGGCACGGTGATCGAGCCGGCATTGTCGACGCTGCCACCGATCAATGCGGCATAGCCGCCACGCCCGATGCTGATCGCACCCTGGTTGGAGACGGCAGCGGAAGCTCCATTGCCTTCGAACTCCAGCTTTCCGGCCTCAAAATCCTCGTCGCTGATGCCCAGCGAGGACGCGACGAAGCCGGCGGCACTAACCTTGCCGGTCTTGGAGATGGCAATGCCGTTGGGATTGACCAGGAACACCTGGCCATTGGCATTGAGCTGGCCTGCAATGGTCGATTTGGTACCGCCGGTGACGCGGTTCAGCATCGTTGCCGAGGATGATGGCTGGTCGATAGTGACTGTCGCGCCGGCACCGATCGAAAAACTCTGCCAGTTGACGATCGCCGAACTGGTCGACTGCCTGATGTTCAGTTGCGACGACGATGGGTTGGCGATGGTGACGCCGCCGGATGCTACGCTGCCGCCGGTCGGCAGTTCCTGTGCCCGCGCCGACGTGAAGCCGACAAGCGCCGTCGACGTCAAAAGCAGCGCCATCAACGGCGCGCCGGTGCGGTTCAGGTGCCGCCGTGGGAGGTGGGCTTTGCGCTGCATGGTCATCTCTCTAGAATTGGACGGCGCCGCTGAGCGAAAAGCGATCGCTTGTCGGCAGATGGTTGTCACGATGCTGGCGGCCCCATTCCAGCGTCAGGCTGGCGTTGGTCGCGTCGCCCGCCAGCGCGGTGCCGACCTTCAGGCCAAGCCCGTATGACGCGCCGACGATGTTGGCCGTCTCGAGCGCGGTCGGCATTTCGAGATGGACCTGGCCGACAGCGCCGAACACGTAGGGCGACAACAAAACGATGCCGCCAGTGAACGGCACGTACCAGGGTGAGGACAGCTCGCCGCGCAGCACATAGCCGGCATCGCCCTGCAGCGCGCCCGCGTCGAAGCTCGACAGACCGTTCGCGCCGACCAGCCCGATCTGTTCGGACTGCAGCAGCGGCTTGCCAAACGAGGTCTGCGCGCGGGCGTAGAGATCGAGGCCGAGATGGGTGGCCAGCGGCTGGCTGTAGCTGGCCGAGACCTCCAGCTTCTGGAAATCGGCGTCGGCGCCTTGACGCGACAGTGGCAGCAGCGGCGTCGCATCGGCGGCTGAACGCGCGCCGAGCCCATCGATACCGAAGGACGCAACGACGTTGCCGATGAAGACGCCGCCAAGCGGTGTGAACCAGATGCCGTCGAGACCGAGCCGGGCAATGCGCAGCCGGTCCTCGGCGATCGGCAGCGAAATCGGCGTCACCGCGTCGAGCGTGTCGTTCTGCACGTCGAAGGACAGTTCGGTGCTGATCGTAAGCGCACGGCTGCGGATCCAGGGATATCGAAGCCGCGCCGAATAACGCTCGAAGGCGCTGCCGAAGCCGAGCGTGCCGGGCTCGGCTGTCGGATTGGCCTGCGTGCGGCTGGCTTCCAGGTTGAGCGTCAGCCCGTCATAGCCGATCGGCACGACGATGCCCGCGGCATAGTTGCGATTGCGTGGGCCATCCGTGAACAGGCCACTCTCGCCGCCATCGGGGTAGCCGCCTGCCCTGACATAGACGAGTTCGCCGAGGCCGAGCAATGAGTTGAAATCGACGCCGACGCCCGTAGACCAGCGCTGCAACGACGGCGATAGCGAGTTGTCCCCGGTCGCCTGGCCGCCGATCGGGCGATATTTGCCATCGATGACCAGCACGCTGGCGCCTTTGGCTGTTCCGGCCTGCAAGGTTGAGCGCAGCCGGGCCCCGGGCGTATCGCCAGCCAGCAGCAGCTTGCGTTCGATCGCCGACAGCTTGATGCTCTTTTGTCCAACGAGCGGCGCCAGCGTTGCCTCGACCCGCCCGCGTATGCGCTCGGGCAGATTGCTGGTGTCGATCCGTTCGAGAAAGCCGTCGACGACGACCAGCCGGAGCCCTGCGCCGTCGTTGAGCTTCTGCGCCGGCAGCACCACCCGCGCCAGCGCATAGCCGGCCCGTCCATATTCGGTTTCGAGTTTTCGCGCCGCGGCAAAGATTTCCGCCGCCGTCACCGTGCGGTGCGCAAGGCCGGCAACGATCTTGCGTGTTGCGTCAGCCATGTCGGGCCAGCCGCCTTCGACCCTGACATCCCCGAGCTTGACCCTGAGCTTCCCGGCGCCCGCCGGCGCCTCGAGGCCCTCACCTTCGGGAATGGAAACACCTGCCGTGTTGGCTGCCGGCGGCGGCCGAAAGCTGGGCGGCGTGATCTGGCTGGCTGTCTGCGCAAACGCGCCGGCTTGAAGCCACAGGCACGCCGAGACGGCAAACAGGATCAACCATCCCTTACGGGCTGCCAGCTCACCGAAAACTGGGTGACAGTCGTTATCCCTGCCAACCGCGATCTTGCTTGTATACTTCACTCAATCACTCGTCCTTCGAGGTAGAGTTCGGCAAAACTTCGCCACCGCGCGAGATTTCATCGCTCGTTAATTGGCTTCTGCTTTCGAACTCACTTCCGGGAAGGCGTGCCCCCGCCGCTCGGATGTCGCGGAAACTATGCCGGGCCCTGGGGAAGGTCAATTCAACGGGCGGCCCTCCGGCTGACTATTATTGGGAGGGGTTTTCCAAGCCATAGCAATCGGTTAGCGGATCCCATGAACCGATCGTGGCCGGCCCCATGTTCGGGTTGGGCTTGCTCTTCGCATTTGGTGCCTCTGGACACAGCTATCGAAGGCTGGAAAATGTGGACGCGACTCCGCTGTTGGAGTTAACTCGGAACATGAGGAGGATGGCGCTGAATCTGGAAGACATTGCCGGCCATCCGGCCCTGCATCGCTGTGTCCAGGCACAGTCGTTGGCGCTGATCAACATCTATGAAACGAGCCCGCGACTGGCTTCCATTTTCGCCACGCAGCAGCGTTGGCTGATGGGTCATGTCGGCCTTGCCATGCATTTCAGGCGCGATCCGCACGACCGCCGCAAGGAGCTGACGGTATCGCGTTTCATCGAGTTCGTACACCAGCACGCGGTGGCCAGCCGCAACACGGCGGACGCTTTCATCAAGGAGATGCTGCACTATCATGTCGCCGAGTATGTTTCGGGTGGCGACGGGCGCACGCACCCTTTGCAGCCAACGGCGGCAACCGTGCAGACTTTCACCGGCTGGGTCCTTGCCCATCTGCAGACGCTGGATCATCTCGACGGTGGCAACCGGCTGGCCAGGTTCCTGGAGCGGCCCGACATGGTTGTCAGGCTGCAGCCTCTGGTGGCGGACGGCCTGCTTGCCTCCAAGCCGGTGCGCGAGCCCAACCAGACTTTTTCCCTGTTCATCTGGCTCAACAATGGCGGCATCGTCATGGACTGGCTGATGTCGGGCATCGACCCCGATCATGCCGGCCTGCACCGGATTCCGACCAGCGTGGTTTCGATCGGAGATTTCGCCAGATGGCTCAAGCTGTCGCGGACCCACCTCGCCCGCAAGCTGCGCGCTGCCGAGGAACTCGGCAGCATCGGCTGGCTCGGCCAGCGCGGCCATTCGGTGATGTGGGTATCGAACACTTTCTACCAGGAGTACATGACCGTCCAGGCCGCCAAGCTGGCCATTGTCGATGCGGCCTTCGACGCCTGTTTTCCAGCTCCGGAAGACCGCTGAAGGATCGGCGCGATCGATATCTGCCCGGGCCGTGAACATTGTCTACTGGCGATCATAACCTGTTATAGAGCGGGCGCGTCTGGACACGGGCCTTGAAGGCTGAAAATGTGATCTGCGTCTTCGCGTTGGGGGGCTTGACGCACGGGGGGAGAATGGCGCTGACCTTGGACCATATTGCCGGTCACCCGGCATTGCATCGCTGTGTCCGTGCCCAGGCGCAGGCGCTTATCCAGACCTACGAGACGAACCCGAGGCTTGCCTCGATATTTGCCACCCAGCAGCGTTGGCTGATGGCGCATATCGGCCTTGCCCTGCATTTCAGACGGGAGCCCGATGACTACCGCAAGCAGTTGACGGCGGCGCGTTTCATCGACGTCATCCGGGAGAATTCCGTCGCCAGCCGCAACACCGCCGACGCCTTCCTCAAGGAGATGCTGCACTACAATTTCATCGAGCACCTCTCGGCAGCTCAGGATGGCCGCATCCGCCCCATACAGCCTACAGTGAACACGCTGGACACGCTCGCCGGCTGGATGATGGCTCATCTGCACACACTGGACAGTCTCGACGGCGCGAACCGTCTGGCAACGTTTCTGGAGCGGCCCTATGCGCTCGCCAGGGTGCAACCGCTGGTGGCTGACGGGCTGATCTCCTCCAGTCCCGTGCGCGAGCCCAAGCAGACCTTTTCGCTGTTCACCTGGCTTAACAATGGCGGCGTCGTCATGGACTGGCTGATATCGGGCGTCGATCCCGACCATGCCGGCCTCGCTGCAATACCGACTGGCGTCGTCTCGATCGGCGATTTCGCCAAATGGCTCAAGCTGTCGCGAACCCACCTGGCACGCAAACTGCGGGATGCCGAAGACCTCGGCAGCGTTGGCTGGCTTGGCCAGCGCGGCAATTCGGTGATGTGGGTGTCGGGCGATTTCTACCGGGAGTACATGACCGCCCAGGCCGTCAAGCTGGCTATCATCGATGCCGCGTTCGTCAAGGCCTTTGACTCGCCAGCAGGCAGCTGACCGGTGGGCATCCCCCGTGCGGGATGCCCAAGCCGGCGAGCCCTTCAGTCGATGTCGAACGACACGCCCTGGGCGAGCGGCAGCGCCTTGGAATAGTTCACCGTGTTGGTGGCGCGCCGCATATAGGCCTTCCATGCGTCGGAGCCGCTCTCGCGGCCGCCCCCGGTTTCCTTTTCGCCGCCAAAGGCACCGCCGATCTCGGCGCCCGAGGTGCCGATGTTGACATTGGCAATGCCGCAATCCGATCCGTCGACACCCAGGAAACGCTCGGATTCCTGCAGGTCTCGGGTGAAGATGGACGACGACAGGCCGGCGCCCACCGCATTGTGCTCGTGGAGCACGGCGTCGAAATCCGAATATTTCATCACATAGAGGATCGGCGCGAAGGTCTCTTCCGTCACCGGGGATACCTGGCTTGGCATTTCGACCAGCGCCGGGTGCACGTAGTAGGCATCGGGGTGGCCGTTCTCGACCCGCGTGCCGCCGGTCACCTTGCCGTCATGGGCGGCGGCTTCCTTCAGCGCCTTCTGCATGGCATCGAAGGCCGCCTTGTCGATCAGCGGCCCGACCAGCGAGGAGGTCTCCAGCGGATTGCCGACAGACACACTCTCGTAGGCCTTTTTGAGGCGCGGAACCAAGGCGTCGTAGACGCTGTCATGCACGAACAGGCGCCGCAGCGTCGTGCAGCGCTGGCCGGCCGTGCCCATCGCTCCAAAGGCAATCGCGCGCAGCGCCATGTCGAGATCGGCGGTCGGGCAGACGATGCCTGCATTGTTGCCGCCGAGTTCCAGCACCGCGCGCGCAAAGCGCTTGGCCAGCCGCGGACCGACGTCGCGGCCCATGCGGGTCGAGCCGGTCGCCGAAACCAGCGGCACTTTAGGGTGATCGACCAGTATCTCGCCGACGGCGCGATCGCCGATCAGCACCGGCGCCAGGCCATCAGGTGCGTCCGCGCCGAAGCGCTTGACCGCACGTTTGAAGATGGCTTCGCAAGCAAGTGCGGTCAGCGGCGTCTTTTCCGACGGCTTCCACACCACTGCGTCGCCGCAGACCAGTGCCAGGGCGGCATTCCACGACCACACAGCCACCGGGAAGTTGAAGGCGGAAATGACGCCGACGACGCCGAGCGGATGCCAGGTTTCCATCATTCGATGGCCTGGGCGCTCGGTGGCGATGGTCAGGCCGTACAATTGCCGGGAGAGGCCTACGGCGAAATCACAGATGTCGATCATCTCCTGCACTTCGCCGAGCCCCTCGGACGGGATCTTGCCGACCTCGATCGAGACCAGCCGGCCAAGCTCGGCCTTGTGCGTACGCAGCTCCTCGCCGACCAGCCGCACCAGTTCGCCACGCCGCGGGCCTGGCACCATGCGCCAGGCCTGGAAGGCCTTGTGCGCGGCATCGATCACCTTGGCCGCGTCAGCCGGTGAGATCGTCTTCAGCGCCGCGATCTGCTCGCCCGTCACCGGGCTGCGCACGATCAGGTCGCCGCCGACAAGCGTCTCCTTGGCCACACCCAGTTTCGCCAGCAGTTCGGTCGTTTCCTTGCCTATCGTCATTCTTGTCCCTTTCAGATCCAGTCGCTCATAATGCATGTCGCCCAAAAGTGCCCAGCGGTTTTGGGACAACGACATGCACAAAAGGCACGCCGGTCAAAGCCTGGCGCCATGCTGCCCGCGTGCACAAAGGCACCTAAGGCACGATCATCGCGTGGCATTACTCGGTTCAAGGGAAAATCACCACCCCGGCATGGTCTAAGCCCAAACTGCACGATTGAGCCAGATGGCGCTCAGTTTGCCTTCTTGGCCGCTGGGCGTACCGCACCGTCCTTGATCAGCCGGTCGATATGCATGCGGATATGGGCAGCTTCCGCCGCCGTGTTCGCAAGCGCTATGGCGCGGTCGAAGGCGACGCGCGCCTCGTCGCCCCGGTCGAGCTGCATCAAGAGGCCGCCCTTGAGGCCGAAAAAATGGAAATAGCCGGAAAGCCGTTCTTCCAGCGGCTCGATCATGGCGAGCGCCTCTGCCGGTCCACGCACCTTCGAGACCGCGACGGCCCGGTTGAGCGTGACCACCGGCGACGGCTGCATCTGCTCGAGCAAGCGATAGAGCAGGTCGATCTCGTTCCAGTCGGTGTCCTCGGCCTTTTCGGCCCGCGCATGCAGCGCGGCAATCGCCGCTTGCACCTGGTAAGGACCGGGCTTGCGATGGCGCAGCGCCTTGTCGACCAGCGCCAGCCCCTCATCGATCATCTTGCGGCTCCACAGGCTGCGATCCTGGTCTTCGAGCAGCACGATCTCGCCGCTCCCGTCGAAACGGGCCGGTGCGCGCGCATGCTGCAGAAGCAACAGCGCCGTCAGCCCCATGATCTCCGGCTCGGTCTGAAACAGCCGCAGCAACAGCCGTGCCAGCCGGATCGCCTCCTCGCACAGCGGTGCGCGGGCCGGCGCCTCGCCGCTGTTGGTCGAATAGCCCTCGTTGAAGACCAAGTAGACCATGGCGGCGACGGCGGCGAGCCGTTCCGACCGCTCGACCGCGCCCGGCGTCTCGAACGGCACGCCGGCGTCCGCAATGCGCGCCTTGGCGCGAGTGATGCGCTGCTCCATGGCACTTTCGCCAACCAGGAAGGCGCGCGCGATCTGCTTGACCGTAAGACCGGAGACGATGCGCAGCGCCACCGCGATCTGCTGCGTTGCCGGGAGATCAGGATGGCAGCAGATGAACAGCAGCCGCAATATGTCGTCGCGGTAGTGCGCCCCGTCCAGCCGCTCGGCGATATCGCTCTCGGCGTCTTCCAGATCGGAAACCTGGTCTTCCTCCGGCATCGGCGCCTGCTTGGCGCGCTTGCGCACCGCATCGATGCCGCTGTTGCGACCGACGAAGATCAACCAGGCCGCCGGGTCGCGCGGCGGCCCGTTCTGCGGCCAGTTCTTCAGCGCCCTGAGGCACGCGTCCTGGAAAGCTTCCTCCGCCGTATCGAGATCGCGGAAATAACGCAGCAGCGCACCCATGGCCTGCGGGCGGGCGGCGCTGATCGCGGAGCTTATCCAGGCCATTTCGGTCATGCGGAAACCCTTGTTGGGTTAAAGACCGAAACCGGCCGGATTTCATACGACCCACCGCTCGGGTTGACCTCGGAAAGCTCGCGGGCGAACTCCACCGCCTCGTCGAGATCAGCGCATTCGAGCGTGTAGAAGCCGAGAAACTGTTCCTTGGTCTCGGCGAACGGCCCATCGATGACGACCGATTCACCCTTGACCTTTCTCAGGGTCGTCGCGGCGGTCGTCGGCAGAAGCCGTGCCACCGGGCCAAGCCGGCCGGCCTTGGCATATTTTTCCTGAACGCCGAGGATATTGGCCATGACCTCGTCGTCCTGTGCCTTGCTCCAGGAGCAGACGACATCTTCGGAAGCATAGCAGAGGATTGCGTAGAGCATGGCTGGTCCTTTTCTCTGTCAAAGGACGAAACAGTAAGACCGATCCCGACACCACGTCGATAAAAAAATCCAGATGTGGCGGATTTGGCCACGGCCGGCCGCGCTGGTCAGCTTTCTCGCGGTTTCAGCCATCGCAGCACGAGAGCTTCCTCGTCATCGAGACCATCGATTGAGCGTTTGCGTTTGTTGGCTTGCGCCATTTCATTCAGCAACCGCCCCTCGGACCACGCTTCGAAGACCCGCGGGTGGATATAGCATTTGCGGCAGACGGCACGCGTATTGCCCAGCCGCTCGGCAACCTTGTCGATAACGCTGTTCATCGCCCTGTTTCGCTGCGCCCGGCTTTGCGGCAGTTCCGTTTGGGCAAACAGCGACGCGGCGTGAATGGTGCCGCCCCAGGTGCGGAAATGCTTCGAACTGAAGGCGTCACCGACCGCCTCACGGATATAGCGGTTGACGTCCTCGGAGCGGACCGGCCGCCTGTTGCCGTCCTCATCGAGATACTGGAACAGCTTCTGGCCTGGCAGGTCCTGTGCGCCGCGCACAATCCTGGCGATGCGGCGGTCGACCAGCTTCAGCTTCCACTCCTTGCCCGACTTGCCCTTGAAGGCAAAGCGCAGGCTTGAACCGACAATATCCACATGCCGGTCGCGCAACGTGGTCAACCCGAAACTCTTGTTGTCACGGGCGTAGGCGGCATTGCCGACGCGGATCATCGTGTTGTCGAGCAGCCAGACGACCGCGGCGACGACACGCTCGAACGGCAGGCCACGACGGCGCAGATCGCTGTCGATCCTGTGCCGCAGGTCCGGCAGGCTCTCGGCGAAAGCAACCAGGCTCGAATATTTGGCACCATCGCGCTCTTCGGCCCATTGCGGATGATAGCGGTATTGCTTGCGTCCGCGCTGGTCCCTGCCGGTTGCCTGGATATGGCCGTCCGCGTCCGGCGAAATCCACACATCCCTCCAGGCCGGCGGAATGACGATCGCCTCGATGCGGGCCCTGGTAGTGTCCGAAACTGTCCCTCCGTCCGGTCCCTGGTAGGAAAACCCCTTGCCTGTTTTCAGCCGCCGGATACCGGGCTCAGCATCACTGACATAGCTAAGCGACGCATGGTCGGCCGAGCTTTGTGCCCCGTTTTTGGGCGCGCCATCTGGCGACACAGCATCCTGGCCAGCCGGTCGGCTGGGCGACAATCCGGATTTTTGCAACATGTCGGCTCCACGCGAATTCCGTAGATAAGCCACTGGCCGACCGCTGGTTCCACGCGCCGTCCGAAAAGCGTCTCGCGCCGATATCGTGTTGGCTGGCGCCTACAGAGCGCCTTCCAGCTTGATCGGCGGCGCGGACAAACGCCGCCGCGCCGCGAGCTTGAACCTGTAGCGCAGGCAGCGCCAAGCTTCTGAGCGCCGCTTTGGCGCGGCCGCGGCTACCGCCAGGAAGCGCGCCGCGGTGCCCAGATCGCCGCGCGCATAGTGGACCCGGGCGATCTTGAGGGCGACAAGGCCTTCCCTGGCCTTGAGGGCCGACAACGGGATGTTGCAGTCGGTGAGTGTGCGCAGTTCCCGGCGCCAGTCCAGGAAGCGCCGCACCGGGTTGATGGCAAAGCGGTCATCGGAACGTACCGGCGAAACCTCGTAGACCATGACAGGTTGCGAAACCATGGCGAGCGATGCCTTGCTCATCAGCCGTGCCCAGAACAGCGTGTCCTCGTCATAGGCCATTCCGATCGGGAACCGCGTCTCGCCGATCAGGGTCCGCGATGCCAGAACGCTGCCCACGGCGACCGAACGTATGTCGCCTTTGACATAGGCCGAAGCATTTGCCAGGCACGCAGCCTGGTAGCCGTTCGGCATCTTGATCTGCCGGTCCTGGCCGTTCACCCGTCGCCGGTAGGCACCGACGATCATGTCGGCCTCCGGCTGCTCCCGGGCCTTGCGGAGCAGTGCGCGCAACCCGCCCCGCAGATGCAGGTCGTCGGCATCGATCAGGTAGACCCAGGAATAGACCGCTTCGGCCAGCGCCAAATTGCGGGCACCGCCTGCATCGCGGCATTTGGCCGACAGCACGCGCAGCGGCAACGACAGTTGTGCCGCGGCCTCCCGCGCGATGGTTGCCGTCCCATCGGTCGACGCGTCGTCGACCAGCAAGATCTCGCCGATGATCTCGGCCTCGCTGCGTAGCGACGCCAGCGTTGCAGCGATGGTCGCCGCCGCGTTACAGGCAGGAATGACGACGCTGATTGCTCTCAATTACAAAACCTCGCGCCATGCGCTTGAGGATACAACTATCGTCACCCCGAAACGAATACAGACTAGCGGCGGCATCGGTATTTGAGAAGCAGTCTTGTCCATCCCGAATTGCAGCGCAAATACCTGCGTGTACGACCTGCTTCAGGCTCTTTCGAGCACGACCGGAATGACGTCGACAGCTTGCTCGCCAACCTGTCCCCCCGTGGTCTTGAGCACGCCGACGATCGGCGCCACGTCCGAATAGTCGCGGCCGTGGCCGACGGTGATATGGTCGTTGCTGGCCCGCATGCCGTTGGTCGGATCGAATTCCTGCCAGCCTGCATCGCGCCCGCACCAGACCTTGACCCAGGCATGCATGGCATCGGCGCCTTCCAGCCGGGGCTTGCCCTTCGGCGGGATGGTGCGCAAGAAGCCGCTGACATAGCCGGCCGGAATACCGAGCCCGCGCAGGCCGGCGATCATGATGTGCGAAAAGTCCTGGCAGACGCCGCGCTTCAACTTGAAGGCATCACTGGCCCGGGTCCGCACCGTTGTCGCTTCGCCGTCATAGGTGAAATCGCGATAGATGCGATTGCACAGGCTCATGACCGTGCCGGCGGCAGAGCCGGCGATGCTGTCGCGTGCGTAAGCGGTGATCGCATCGTCGATGCCGGCATGGGTGCTGGACGTCAGGAAATGGTGCGGTGCATCAGGTGCCAGAGACCGCACCGCGGCGAGCTCCTGCCTCAGCCGGGCGATATCGGGCGACACGTCGAGCCCGGGCTCGGGCCGAGACACCGACACGCGGGCGCTCATCCTGATGTCGAGCGCGTCATGCGCGTCGCGAAAGGCGATCGAGGTGACGTTGTTGCCGAAGAAATCGGAAAAGTCGGAACGCTCGTTGGGTGCCGGCGCAAAGGACAGGGATGCGGCGATGACACGCTGCACGCCTGACATCGTCGACGGCAGTACGCGCACCTGATGACGACCGCCGCCGGCCGCCGCAGCGTAATCGTAATGCAGATGAAGCCTGATGTCGTAGAGCATGCTTTATCCGAAATAGGCTTTGGCGAGGCTGTTGTAGAGGCCGCCGATTTCATAGGCGAGGTCGTCCAGCGCCTTTGCCGTCATGTCCGAAGGCTCCTTGATGGCAATCTGGGTGTTGAGCTGCAGGATTTCCTTCGCCGCCGGCGACATTTGCCCCTCCCCGCCGAGCGACGGCAACAGGCCGATTTCGGCCTTCAGCCTTTCAAGTTGGAACAGGATGGAGCGCGGGTTAAGCGGATCGAGCGCCAGCAGGTCGATCACCGTGCGCCGACCGGCCTGCACCGGATATTGGCGGCGATGGGTCATCACGCTGTCGCCGATTTCCAGCATCATGTCGAGCGCGCCGTCCGGCGCCTTGGCGCTGGTCAGCCGCGACAGCGTGCGGGAGATCTGGATACCGCGCTCCAGCCGGCGGCCAATCTCGAGGAAGCGCCAGCCGGCGAAGCGGTACATGTTCTCGTGCAGCAGGCCGGAAAAGCCGGCGAGCTTACGCAGGATGACTGTCATCGCCCGGGTCGCGTCGTCGCCGGGCGCGACCGTCGTTGCGAACTGATGGATGGTTTTCGACAGGTCCTTCAGCGCCAGCCAGCCATCGGGCGAGAAGCGGTCGCGGATCTGCCCGGCACTGTAGACCGCGCTATCCAGCGTGCCGATCAGCCCTGACGGGATCGCCGTCTCCACATCGATGCCGAAAGGTTCGAGATAATCCCTGATGTCGGCGAGCAGCGGCATATCCGGGTCGGAGGTTTCGGCCAGCCGCACATGGTAGGCGCGCAGGATGCGCACCGTGTCTTCCGAGCGCTCGATATAGCGGCCGAGCCAGGTCAGGTTTTCCGCCGCGCGACTGGGCAGGCTGCCGGGCCTGGTGCGGCTGAAACTGTCGCCTTCTTGCGGTAGCAGCGTCTCGCGCTCCACCGGTTTGTCGCTGACAACCCAGACATCCGCCGCCTGGCCGCCACGCTGCATGGCGATCGCCGTCGGGTCGAGCGACAGGCCGATACGGGCAAAACCGCCCGGCATCACCGTCCAGCCCTCCGGCGTTCGCGCCAGGTAGACGCGCAGGCTCGCTGGCCGCGGCTCCAGCCAGCCGCCGACATAGACGGGCGTCGTCGAAAGCGTCACCGCTTCCTGGCCGACGAAATCGCCGCCATCACGTTCAATGCGCGCCACCAGTTCCGCCCGCTCCCCGGCCGACAGAGCCGAGCCTAGCTTCGTTGAATCGTCGTCCTCGAAGGCAAGCCTCGTCGACAGCGCCGGCCCGATCACCATGCGATCGATATTGGCCAGCACATGCGCGCGCTCGGTAGCTTGCCCGCACCACCATGTCGCGACACTTGGCAGCAGCAATTCCTCGCCACGCAAGGCCCGTGAAATCTTGGGCAGGAAGGCAAGCAGCGCGCGCGTCTCCATCAGGCCGGAGCCCAGCGCATTGACGGTAGCAACCGCGCCCTGGCGGATCGCCTCGATCAGGCCCGGCGTTCCGATCTGCGAATCCGGGCGCAGTTCGAGCGGGTCGGCGAAAGCGGCGTCGAGCCGCCGCCACAACACGCTGATCGGCATCAGGCCGGAAACCGTGCGCACCATCAGCCGGCTGCCGGAGACGGTCAAATCCTCGCCTTCGAGCAGCATGATGCCGAGGTAGCGGGCGATGTAGGCGTGTTCGTAATAGGTTTCGTTGAGCGGCCCCGGCGTCAGGATGGCGACGCGGCCGTCGGTCTCCTTGGCCATGCCGATCAACGCATCGCGAAAACGGCGGAAAAAGCCGGCAAGGCGGTGCACATGCATCTCGCCATAGATGTCGGACAGCGCGCGTGTGGTGGCGACGCGGTTTTCCAGTGCGAAACCGGCGCCGGACGGCGCCTGCGTGCGATCGCCCAGCACCCACCACTGGCCGTCAGGTCCACGGCCGAGCTCGAAGGCGCAGAAATGCAGGAAGTGGCCGCCGGCCGGCCTGGTGCCGACGACAGGCCGCAAATATTCGGGGCTGGCGGCGATCAATCCCGCCGGCAGGATACCTTTCTCGACCAGCCGGTTCGGCCCGTAGATATCGGCGATGGTTTCCTCGAACAGTTCGGCGCGCTGCACGAGGCCGGCGCTGATCGCCGCCCACTCGCTCTCCTCGATGAGAACCGGGACATGCGCCAGCGGCCATTCGCGCTCATTGGCACCGGCCTTGTCATAGACGCGGTAATAAACGCCGGCATCGCGCAGATACTGGTCGGCGCGGGCAAAGCGCTGGCCGAGCTTTTCAGCGCCAAGTTCCTCGAGCGCCTCGACAAAATGCTTCCAGGCCGGGCGAGGATTGCCTGACGCATCGACCATCTCGTCGACGACGCCGTCGATCGGCTGGTAGTGCTCCAGCAGGCTGTGGGTCCGCGGCTTGCCGTGTCCCCTCTTGTGATTCCCCTTTGCCATCGCTGATCAGAGTCTTGCCGGCCGCCGAAGGTCAAGGGTCATCGGGAAGTCTTCCGCTGGTTGTTCTTCACGGATCACATAGGCGGATGGCGTATGGCCGCGCGGTTCGAAGCGGGCGAGCCGCCGAGCTTCCGCCTCGTTGCCATTGACCGGAAAGGTGTCGTAATTGCGCCCGCCGGGATGGGCGACATGGTAGACGCAGCCGCCGACCGCACGTCCCGACCAGCGGTCATAGATGTCGAAGACCAGTGGCGTGTTGACCGGCAGCGCCGGATGCAGGCCCGATGCCGGCTGCCAGGCCTTGAAGCGGACACCCGCCACCGCCACTTCGCGGTTGTCGGTGACCTTCATCGGCACGATGCGGCCGTTGCAGACGACTGCATGGCGCTCCGGGTTCAGCCCTTCGGTCTTGACCTGCAGCCGTTCGACCGAGGAATCGACGAAGCGCACGGTGCCGCCGATCGCGCCTTGCTCGCCCATCACATGCCACGGCTCCAGCGCCTGGCGCAGCTCCAGCTTGATGCCGGCATGCTGAACCTCGCCGCAGAACGGGAAGCGGAATTCGAGCTGGGCGTCGAACCATTCGGGCCTGAATTCGAAACCGTTGAGCTTGAGGTCGTCGAGCACGTCGAGGAAATCGGCCCAGACATGATGCGGCAGCATGAAGCGGTCATGCAGCGATGTGCCCCAGCGCACGAAACGGCCGTCGAGCGGGCTTTTCCACGCGCGGGCAATGATCGCCCTGACAAGCAGTTGCTGCGCGAGGCTCATGCGTGCATTGGGCGGCATCTCGAAGCCGCGGAATTCGACCAGCCCCAGCCGACCGGTCGGTCCGTCCGGCGAAAACAGCTTGTCGATGCAGATTTCCGAACGATGCGTATTGCCGGTGACGTCGGTCAACAAATTGCGGAACAGCCGGTCGACCAGCCATGGCAAGGGTGCGTTGCCCTGGTCCGGATGCGGCACCTGCGCCATCGCGATCTCAAGCTCGTAGAGCGAGTCGTGACGGGCTTCGTCGAAGCGTGGCGCCTGGCTGGTCGGCCCGATGAACAGGCCGGAGAACAGATAGGACAGCGACGGATGGCGCTGCCATTGCAGCACCAGGCTCTTCAACAGGTCCGGCCTTCGCAGGAACGGGCTGTCATTGGGTGTCGCACCGCCGACCACGACATGGTTGCCGCCGCCGGTGCCGGTGTGGCGCCCATCGATCATGAACTTGTCGGCGCCAAGCCGTGTCTGCCGCGCTTCCTCATAGATCGCCGTCGTCGTCGCCACGCAATCCTGCCAGTTGGAAGCAGGATGGATGTTGACCTCGATGACGCCGGGATCAGGCGCAACGCGGATGACGTTGAGGCGCGGATCGTGAGGCGGGCCGTAGCCCTCGATATGCACGGGAAGGCCGATCGCCTTTGCCGCGTTCTCGGCCGCCGCGACCAGTTCGAGATAGTCTTCCAGCGCCTCGACAGGCGGCATGAACACGCACAGCCGCCCGTCGCGCGGTTCGACCGAAAGCGCGGTGCGCACAGCGCCGCCAATCTCGGTGATCTCCTGCTCGACCCGCTCCTGCTGGCCGGTCGCAGCGGTGAACGATGCCGCCTGCTGGCGGCGCGCCATCTCGTCGGCGCCTTCGAGTTCGGCTGGAGCCGGTCCGGCCAGTATGGCTTCACGCGCGGGCAGCGGGCCGCGTGGTAGCGACGGGTCGACCGGCACGATATAGGGGAATTGCTCCGGCGGCACATAGGGCAACGTGCCGAGCGGCAAGCGGTAACCGACCGGTGAATCGCCTGGCACCAGAAACAGCCGGCCGCGCCGCGTCTTCCATTTTTCCGAGCGCCAGCGCGGATCCGATGCCTGGCTGTTCCAGCGCTGCACCGGCAGCACATAGCCGGACGGCTTGGTCAGTCCGCGTTCAAACACTTTCGCCATGCGGCTGCGTTCTTCCGGATCCTCCAGCCTGGAGTTGGACGGATCGACATTGTCGGGCAGCTTGCCTTCCTTGAGCAGCCATTCGGCCGGATCCTCATAGGCTTCGCTGACCATGGCCTTGTCGATGCCGAGTTCGCCGGCAATCGCGGTGAGCAGGCTTTCGGCCTGCTTCGGGCCGATATCGGCCTCGCTCTTTTCGCGTGCGATCAGCGACGGATCGCTCCATACCGGCTGGCCGTCGGCACGCCAGTAGAGCGAAAAGGTCCAGCGCGGCAGGCTTTCGCCCGGATACCATTTGCCCTGGCCGTAATGGAGAAAGCCGCCGGGCGCGAAGCGCTCGCGCAGTTTACGGATCAGTTCGTCCGCCTTTTCACGCTTGGTGGGACCGACGGCGGCGGTGTTCCATTCGGCCGACTCGAAATCGTCGATCGACACGAAAGTCGGCTCGCCGCCCATGGTCAGCCGCACGTCGCCGGCGGCAAGCGCTGCATCGACCTTGTTGCCCAGCGCGTCGAGCGCCTGCCAGCTTTCGTCCGAAAATGGCTTGGTGATGCGCGGATGCTCGGCGATGCGGTCGACCCGCATCTCGAAGCCGAATTCGACATTGGCGAAGCTCGCCATGCCGGAAATGGGAGCCGCGTTGCGGAAATGCGGTGTGGCGGCCAGCGGCACATGGCTTTCGCCGGTGAGCAGGCCCGAGGTCGGATCGAAGCCGATCCAGCCGGCGCCGGGAAGATAGACCTCGCACCACGCATGCAGATCGGTGAAGTCTGTCGCCGTTCCCGGCGGACCGTCCAGCGCCACCAGATCGGGCTTCAACTGGACCAGATAGCCGGAAACGAAGCGTGCCGCGATACCGAGATTGCGTAGGATCTGCACCAGCAGCCAGCTCGAATCCCGGCAAGACCCCTTTTTCGCGGCCAAGGTCTCTTCCGGCGAGAACACCCCGGTTTCCATGCGCACGATATAGGCGATCTCGCGCTGCAGCCGCGCATTGAGGTCGACCAGGAAATTGACGGTGTTGGCTGCGCTGCGATCGATGGTCTTCAGCAGCGCCGACAGCAGCGGTCCCGCCGGTTCCGGGGTGCGATAGATGGCGAGATCGTCGCGGATTTCTTCCGGATACTCGAACGGAAACGCCTCGGCCGACGGCTCGACGAAGAAATCAAACGGGTTGTAGACCGTCATGTCGGCGACGAGGTCGACCTCGATCTTCAACTCCGTCACCGGCTCCGGAAAGACGAAGCGGGCGAGGAAATTGCCGTAAGGATCCTGCTGCAGATTGACGAAATGGTTCGCCGGCTCGACCTTGAGCGAATGACTGAGCACCTTGGTGCGGGAATGCGGCGCCGGCTGCAGCCTGATGATCTGGGGCCCGAGAACCACCGGCCGGTCATATTTGTAATGGGTCAGGTGATAGACGGCTGCCAGAATTGCCATGAAGCCCCGGAATTCAGCGTTTCAACGATTTCGCCGAACCCTGACACATCAGGCCGCCATTCTCCAAGCAGAGATGTTGCGGTGCACCTAATTTAAGCAACGGTTGCCGGCTCAGAAAAACGCCTGTATCCCCGTCTGCGCCCTTCCCAGGATCAGCGCATGCACGTCATGCGTGCCTTCATAGGTGTTGACCGTCTCCAAGTTCTGCGCGTGGCGCATGACGTGGTAGCCGATCTGGATGCCGTTGCCGCCATGCATGTCGCGGGCCTGGCGGGCGATGTCGAGCGCCTTGCCGCAATTGTTGCGCTTGACGATCGAGATCATTTCCGGCGCCATCTTGCCTTCATCCAGCAACCGCCCGACACGCAAGGATGCCTGCAATCCCAGCGCGATCTCGGTCTGCATGTCGGCGAGCTTCTTCTGGTAAAGCTGCGTGCCGGCCAACGGCTTGCCGAACTGCTTGCGGTCGAGACCGTATTGGCGGGCGCGGTGCCAGCAATCCTCGGCGGCGCCCATCGAGCCCCAGGAAATGCCGAAGCGAGCCCGGTTGAGGCATCCGAACGGTCCGCCGAGGCCTTTTGCGTTGGGCAGCAGCGCGTCCTCGCCGACCTCGACGCCTTCCATCACCACTTCGCCGGTGATCGACGCCCGCAGCGACAGCTTGCCCCCGATCTTCGGCGCCGAAAGCCCCTTCATGCCCTTTTCCAGCACGAAGCCGCGGATCTCGTCCTTGCCGTTCTCGCCCTTCAGCTTCGCCCAGACGACGAACACATCGGCGACCGGCGCGTTGGAAATCCACATCTTCGAGCCGGACAGCTTATAGCCGTTGGCGGTCTTCTCGGCGCGTGTCTTCATGCCGCCCGGGTCGGAGCCGGCATCCGGCTCGGTCAGGCCGAAACAGCCGATCCACTCGCCGCTGGCAAGCTTGGGCAGGTACTTCTTGCGCTGCTCGTCCGAGCCATAGGCGTAGATCGGATACATCACCAGCGACGACTGCACTGACATCATGGAGCGATAACCCGAGTCAACACGTTCGACTTCCCGCGCGACCAGCCCGTAGGTCACATAGTTCGCGCCAAGCCCGCCGAATTCCTCGGGGATGTTGATGCCGAGCAGGCCGGCCTCGCCCATTTCACGGAAGATCGCGGTGTCGAATGTCTCGTTGAGGTAGGCATCCTCGATTCGCGGCGCCAGTCTGTCGGCGGCGAAGGCGGCCGCACCGTCGCGCACCATGCGCTCGTCTTCCGAAAGCTGGCCCTCGATCAGGAACGGATCTTCCCAGACGAATGCGTTCTTGTCGGCGGCCATCGCGTTTCTCCCAAACAATGCATGTCGCTCAAAATGACGACATGCATGAAGCAAAATCTTGGCCCGTTCTATCGGCTTGCGCCTCGAAAAAATCAAACGAAATTGATTCACCGATCAATGAGCGTTAGGAATGGATCATGAGTGTCCAGCGCCGCCTTTTGCCCAACATAAGCGCCCTTGCCGCCTTCGAGGCTGTGGCCCGGCTAGGCAGTTTCACCGCTGCCGCCCAGGAGCTCGATCTGACCCAGGGCGCGGTCAGCCGGCAGATCAGGTTGCTGGAAGATCAGTTCGGCCGCCGGCTATTCGAGCGCGACAGCCGCAATGTCAGGCTGTCGACATCGGGCGAAATCTACGCCGAGGCGGTGCGTTCAGCACTTGGCCAGTTGCGTGACGCAGCCCTTGGATTGATGAGCAATCGGCATAGCGGCATCCTGAACCTTGCCATATTGCCGACCTTCGGCACGCGCTGGCTGATGCCGATGATCCCCGATTTCGTCGAAAACAATCCCGATATCACCATCAATTTCGTCACCCGCGTCGGTCGCTTCGACTTCGCCAGGGAGAGGCTGGATGCCGCCATCCACTATGGCCTGCCGGACTGGCCTGAGGCCGACTCCACACTGCTGGTGCGCGAAACCGTGGCGCCGGTCGTGTCGCCCGAATTCCTCACTGGCCGCGCCATCGCCTCACCGGCCGATATCGGCCGCCTGCCGCTGCTGCATATGGCGACGCGTCCTGGCGCCTGGACCGAATGGTTCGAGCATCAGGGCCTGAGCGCGCCGACCGGGCCTGGCATGCAGTTCGAGCAGTTCGGCACCGCCGCCCAGGCCAGCATGGCGGGGCTCGGCGTGGCGCTGCTGCCGCTGATCCTCATTGCAGGCGAATTGCAGCGCGGCCAGCTGGTGCCGGCGCCAGGCCAGCCCATGCAAAGCCGCAGCGCCTACTATCTCGTCGTCCCACACGACAAGCGCGGCCATCCGCCAGTCGCCAGTTTTCGCGACTGGCTGCTGGGCCAGGTCGAGAAGGAGCCGGCCGTTCTGGCGTGGTAACTACTTCCGCTTCAGCGCATCCGCCAGCGCCGCGCCGAACGCGCCTTGCTGTGCCGGCCGCTCCGGCTGGCGCTGAGGCGCCGGCGAACGCGGTGCCGGCCTGCCGCCTCCGGTATCGCGCGGCCCACCTTTCGACGCGCCCCCTTCGCCACCATCCTTGCGCATGGATAGCGCGATGCGCTTGCGCTTGATGTCGACATCAACGACGCGCACCTTCACCACATCGCCGGCCTTGACCACCTCGTGCGCGTCCTTGATGAACCGGTCGGCCAGCTGAGAGACATGCACCAGCCCGTCCTGATGGACACCGATGTCGACGAAGGCGCCGAAGGCGGCGACATTGGTGACGGTGCCTTCCAGCAGCATGCCGGGCTTCAGATCCTTGATATCGTCGATGCCGTCGGCAAACGTCGCCGTCTTGAAGCCCGGACGTGGGTCGCGGCCCGGCTTTTCCAGCTCTGCCAGGATATCGCGTACCGTTGGCAGGCCGAAACGCTCATCGACGAAAACGCGCGGATCGAGCGCCTTGAGTGCTGCACTGTCGCCCATCAACGACCGCACATCGCGCCCGCAGGCGGCGACGATCTTCTTGGCCACGCCATAGGCCTCCGGATGCACCGACGAGGCATCGAGCGGCTCGCTGCCATTGGCAATGCGCAGGAAGCCGGCGGATTGTTCGAATGCGCGAGGTCCGAGCCGCGGCACCTTGAGCAGGTCTTTGCGGCTGGCGAAGGGGCCGGTCGCATCGCGATGCGCGACGATCGCGTCGGCCAGCGACGCGCCGAGACCTGAAACGCGCGCCAGCAGCGGCGCCGAGGCGGTGTTGAGATCGACGCCGACGGCGTTGACCGCGTCTTCCACCACCGCTTCCAGCGAGCGGCCGAGACGGTACTGGTCGACATCATGCTGGTACTGGCCGACGCCGATCGATTTGGGTTCGATCTTGACCAATTCGGCCAGCGGATCCTGCAGCCGCCGGGCGATCGAGACGGCGCCGCGCAACGACACGTCGAGGCCGGGGAATTCCGCCGCCGCCGTCGCCGATGCCGAATAGACAGAGGCGCCGGCCTCGCTGACGATCACTTTCAAGGGCTTCGGCCCGCCATCCGCCGGCATGTCGGACAGCATGTCGGCGACCAGCTTTTCCGTCTCGCGGCTGCCGGTGCCGTTGCCGATCGAGATCAGCTCGACCTTGTGCAGGCGGATGAGCTTGGCGAGTTCGGCCTGGGTGCCGCGCACATCGTTCCTCGGCGGAAACGGATAGACTGTCGTTGTTGTCAGCACCTTGCCGGTGCCGTCGACCACCGCCACCTTGACGCCGGTGCGGATGCCGGGGTCGAGCCCCATCGTCGCGCGCGAGCCGGCGGGCGCCGCCAGCAGTAAATCCTTCAAATTGCGGGCAAAGACATGGATCGCCTCTTCCTCGGCTCGCTCGCGCAGATCGCGCATCAAATCGAGTGTCAGGTGCAGTGACAGTTTTATACGCCAGGTCCAGCCGGCGACGTCCATCAGCCAGCGGTCGCCGGGCAGGCTGCCGCCGATGGCATAGGCATTGGCGATCATCCGCTCGACCGGCTTCACCGGCGAGGTGTCATCGGCATCGACCTCGATGTCGAGCGACAGCACTTCCTCGTTGCGGCCGCGCAGCATCGCCAGCGCGCGGTGGCTCGGCACATTTGTCCAGCGCTCGACATGGTCGAAATAATCGGAGAACTTCGCGCCGGCCTCCTGCTTGCCGTCGACCACCCTGGCCCGCATGAAGGCGCGCTCCTTCATGTAGCTGCGCAATTTTCCGACCAGATCGGCATTCTCGGCGAATTGTTCCGACAGGATGTCGCGCGCCCCTTCGAGCGCCGCCTTGGTATCGGCCACCTCTTCGCTGACATAGGCCAGCGCCAGTTCGGCAGGCACCAATGAGCGGTTCGCCAAGATGGCCTCGGCCAGCGGCCCCAGCCCGCGTTCCCTGGCGATCTCGGCCTTGGTCCGGCGCTTGGGCTTGTAGGGCAGGTAGATATCTTCCAGCTCAGCCTTGGTGGTGGCGGCGACGATCTTGCCTTCAAGCTCCTCGGTCAGCTTACCCTGTTCGCGGATCGAGCCAAGGATGGTGTCGCGGCGCGCGTCGAGCTCGCGCAGATAGGCAAGCCGTTCGGCAAGATTGCGCAATTGCGTGTCGTCCAGGCCGCCGGTGACTTCCTTGCGGTAGCGCGCCACGAACGGCACTGTCGCGCCCTCATCGAGCAGTTCGATCGCCGCGGCCGCCTGTTCGGGCCGCGCGCTGATCTCGGCCGCGATGATGGCTGCAATGCGCTTGATGTCGGATGCCATGTCGTACCTGCTCTCACCCAAAGAGCGGCGACCATAGGCGCAGACGTCCGGCCCGCCAACCGCCGCGCTTTGATCAGCCCGGCGGGTCCACAGGAAAGCGTGCGCTAATGTGGCGGCTCGGGCCCAGTCTAGACCATGCGGCTCAGCGCCTCGAAGAAGGCGACGATCTCGACATCGAGCGGATCGTCGACCGGCTCGGGCTGCGACGACATCTTGGCGATCACCACTTCGGTCCTGGGATCGACATACAGCCACTGACCATGGATGCCGATGCCGCAATAGGCGCCGCTCGGCAAACCGGTCTGGTACCATTTGTTGCGGTAACGACCTTTGGGAAACAGTGGCAGCATCGCACCGCGCTGCCAGGCGTCCGCACTGCCGCCGGTGCTGGTCGTGTCGCGTACCCACACCTCGGGCACGATGCGGCGGCCATTGGCCACCCCGCCTTGCCGCATCATCTCGCCGACACGCGCCAGGTCGCGCGGCGTCACCGAAATGCCGCCGGCCGTGCGCGCCGTGCCTTCCATGTCGACGCCGATCGAGGCTTCGCTGACAGCGCCGAGCGGCAGCCACAGCTTCTCGCGCATCAGGTCGGCAAAACGCTGGCCCGACGCACGCTCGAGCAGCAGGCCGAGCAGGTCGGAATTCGGCGAGCGGTAGCGGAAGGTCTGGCCATGCGGCTCTGCAAGGCGTTGCAAGGTCAAAATGAATTCGCGCAGGCTCTCCGTGCCGCCGCCCGGATTCCACAACGTGGCGCGACGATAGCGGGCGAAAGCGCTCTCCGGATCGAGATAGGCCTCCTCGAAATCGAGGCTGACGCTCATGTCGAGCACATGCCGCACGCTCGCATCGCCATAGGCAGAGCCGGCGGCTTCAGGGATGTAGGCCGTCACAGGCGCTTCCGGGTCGAACATCCCCTCGCCTTGCAATATGCCGGCGATGATGGCTGTCACCGACTTGCTGATCGAGAAGATGATGTGGCGGGCGCCGAAATCCATATGCGGGGCGAACCAGTCGCCGACGATCTTGCCGCCTTTCATCACCGTCAGTGCGTCGGTGCTCGAACGTGCGAGAAATTCAGCCACCGTCTCCGGTGTGCCGGCGATCGCGACCTTTCCGCCGAGTAGGCCGCCCATATCGCGAACGGGGGTTTCGACAACGCCCGACGTCGCCGCCACGCGGGCGGTCGGCACCAGTTCGTCGAGATTCTGGAACGACCACCGGTTGAACGGGTTCTCGCGCCAGTTGGCGAGCACCACCTGGTTGCGCCGGAAGCCATAGCGGGTCTCGAACACGGTCTTGCCGGTCATGGCGTTTCCTTCCGGGTCGTTTCTTCTTTGTGGGGCTCAGCGAAGTGCCGTGGCGATAGCGTGCACGGCCTTCAGCGTCGCTATGGAATAGCCACCATTGGCGAAATCCGGCCAGGTCGAAAGCTTCACCACGACCATTCCGGTGTTCCAGTCGATATGGATCATCTGACCGAACACGCCGCGGCACATCAGTGCGCGCGAGCGCGGGTCCTCGATCCAGAACTGGTTGCGATAGCTGCCCTCCGGCAGGCTGGGGCTGAAGTCCGGCCCATGCCTGCCGTTGCGCGTCGCCTCGACCCAGCCGGACGGCACGACGTCGCCACCATTGTCGAGGATCAGCTGGCCGAAGCGGCCATAGTCGCGCAGCGTCGCGTTGAAGCCACCGTCGGCCACCGCATAGCCGGCGCTGTCGACCGTGAAGCAGGCGCTTTCATCAGCGCCGAGCTTTTGCCAGAGTTCTTCCGAAACCAGCTGCGGAAGCCGTTTGCCCGTCACCCGTTCCATGATGAAGGCAAGCACGTCGGTCTCGATCGAGCGGTATTCGAATTGGGCACCGTGCGGGCGGATCGTTTCCTTCAAGCCCAGGATCAGCTCGAACATGTGCGATGGCCAGCGAAAGGCCGGATCGCTGCCCGGCGGCACCGGCTTCCAGCCGGTGGCGACATCGACCTGGCCAATGTCCGAATAGCGGTCGGTGTACTCCTCGGAGAAGCGGACGCCGCTGGTCATGTCGAGCACATGCTGCACACTGGCGCCGGCCCAGCCGGTAACGCCGAGCTCCGGCAGGTAGTCCGTTACCGGTCTGGCCGGATCGATCAGGCCGCGCCCAACCAGTATGCCGAACACCGAACCGGTAAGGGACTTCGCCATTGACTGCGACAGGTGCAGCGTGCGCTCATCCATGCCGTTGAAGTAGCGCTCATAGGCGACCTTGCCGTCCTTGAGCACCAGGAAGCCGTCCGTATAGGTCTCGTCGAGCAGCCCGGCGAGCGTCGTCGGCGCGCCTGTGCTGTCCTCGACCGTCAGCCCGTCGAGATCGGCCTCGGCGCGTTCGAAGCGGTGGCGATGGCCATTGCCGCGCCAGACTTCGGCGGTCGGCAGAATTTCACGGATGTTCTGGAACGCCCAGCGGTTCCACGGCGGCCGGTCCCAGTCGAGCTTCGGCGGTACCATGGCGGGCGGCGAGCCCTGCATGATCGGCGGCCGCGGATCGGAATTGCGATAGGAGTCCATGACGGCCGAGTCCTTTGAACATGAAAACGGACCCGGCGGCGGGGGCCCCCGGGGGCGGGGGACCCCCGTTATTTATTCCACACGGTCGCCCTATTGGGGTAAATTTTCTGGGGGTGCCGGCCGGCCCTAAGGAGCCGCAAGCCGCGGG
>NZ_JAMYSG010000042.1:0-49787 GCF_040321815.1 Mesorhizobium sp. M0239
AACGCGCCATTTTTTCGGGACCCCGCCGCTTTACCCACACCCCGGCCCCCAAAACCGGGTCTCCCCCCCCGGGGCGCGCCCCGTTTACCCACGGGGGTGGGCCGCTTCGGGGGGGCCCAAACCGGCGCCCATGCCGGGTGCCAGTAGGAACCAGCCGGCGCCGACGGTGACGATGCCGAGGATGAAGGCCGGCAGGAATGTCGGCGCGGCAAGCCAGCCCGCTCCGGCCAACACCACCAGGATGATGCCGTAGACGATGCCGACAAAATAGTGAAAGGCCCAGCCCAGCGCCTTTTCATGCGCGTAGGGCGCTGCACCGCCGATATCATCGTGAAAGACCTTGTCGCGGAGATGCCAGACCCAGCGACCGACCGGCCCCCAGTTCGGCCGTGGCTGCCCGAACGCCTTGTGCAGGAAGATGGCCCAGAGATCCATCGCCACCGTAGCGCCGATGCCGATCGCGATAGCACGCCAGAACATGTCAAACATCGAGGTCCCCCCAAAGGCAATCCCTGGAATACAAGGGCGATCGTCGGGCGGCGGCAACCGTTGCGGTCCAGCCCGACGTTGTCGCTGAAGTTCAGAGCTGCCCCAGAATATGAGCCGCACCGGACTCGTCGACACCGGGCTTGGTCTCGACATTGAGCGCGGTGACCTTGCCGTCGTCGATGATCATTGAGAAGCGCCTCGAGCGCAGGCCCATATCGTTGCTGATGTAATCGAGGCCCACCGCCTTGGCGAAATCGCCACTGCCGTCGGCGAGGAACAGGATCTTGCCCTCTCCGCCGGTGAAGTGCGCCCAGGCACCCATGACATGGACGTCATTGACCGAAACGACGGCGATGGTGTCGACGCCGCGCGCCAGGATGGCATCGTGGTTCTCGAGATAGCCCGGCAAATGGTTGTTGCTGCAGGTAGGTGTGAAGGCGCCGGGAACCCCAAACAGCACGACCTTCTTGCCCGAGAAAATCTCGGCCCCGGTGATCGGCTTGGCGCCATCGGCGGTCATCGTCTTGAAGGTCACGTCAGGCAGCTTGTCGCCAACGGAAATGGTCATGGATTCCTCGCTTGGGAAAATGGGAAGGACGTGTCTTTGCGTAGCGAACTCAACGGCTTCCTGCAATCGTTGGGACAGGCTGGATCAAGGGAAAGGCAGAATCCCTGCGACCGCGCCCGCCGCACTCGTCAGCGTATAGTGAAGCCCGCCATCGGTCGGCGTCGTCGAGGGGCGATCGAGGATCGGCACGGTGAAAATCAGCTTGCCGTCCTTTTCGCTGCGGGCCGGGGTGCCGAACATGTAGTCCCGCTCGCCGGCAACGAAGAAATCCGCCGCCGCCGGATCGCCGGGAAAGCTCGCCTCGACAATCAGCGTCTCGTGGTCGCCCGGCAGCACATTGATGCCGAAATCGGACCTCGCGGGCGTCGGCAGCGCCGTAAAACTCGCCTTCACCAGCGCCGCGTCCTCGACATTGTCCGGATCGGAGGCGGGGTCGACGGTCAGCCGCGTCTGCACCGGAATGCAGATCGTTTCGCAGATGCCGAGAAAGATGTCGGCATCGATCACCGCCGGCTGGTTCGGCGTCGCCAGCGTGAATGTCACCGGCAGAGAAACCGGATAGTTGTAGCCTGCCCATTTGCCATAGCCGTCGTCATGGCGCTGCGGCGCCGGAAACGACAGAGTGGCGTCGGCGATGTTGGTGCTGGCTGAAATGTCGAGTTGCGGCGGCACGCCCGCGTCGCCCGGATCGCGCCAATATGTCTTCCAGCCAGGCTTGAGCGCAATATCGAGAACGCCTTGGATACGGCCGGCATCGTCGGCTTTGCCTGATGTAACCAGCCGAACCTTGCCGCCTTCACTGTTGTACCACGCCGACGAAGAGGCGGCGGCGGGAAGAGCGGTTGCCGATCCGATGGCGGCTCCGAGCAGCAGGATTTTCAAGCTTCGCATGGCGGTGATTTGATCGTCCGTTCGTGGCCGCGCAATGATTTCATGGCCTTGCCGGTATCATATTTGCGTGACTTCGAGGGAGAAGAATGTTCGAGCCGCCGCAACAGGCTTTGGTCGAATCCAGCACGGCGCATCTTTTCGGCGCTTTGGAAACGCGTTACGCTCCCTTCATGGACTTGTTGCGCCACAAGAAGACGGTCGCCAGTCGCGGCTTTCTCGACGATCAGTTCCTGATTGCCATGCCCGGCATGAAGGACGACCGTTTCACGCGCTCGGTCATCTATGTCTGCGCACACTCCGATGAAGGCGCCATGGGCCTGATCATCAACCAGACGCAGCAGATGCTGTTTCCGGACCTGCTCGTGCAACTGGGCATCATGAACGAGCAGGAGGCGATCCGCTTGCCGGCTCAGGCCCGCGATTTCGTCGTGCGCAATGGCGGCCCCGTGGACCGCAGCCGGGGCTTCGTCCTGCATTCGGGAGACTATCGGGTGGAATCGTCGCTGACCGTTTCCGACGACATCTGCCTGACGGCGACCGTCGACATATTGCGCGCAATATCGTCCGGCCGCGGGCCTCGTCATGCGCTGATGGCGCTCGGCTATTCCGGCTGGGGCGCCGGCCAATTGGAGACCGAGATCGCCGAAAATGGCTGGCTGACCTGTCCGGCCAATGCCGAGCTTCTGTTCGACACCGACATCGAGCGCAAATACGACCGGATCCTCGCCTCGATCGGTATCGACCTTGCGCATCTCAGCTTGGCGGCCGGACACGCGTAATCGCGAACAGTCATGCGCAACATTCGCGGCTAGCCGAAGCCGCCTACACCTTCGTCATCCTAGGGCGAAGCAGGAGCGAAGCTCCGTCGCGGAGACCCTGGGATCCATTCCGTGACCTATGTCGAAGGATGCAGCGGCGAAGAAATCTGAACCGTTTTCAACGCTTTAACCTCACGGCATGGATCCTAGGGTCTGCGCCGCGTCGCTGCGCTCCTTGCTTCGCCCTAGGATGACGAAGCGATAGGCGTCTCGGCCAATCGCAGAGGTCCGCGCCTGGGCGACGCGCGCCTGAATCCCATCACGCTTGCGTCAGCGGATACTGTTCCTTCAGCGTCTTCAGCACCTGGTCGCCCGGCATTGGTGCGCCGAACATGAAGCTCTGGACATATTCGCAGCCCATCTGGCGCAGTTCCAGCGCGTCGCTCTCGTCCGAAATGCCCTCGGCGACGACGGACAGGCCGAGTTCATGCGCCATGTTGACCATCGATTTCAGCAGCACCGCGCGCTTGGGCGTGTTGTCGTCGACGAAGCTCTTGTCGATCTTGATGGTGTCGAAGGGGAAACGCGTCAGATAGGCCAATGAGGAATAGCCGGTGCCGAAATCATCCAGCGACAGGCCGATGCCGAGCTGCTTCAGCTTGGTCAGCACATGGGCGGTCTGCTCGGGATTGTCCATCACAAGCGATTCGGTGAGCTCCAGCCGGAAGCAGCGCGGCTTCAGATTGGCCCGAGCGATGACCGAGCGGACGTCGCTGACCAGGTCACGGCGGATCAGCTGGCGGCTGGACAAATTGACCGAGACCGACAGCGGCGCGTCACCGATCTGTTTTTGCCAGCTGGCGAGATCTTCCGCCGCCTGCTGCATGGCAAACAGGCCGAGCTGCACGATAAGCCCGCAGCTTTCGGCGACCGGGATGAAATCCGCCGGCGGGATCATGCCGCGGCGCGGGTGGTCCCAGCGCAGCAGCGCCTCGAAGCCGGCGACACTGCCGTCCTCAAGCCGCACGATCGGCTGGTAGGCAAGCGTGAATTCCCGCCGCTCGATGGCGCGGCGCAGGTCGGATTCGAACTGCAGCCTGTCGGTGCCGACAGTGCGGAAGGCCGGACGGAACGGCTCGATCCTGTCGCCGCCGAAGCGCTTGGCCTGGTGCATGGCAAGCTCGGCATCCTTGACCATGTCCTCGGCCGACATCTGCGGCGAATTCCAGGTGATCAGTCCGATCGACGCGGTCAGCACGATCTCGCGCTTGGCAAAGGTGATCGGGTTGTTGATGGCATGCTTGATGGCATCCGCCACGGCGGCGATGCGGGCCGGGTCCTGTTCGGACAATAGCATCAGCGCGAACTGATCGCCGGCAAAGCGCGACAGCGAATCCTTCGGCTTGAGCAGCCGGTGCAGGCGACGCGCGATGGTCAAGAGGATGGTGTCGCCGGCCGAGATGCCGAGGCCGTCATTGACCTGCTTGAAACGGTCGATGTCGATGACGAAGACGGTTGGCCGCACCTTTTCTTCGGTGCGCGCGATCGAGATGATCGCTTCCAGCCGATTCATCAAAAGTTCGCGGTTCGGCAGACCGGTCAGATTGTCGTGAACGGCGTCGTGCAGCAGCCTTTCCTCGGACTTTTTCTGCTCGGTCACGTCGACCATGGTACCGACGCAGCGGATAACCTCGCCGTCGGATCCGATGACCGGGCGCGCGCGCAGCGAAAACCAGTGATAGTGGCCGTCGGCGCCGCGCAGGCGAAAATTCTGCGATACCCGGCCGCGCCGGTGTTCGAGCACGACGTCGAGCGTGGTGCGGAACGTGTCGCGGTCGTCGGCATGCAGCACCGGGAGCCAGTTGCGGGCCGCGCCGCCAAGGCTGTTCGGCGCCAGTCCGAGCTGGATGCTGACATCGGGCTTGGTGACGACGCGGTCGCGCAGCACGTCCCAATCCCATACCGTGTCGCCCGAACCGGCGACCGCCAGCGCCTGCCGCTCGAGGTCGGAGAACAGGCCCTGATGCAGCGCGCCGCCGGCAAAAGCATGCTGCATGACGGTGAAGCCGATCAGAAGGATGATCAGGATCAGCCCGCCGCCCAGGGCCGGCTGGGCAATGTCGTTGTCGAGCATGCCGGTGATCGCCATCCACGATCCGCATAGCCACAACAGCACCATGACCCAACTGGGCACCAGCATGATGGCACGGTCGTAGCCGCGTATGCCGAGGAAGATGATCAGGCCAAGCCCGGTCAGTGCGGTGGCGGCGAAGGACAGCCTGGCAATGCCGGCGGCGACCGCCGGATCGACGATGGCGACGCCGGCGATCAGCACCAGTCCGAGGATCCAGACCAGCGCGCCATAACTGAAATGGCCGTGCCATCGGTTGAGGTTGAGATAGGCGAACAGGAACACCACGAAGGTTCCCGCCAGCGCCACCTCCGTTCCCGCTCGCCACATCTGCTCGTTGCCGGGCGATATCTCGATGATCTTGTTGAGGAAGCCGAAATCGACGCAGATATAGGCCAGCACCGCCCAGGCAAGTGCCGCGGTTGCCGGGAACATCGAGGTTCCCTTGACCACGAAAAGGATGGTCAGGAACAGCGCCAGCAGGCCTGCAATGCCGATGACGATGCCGCGAAACAGCGTGTAGGAATTGACCGAGTCCTTGTAGGATTCCGGATCCCAGAGGTAGACCTGCGGCAGCTTCGGCGAGGCCAGTTCGGCGATGAAGGTAATCACCGTGCCGGGGTTCAGCGTCACCCGGAAAACGTCGGCGTCGGGGCTGGTCTGGCGATCGAGCGCGAAGCCTTCGCTGGGCGTGATGGCGGCGATGCGGGTCGAGCCGAGATCCGGCCAGAAGATGCCGGAATTCACCAGGCGGAAATGCGGTGCGACGATCAGCCGGTCGAGTTGCTGGTCGGTGGTGTTGGCGAGCGCGAAAACAGCCCAGTCGCCGGTGGAACGGGCATCATTGGCCTCGACCTCGATGCGCCGCACGATACCGTCCGGACCCGGCGCGGTCGACACCTGGAAATTCTCGCCCTGGTTGCGGTAGATCTCGACGGCGCCGGAAAGGTCGAGCGCGACGTCGTCGCGGGCAATCTTGATCGGTTCGACGGCAAAGGCCGACGATGCCGCGCACAGCGTCAGGAGTGTCGCGAGGACAAAGGCGAACAGCGACCCGTTGCGCAGGAAATTCGTCAAAAATCAGTCCTTCGTTCCAACGCCCGGCGGATCGTCCGCGATCCGGGCGTAGAGGTAGTGGTCCTGCCAGATGCCGTTGATCCTGAGATAGGATCGCAGCAGTCCTTCGCGCCGAAATCCGGCTTTTTCAAGCACGCGGATCGACCGGATATTGTCGGGAATACAGGCCGCTTCGATCCGGTGCAACCTCAGCGTATCGAAGGCGAAGCGGGCCACCACCTTGACCGCGTCGGTCATCAGGCCGCGGCCGCCGAAGCGCTCGCCGATCCAGTAGCCGACATGGCCGCTCTGCGAGACGCCATGGCGTATGTTGCCGAGCGTGATGCCGCCGGCCAGCTTACCACTGCTCCTCTCGAAGATGAAGAAGGCGATAGCGGTTCCTTGCGCATAATCCTCGCGGTAGCGGCTGATGCGCAGCCGCCATGCGTTGCGGTCGAGTTCATCGGGAGTCCAGCGTGGCTCCCAGGGTTCGAGGAAGGCGCGGCTATCGCCACGCACCGCCGCCCACTCGCGGAAGTCGTTGGTGAACGGCACGCGCAGCGTGACGCGGTCGCCTTTCAGCGCCGGCAGGTCGCGGCGGAAGAAAGGGAGCGCGAACACGACGCTTCGAGGGGCTTAGACGGCGAGCTTACGGGCCGTGGTCTGCGTGCCTGCGAGCGATTCGAGGATCGCCTCGTATGGCGCCAGTGTGCCCACAGGCCCGACAGCGGTAAGCGTCGGCTTGGTCGAGAACAAACGCGACGATAGATCGGTCAGCCGCTCGACCGTCAGCGCCGACAGCCGTTCCATCAGTTCCTCCTTGGCGATCGGCCGGCCGAACAGAAGCAGCTGCCGTGCGATCTGCGAAGCGCGGCTGGCCGGGCTTTCGGCTGACATGATCAGTCCGGCGCGATATTGGGCGCGCGCCCGGTCGAGTTCTTCCTGCAGGATTTTCTCGCCGGCCTTCTGCAGCTCGTCGATGATGACAGGCACCAGTTCGGCGATGTCGCTCTGGCCGGTCGCGGCATGGACGCCGAAGACGCCGGTGTCGGAAAAGCCCCAATGGAAAGCATAGACCGAATAACACAGGCCGCGCTTCTCGCGGACCTCCTGGAACAGGCGCGACGACATGCCACCGCCGAGGATCATCGACAGCACCTGCGAGGCATAGAAGTCGCGCACATGATAGGCCCGGCCTTCGAACCCCAGCACGATCTGCGCGTCCATCAGGTCGCGGTCCTCACGGAAGTCGCCGCCGACATATTGCGCATATTGCGGGATGGTGCTGTCGGCCTTGCTGCGGAAGCCGCCGAGTTGCTTTTCGACCTCGCGCACGAAATTGTCATGCTTGATGTCGCCGGCGGCGACAATCACCATGCGCTCGGCGCCATATTGCCGCTCGATGAAGTCGTGGAGTTGCTTGGAGGTGAAGGATTTGACCGTTTCGGGTGTGCCGAGAATGGAGCGGCCGATGGTCTGATGGCGATAGGCGGTTTCCGTGAAACGGTCGAAGACGATGTCGTCGGGGGTGTCGTGCGCGGCGCCGATCTCCTGCAGGATCACATGCTGTTCGCGTTCGAGTTCCTGCGGGTCGAATTCGGACTCTTGCAGGATGTCGGCAAGAATGTCGACGGCCAGCGGCACGTCGTCGGAGAGCACCCTGGCATAGTAGGAAGTGGTTTCGACGCTGGTGGCGGCGTTGATTTCGCCGCCGACGTCTTCGATCTCCGAGGCGATTTCGAAGGCGCTCCGCCTTTTCGTGCCCTTGAACGCCATGTGCTCGAGCAGATGGGCCATGCCATGCTCGTCCTCACGTTCATTGCGGGCACCCGACTTGACCCAGGCACCAAGGGCAACCGATTCGATGCTTTGAAGGGTTTCGGTGGCGACTGTCAGGCCGTTCGACAGACGGCTTACCTCAACACCCATATGGCTAGTACTCCTTAACGCGCCGCCCGCGCGCGGCGGCCGACATAATCTTCCACCATTTTCAGGTCGGAGGGAAGTACCGTGTATTTTTCCTCCGATGTCATCAACCCACCTAGCCATGCGGGCAGTGCGGGCGACACGCCGCTGGCGGCTTCGACGGCGGCCGGGAATTTTGCCGGGTGTGCGGTACCCAGCACCACCATCGGCACGGCGCCTGACGCCTTGCCCGCAGCGACATGCACAGCTGCCGCGGTGTGCGGATCGAGCAGATAGTTGCTGGCCGCGAGCGTCGAGCGGATGGTGGCGGCGACCTCGTCCATATCAGCCCGGCCGGCGTCGAATTCCGACCGCATCCCGGCGATTTGCTGGGGTTCGATGGTGAAAGCGCCGGACTGCTTCAGACCGTCCATGTAGCGCCGCACGGTCGCCGCGTCACGGCCGGAGGCCTCGAACAGCAGGCGTTCGAAATTGGACGACACCTGGATATCCATCGACGGCGACGTGGTCGCAAAGACACCCTTGGTGCGATATTCCCCTGTCGCGAAGGTCCGCGCCAGGATGTCATTGTCGTTGGTGGCGATGACCAGCCGCTCGATCGGCAAGCCCATCTTCTTGGCCGCGTAGCCGGCGAAGATATCGCCGAAATTGCCGGTCGGCACGGTGAAGGAGACCGGCCTGTCCGGCGCGCCAAGCGACAGCGCCGAGGAGAAATAATAGACGATCTGGGCCATGATCCGGGCCCAGTTGATCGAGTTGACGCCCGAAAGCGCCACCCGGTCGCGAAATCCGTGATCGTTGAACATGTCCTTGAGCAGGCCCTGGCAATCGTCGAAATTGCCTTCGATCGCCAGCGCATGGACGTTTGCAGCCGTCGACGTCGTCATCTGCCGCTGCTGCACCGGCGAGACGCGGCCGTGCGGGAAAAGGATGAAGATGTCGGTCCGGCTGCGACCGGCAAAGGCATCGATGGCCGCCCCGCCGGTATCGCCCGAGGTGGCGCCGACGATGGTGGCGTGCTGGTCGCGTTCGGCAAGCACATGGTCCATCAGCCGGGCCAGAAGCTGCATCGCCACGTCCTTGAAGGCGAGCGTCGGCCCGTGGAAGAGTTCCAGGATGAAGGTGTTGGGGCCGGTCTGCACCAGCGGGCAGACGGCCTCGTGGCGGAAGGTGGCATAGGCTTCGCGCACCAGCCGCTCGAAAACGGAGGCCGGGATCTCGTCGCCAAGGAACGGCGACAGCACGCGGATGGCAAGTTCGGGATAGGCAAGGCCGCGCATGGCGCGGATCTCGGCGGCGGAAAACTGTGGCCACTCGCGCGGCACGTAGAGCCCGCCGTCGCGCGCCAGCCCGGCCAGCACGGCGTCGGAAAATCCAAGAACGGGGGCTTCCCCGCGGGTACTCACATAATGCATGTCACAATTCCGTTACTGCTTGGCTTTTCCATCCACCGCAAGGTGGTTAATTTCTGCGCTGGCTCAGTCGCATTTTTGCCGCGCGGTTGATATACGTCACCAGCTTTGCGAGAGGGAAGTGCAGTTTCATGGCGTTTCGTACATTCAGTGGTCGCTTTTTGGCGGGTCTTGCGCTCACCGGCTTTATGCTTGCCGCCGCCGGCTGCCAATCGGGCGACAATGGCATCCTGAACCTCGGCATAGGCAAGAAGGAGGACCCGACGGCGCCACCGCCGCCCCAGGATCCCAAGATACTGGCCAGCCAGTTGCAGGCCTATTGTCCCAGGGTGACGGTGCGGGACGGCACGGCTTTCTTCAACACCTATTCCAAGGAAGCTCAGAAGCCCAAGCCCAGGATCAAGAAGACCGGCGACGCCGCGCAGGATGCCGCGGCCCAGGCCGAGGCTGACGCCGCTGCTGCAACTCCGCCCGACGAATCGGCCAACATCATCTACCAGGCATCGGTCAGCGACGTGACACGCGACTGCAGCCGTGCCAACGGCCAGCTGACGATGAAGATCGCGGTCGCCGGCAAGATTGTCCCCGGACCGAAGTTTTCTCCAGGCACCATCACCATGCCCATCCGCACGGCTGTGATGCATGGCACCGAGGTCCTCTATTCGCAGATCCACCAGTATCAGGTCCAGGTCACCGATCCTTCGGTCGCCACGCAGTTCGTCTTCACCGATTCCAATATTGTCGTGCCCGAGCCGACGGCGCAGGACTATCAGGCCTTTGCCGGCTATGACGAAACCGCGCATCAGGCAACGGCCGACAAGCCGAAGAAGAAGCAGAGGAAGAGAGCCGCCGCGACGAACTAAGCGGCGAACACAAGACATGGGCGGGCTATGTGAGGCTCTCCGGCCATTCTCTGGCCCCATGGACAACGGCGATGATTTCAACGTCACTGCCGCGCACCCGATAAACAACGATATAGGATGTCCGCGCTATCACAAGCTCGCGGGTTCCGCCCGCTCGTCCCTTGCGTCCGACCATGGGATTTGACGCCAAGAGTTCGTCGGTGCGACCAATCAGATCGGCTGTTAGCCGATACGCCGCAACGGGACTGTCCTGCGCGATAAAATCCTGAATCTGGTCGAGGTCGTCGAGAGCGGCGCTCGTCCATGAAACCTGCATCAGGTGGGGCGGTACTTGTTCAACACCCGCTCGATATCGGCACGGCTGGCAAATTCACCACGGTCGGCCGCTTCAATTCCTGCGTTCACCTTGTCTAAAAACCGCTCCTGCCACTCAAGGGAGTGGCCGTTCTCAAGCGCGTCCGCAACGACTTCCGACGCGGACAGGCTGGACCGCGCCGCGATAGCATCGATGCGGGCCTGTAACTCTGGCGTGATTTCAAGCTCAATCGTCATGACGCAATCATCGCATAGCCATCAGGGTTTTGAAATGAAAACCAGCTCCCAAAATTGCAGTATCGCCTCCTACCACTCTGAAGCACGAGAACGGTAGACCGACCGGGCGAGAAAAGTCCCGCCACGAGGGCGAAATTCAATCGCCCTCAGGCGTCCGACCACTCCGACAGCGCCGCGATCACGCTTTTCAACTCTGCCCAGCGGCGGATCACCGTTTCGGCGCCGGCCTCGGTGAGCGCGTCGGCATGGCCGGGATAGCTGTGGGCGGCTCCGGTGAAGCCGATCACCCGCATGCCCGCCGTCCTTGCGCCGTGAACGCCGTGCACGGAATCCTCGATAACGAAAGTGTTCGCCGGGTTGGCGCTGAGTTTCTCCGCCGCGAACAGGAACACGTCCGGCGCCGGTTTCGTTTTCCCGGTCGGTGTTTCCATCGCCGAAAAAATCCGGTCGGTGAAAAACGGCAGAAGATGCACCTTTTCCAGCATGAATTCGATCCGCTCGGAGCGTGAATTCGAGCAGACGCAGCGCGGCACGCTTACCGCGGCAACGGCCTCGCGCACGCCATCGATGGCGCGGACGTCGCTGCGCAGTTTGCGGTCGACCAATTGTTCCTCCCTGTCGATCAGAGAGGCCTGGAAGGGGATGCGGGACTTTTCCTCGACCCGCAGCATGATGTCCTTGAAGGTCAGGCCGGCATAGCTCTCCGAAATCTCCTCAGCCGATATCTCGTATCCTGCCAAGGTCAAAAGCTCGGCGTCGACGCGGGCGGCGATGATCTCGGAATCGACGAGCACGCCGTCGCAATCGAAGATGACAAGGTCTGGCTGGGGCATGGTGATCCGGACAATAGGAGGGCGAAGTGGCCTCGGAAGGCTCAGGCGGCGCGGCATACACCAACAGGGCCGCCTTCGCAAATTCGCCACACCCGTCCCTTGGCCTTCACGGAATATTTACGCTGATCGGTAACCATAACGGAGAGTAAACAGTAACGCGTGCCTTGGGTGTCAGAATGTCTGCCGTGCGTCTTCTCGACGAGCTATCCCACGCTCCCCAGCAATCCGAATGGCTGGACACGATCCTCAAGGGCGACTGCGTCGCCGCGCTCGACCGGTTGCCCGAAAAATCGATCGACGTCATCTTCGCCGATCCGCCCTACAATCTGCAGCTCGACGGCGACCTGCACCGCCCCGATCAGTCCAAGGTCGACGCCGTCGACGACGACTGGGACCAGTTCGAGAGTTTCGAGGCCTATGACGCTTTCACGCGTGCCTGGCTGCTGGCGGCGCGCCGGGTGCTGAAGCCCAACGGCACCATCTGGGTCATCGGCTCCTATCACAACATCTTCCGGGTCGGCGCCAAGATGCAGGATCTCGGCTTCTGGATCCTTAACGACGTCGTCTGGCGCAAGACCAACCCGATGCCAAATTTCCGTGGCCGCCGCTTCCAGAACGCGCATGAGACGATGATCTGGGCTACGCGCGATCAGAAGGGCAAGGGCTATACCTTCAACTACGAAGCGATGAAGGCGTCCAACGACGACATCCAGATGCGCTCCGACTGGCTGTTTCCGATCTGCACCGGCGGCGAGCGGCTGAAGAACGACAATGGCGACAAGCTGCATCCGACGCAGAAACCGGAAGCGCTGCTTGCCCGCATCATGATGGCCTCGACCAAACCGGGCGACATCGTGCTCGATCCCTTCTTCGGCTCAGGCACCACGGGCGCGGTGGCCAAGCGTCTCGGCCGCCATTTCGTCGGCATCGAACGCGAGCAGGCCTATATCGACGCCGCCAACGAGCGCATCGACGCGGTGCGGCCGCTGGAAGAGGCCGACTTGACCGTTCTCACGGGCAAGCGCGCCGAGCCGCGCGTCGCCTTTGTCAGCCTGATCGACACCGGCCTGATGATGCCGGGCGCGACGCTCTACGATGCCAAGAAGCGCTGGGCCGCCAAGGTGCGCGCCGACGGCACGGTGGCGATCGGCGACAGCGCCGGCTCGATCCACAAGATCGGTGCCGAAGTGCAGGGGCTGGACGCCTGCAACGGCTGGACCTTCTGGCATTATGAGCGCAGCGGTGGCCTGACCCCGATCGACGAGCTTCGCCGCATCGCGCGGCTCGGCATGGAGCGGGCAGGGGCCTGATCGGCAGCTCAGGCCTTGTCTTCCTCCAGGATGATTTCGCTGACCTCGCCTTTCGCCATCAGTGAGAGCTGACTGGCAAAACGCGACAGACGCGAATAGTCCGTCCGGAGTCGCACACGCGCGAAGTCACGGGCTTCGATCTCCTCCGCGACCTCGATCCGGACGAACAGGTGACCGACGCCATCCGCCGGGAAAACCGAGATGCTTATCAGGCCGGGCGATCTCAGGACCAGATCCGCGCGTTTAAGCGGATAGGCCTGCAATGACACAATAAATTCGCTTACCTCGTCGGTCGGGAAATAGGCATCGCCACGTCCTCGAAAGTGGCCATGCTCGACACTGGCGTCAAGTATTGACCATTCCGGGTTGAAGGTCAGAACGAGCTTGCCCATTGCCGGTCTCGATCAGGTCGCGATGCCATGCCGCTCAAGGTCTGCTTGAAGCGTCTTCGCATCGGTGAACAGCACCGACTGCCAGCCGGCCGCCTTGGCGCCGTCGACATTCTTCTGGCTGTCGTCGATGAACAGTGTCGCGGCCGGTTCGAGGCCGAACGCGGCAACGTGATGATCGTAAATTCCGCGATCCGGCTTGATCATGCCGATCTCGCCCGAGATGGTGACACCGCGTGGGCGATTGAGAAAATCGAAGCGTTCGCGGGCCTCGGCCAGCGTGTCGCTGGCAAAATTGGTCAGCATGGTCACGTCGTGGCCGCTCTCGATCAGACCGACCATGATGGCGACGCTGTCGTCATAGGCATGCGGCACCATCTCGTGCCAATGGCGGCGGAAACCGCGAATGTTTTCCGCGTGATCGGGATGGTCCGCGATCAGCAGCGCCTCGGCCTCTTCCCAGGTGCGGCCGCGATCCTGCTCGATGTTCCAGTCATGCGTGCAGACATTGTCGAAAAACCACTTTCTCTCTTCGGCATCCGGAATGAGGCGGCTGAACGGAATGTTGGGATCGTAGTGGATCAGCACTCTGCCGATGTCGAAAACGATGTGGCGTATTTCAGTCATGGGGCCTCTTTGCACTGTGTGGCGACGGCTTTTTCGTCGCGCCGGGTATCGCAGCCTCGATTGCCTTTTTCATGACAGTCGGCAGCGCCTCGCCGGAAATCTCGTGAGCGAGCGACCAGAAATGCCCGTCTGGCGCATCACCTTTGATGTGAGCGTGAAAGACTTTGAGTTCGAGAGCGAAATGCGTGAAGACATGCGCAATGCGGCCCGCATGCCGCCAGTCGGCGGGAAAGGGCGCGGCCGCTTCCGTGGTTGCCCCATCGATCCGCGCGGTCCAGCCCGTCGTCGGCACCTCGGTCATGCCGCCGAGCAAACCCTTCTCTGCCCGTTTGCGCAGAAGGATGGCGCCGTCGGCCCGCACGGCGACAAAGGCCGCGCCGTGCCGCTGCGGCTTGTCGGCCTTGGGCAGGCGCACCGGGAAGTGCTCGGGATCGCCTGAAACGACCGCGCTGCAGTCTTCGCGCAGCGGGCACAGCATGCAGCGCGGCCGGCGTGGCGTGCAGATGGTGGCGCCGAGATCCATCATCGCTTGGGCGAAGTCGCCAGGCCTTGTCCCGGGCACCATGCGCTCGACATGGGCACGGATCTCGGGCTTGGCTTCGCTGAGCGGGGTTGTGATCGAAAACAGCCGGGAGATGACACGTTCGACATTGCCGTCGACAACGGCGGCGGGGCGATCGAAGGCAATCGCCGTGATGGCCGCCGACGTATAGGCGCCGATGCCGGGCAGTTCTCTCAAACCCGTCTCCGTGTCGGGAAACCGGCCGCCACGCGCGGCCACAAGATCGGCACAGGCCTTGAGATTGCGGGCGCGGGAGTAGTAGCCGAGCCCGGCCCAGGCCTTCATCACGTCCTCGGTGGGCGCCGCGGCCAGCGCTTCGACATCGGGCCATTTCTCGACGAATACCTTGAAATAAGCCTTCACCGCTTCGACGGTGGTCTGCTGCAGCATGACCTCGGAGAGCCAGATGCGGTAGGGATCAGGCCGCACGCCGCGCGCATGCTCAATTGGTGTGATGCGCCACGGCAATTCACGGTGATGCACATCGTACCAGCTGAGCAGGCGGGATGCGATATCGTCGCTGACACCGGATGCAGCTGTGCTGCTATCTCCGGATGTGGCTTTGCCACTATCCCAGGATGCGGTCTTGCGGGTCTGGTCTGCTGGTGCCATTGATCTTGTATTGGCCTGGCCGGTATCTGCTGGGTCGTCGCTGGAGGACGTACATGGCAGGGAGAACGCCCTACGGCAATCCCGTCCCGGTCAGCGATCTCGCGACCAGGATCCTCGATCCGGTGCTGCGCAAGCGGGCCGGCATTTCGATCGGCCTCGTCCAGTCATGGGACGAGATCGCCGGCCCGCGGCTGGCCAGCCATTCGCGCCCCGAAAAAATCCAGTGGCCGCGCCGTATGCATGAGGACGATCCGTTCGAGCCGGCCGTGCTGGTCATTGCCTGCGAAGGCATGGCGGCACTTCATCTGCAGCACGAGACGGGCGAGATCATCAACCGGGTCAACGTCTTCCTCGGCTTCACCGCCATCAATCGCATCAGGATCCTGCAGAAGCCGGTGACAGCCGACAAAGGAAAGCGCAAAGCGGCCCTGAGGCCGCTGACGGCGGCTGAGAAGACGAAATTGTCGGGAACTGTCGGCCTGGTCGATAATGATGAACTGCGCGCCTCGCTGGAGAAACTTGGCGCGACCATTATTGGGGAGAGAAAATCATAGGCGTCTTGAAGAAAGTCATGGATTCGTCGTCAATATCTCGCATTCGTGATCGCCCTTGTCAGGTTTCGCGATTGGATTGGGGATCGAGATGCCTTAATTCGCGCCAACTCTCGCCTTTTCGTGCCTTTGCATTGCAAAATCCAACCCTTGTCAGGTGATTCGTATGAACCGTCCCCCGTTCGGCCAAAGCTTGTCTCGCAGAAACCTCCTGTCTTCGCTGGCCGCCATTCCGGCGGTGGCCCTGCTCGCCGCCTGCAGCGACTCTGGCGAGGAGGCGAAGGCTGCGGATGTGAAGCCTGCGGCCCCGGCCGCCCCCGCGAAGCCGGCCACGCCGGCCGCCGCCACCGCGCCGGAAGCCCAGGGCACCGTGGACATGACGGAGCTGATGAAGCCGGGTGCGCTGCCCGACAAGCAGCTTGGCAAGGATGACGCCAAGGTCACCATCGTCGAATACGCCTCGATGACCTGCCCGCACTGCGCGCATTTCGCCGAGACCACCTTTCCGGACCTGAAGACCAAGTACATCGACACCGGCAAGGTCCGCTACATCCTGCGCGAATTCCCGTTCGATCCGAGCGCCGAAGCCGGTTTTATGCTGGCGCGCTGCGCCAAGGATAACTATTACCCCATGGTCGACGTCCTGTTCAGGCAGCAGGCGAACTGGGTTGGCGTTCAGAATACCAAGGATGCGCTGCTGCAAATCTCGAAGCTCGCCGGTTTTACACAGGAGTCCTTCGAGGCCTGCTTGACGGACCAGAAACTTCTGGACGATGTGAGATCGGTCCAGAAGCGCGGCGCCAATGAATTCAAGGTCGACTCGACACCGACCTTCTTCATCAACGGTAAGACCTACAAGGGGGCGATGTCGATTGAGGAAATGTCGGCCATCATCGACCCTCTGCTCTGACGTCCAGTCAGCCCCGAGGCGGCGGCGCTTCGGCGTGCGCGGCTTCCTGTCGTGCCGCGAATTCCTTTCGCAAAATCACGGAAATCCGCTTAGTGGGCGGGGCGAATGAAGTTTTCGCGCCTTCGCCTCCTCGGTTTCAAGTCCTTCGTCGAGCCCGGCGAGTTCGTCATCGAACGCGGCCTGACCGGCATTGTCGGGCCGAATGGCTGCGGCAAGTCGAACCTTGTCGAGGCGCTGCGCTGGGTGATGGGCGAAAGCTCCTACAAGAACATGCGCGCGTCCGGCATGGACGACGTCATCTTTTCCGGCTCGGGCACTCGGCCCGCACGCAACACCGCCGAAGTCACGCTTTTCCTCGACAACAGTGATCGCTCGGCGCCCGCTGCCTTCAACGATGCCGACGAACTGCAGGTGTCGCGCCGCATCGAGCGCGAGGCGGGCTCGCTCTACCGCATCAACGGCAAGGAAGCGCGCGCCAAGGACGTGCAGCTTCTGTTTGCCGACCAGTCGACCGGCGCGCGTTCGCCGTCGATGGTCGGTCAGGGCCGCATTGGCGAACTGATCCAGGCGAAGCCGCAGGCACGCCGCGCGCTGCTCGAAGAGGCGGCGGGCATTTCCGGCCTGCACACCCGCCGCCACGAGGCAGAACTGCGGCTGAAGGCAGCCGAGCAGAACCTCGAACGACTGGACGACGTCGTCGGCGAGCTGGAAAGCCAGATCGAAAGCCTGAAGCGCCAGGCGCGCCAGGCGTCCCGCTTCAAGAACCTGTCGGCCGATATCCGCAAGGCAGAAGCGACGCTTTTGCATTTGCGCTGGACGCTGGCCAAGACCCAGGAAGGCGAGGCACGCTCGGCGCTGGCGGTTGCGACAGCACTGGTCGGCGACCGCGCCGCAGCCCAGATGGCCGCCGCCAGGGAGCAAGGCATCGGCGCTCATCGCTTGCCGGACCTGCGCGACGCGGAAGCCGCCGCCGCCGCTGCCTTCCAGCGCTTGTCGATCGCCAAGTCGCAGATCGAGGAGGAAGCCGGCCGCATCCGCGCCCGTCAGAGCGAACTCGAGCGCCGGCTGCAGCAGCTCGACGGCGATATCGCACGTGAAGAGCGCATGGTCCGCGACAATGCGGACATTCTCGAGCGCCTTCGCACCGAAGAGGCAGCACTCAATTCGGAAAATGCCGGCGCCGCCGAACGCGAAGCCACCACCCGTGCGGCGTTCGAACAGGCGGCGTCGACGCTTTCGCAAAGCGAAGCCAAGCTCGCCGCGCTGACCGCCGAACGGGCCGAGGCTGCCGCCTCGCGCAACCAGATCGAACGGACGCTGCGCGACACCGCCGAGCGCCGCGACCGCTTCGCCCGTCAGCTTGCCGATGTCGACCGGGAATTGTCGGAGATACTCTCCAAGGTCGCTGGCCTGCCCGATCCGGCCGAGAAGCGCGTGCTGGTCGAACAGGCCATGGCGCTGCTGGAGGAGGCCGAGGCTGCCGTGTCCGAGGCCGAGCAGTCGGTCATCGATGCCCGCGCTACCGAAAGCGCTGCCCGGCCACCGCTTCAGGATGCCAGGGCCGAGCTGGCACGGATCGAAACCGAAGCGCGCACGCTGGCAAAAATCCTGAATGCCGCCAGTGGCGATCTTTTCCCGGCCGTGCTGGAACAGATCAGCGTCGATCGCGGTTTCGAAACGGCGCTGGGTGCGGCCCTTGGTGAAGATCTCGACGTGCCGCTCGACCGCAGCGCGCCGGTGCATTGGGGCGAAAGCGCGATCCGGCCCGGCGACGCGGCTCTGCCGGAAGGCGTCAAAAGCCTGGCCAGCGTGGTCCACGCGCCGGCACAGCTCGCCCGCCGCCTGGCGCAGGTCGGTATCGTCGAATCTAGCGACGGCCGCCGGTTGCAGCCGCTGCTTGCTCCCGGCCAGCGGCTGGTCAGCCGTGAAGGCGCGCTCTGGCGTTGGGATGGCTTTACCGCCAGCGCCGATGCGCCGACCGCCGCAGCACAACGGCTGGCGCAGAAGAACCGGCTGGCTGAGCTCGATGCCGAGGCGATACAGGCGACGCTAGTCCTGCGCCAGGCCGAGGAGGCGCTGGGAGAGGCTGAACAGGCGCTCCGCCTGGCAAGCGAGGCCGAGCGCAACACGCGCCAGGCCGGTCGTGACGCCCAGCATCGGCTGGACGCTGCCCGCAATGCGTTGGCCGAGGCCGAGAGAGCCGGCGGCGAATTGCAGAGCCGGCGCGCCGCGCTCGATGAAGCGCGCGCCCGCATCGTCGACAGCCATGAGGAGATTTCGGCCGCCTTCGCCGAGGCCGAAATGCTGCTGCAGGACGCGCCCGATCTTGGCGATCTGCAATTGCAGCTCGAACAGTCCTCGACCAATGTCGCCCGCGACCGCGCCGCGCTTGCCGATGCGCGTGCGGTGCATGAGGGGCTGCGGCGCGAAGCCGAGGCGCGCGCGCGCCGGCTCGATGCCATTGGCGCCGAGCGCAGCAACTGGCTGGAGCGGGCCGAAAACGCCTCGACGCAGATCGCATCGCTCGGCGAACGCAAGGCCGAGGCCGAGGCCGAACGCGAGCGGCTGGCCGATGCTCCCGATGAAATCGACGCCAAGCGGCGTGCCTTGCTGTCGCAGCTCACCGAGGCCGAGAGCTTGCGCAAGGCGGCGGCCGACCGTTTGCAGGAAGCGGAGAACCGGCAATCCGAACTGGACAAGGCCGCCACCGGCGCCATCCAGTTCCTGGCCGAGGCGCGCGAGACTCGCGTTCGCGCCGAAGAGCGGCTGACCGCGGCCGACGAACGCCGGCTGGAGGTCGAGGCGCGCATCCAGGAGACGCTGAACACACCACCGCATCTGGTTATTCGCCATACCGGTCTTGAGGCTGACAGCCCGATCCCTGAGATGGCCGAGATCGAGCGTCAGCTGGACCGGCTGAAGATCGAGCGCGAACGGCTCGGCGCCGTCAACCTGCGCGCCGAGGAAGAGCAGAAGGAGCTATCCGACCGGCTGGAAGCGATCGTGTCGGAGCGCGAGGACATCATCGAGGCGATCCGCAAGTTGCGGCAGGCGATCCAGAGCCTCAACCGCGAGGGCCGTGAGCGGTTGCTGGCCGCCTTCGAGGTCGTCAACGGCCATTTCCAGCGGCTGTTCTCGCATCTGTTCGGCGGCGGCACGGCGGAATTGCAGCTGATCGAATCCGACGATCCGCTCGAGGCTGGCCTCGAAATTCTTGCCCGCCCGCCCGGCAAGAAGCCGCAGACCATGACGCTGCTGTCCGGCGGCGAGCAGGCGTTGACGGCGATGTCGCTGATCTTCGCGGTGTTCCTGACCAATCCGGCGCCGATCTGCGTGCTCGACGAAGTCGACGCGCCGCTCGACGATCACAATGTCGAACGCTTCTGCAATCTCATGGACGAGATGGCGGCCACCACCGAGACGCGTTTCGTCATCATCACCCACAATCCCATCACCATGGCGCGCATGAACCGGCTGTTCGGCGTGACCATGGCCGAGCAGGGGGTCAGCCAGCTGGTGTCGGTCGACCTGCAGGCGGCCGAAGCGATGCGCGAGGCAAGCTGATCCCGTTGGCGCTGCCAGCGAATGGGTCGCTCTGGAGCGATTCCAAGAAAATCTCTAAGGGCTTTTCGCGCGGAATTGCTCAAAGACAAATGGTCAGAGCGTCGGATTGTGTTTGTGCGAATGCAGTTTGGCCGAAGCCCAGACGAAATAGAGTGGTCCCAATTTCAGCACAGGCACCCTGCGATCCCGCTCGCGATCACGCAGTTCGCGGTAGGTCTTCACCTTCAGTGTGCCTCCCGGCAATCTGATTCGCAAAGCCATGATGCATAGAGCTTACGTGCCTTCTCCAGTCGATGGAAGCGTCATTTCAAGCTCCTTGTCAGTATTCGAGCTCTTGGAGGGTCGATCAGGAATTGTACTCGGCCACCAGATGACGAAATATTTGCCAAACTGCCAGACCGGGACTTCGCCCTTGTGCTCCCGCCGCCGCAGTTCATGACGTTGCTTGACCTTCAACACACCGCCCGGAAGCCTGATCTTGATCGTCATCGTCCCTCAATGCTGATGGCGCGCTTCCTGGGTGCCGCGCCCGAAGATTCATCTGTCCGGCCAAGGTAGAAAAATCGCCCACTCTCGGATCGGATCGTTGCAATCCGATTTCGCCGAGTCAATGGAGCCGAGGGCGAACTCCTGTGGCTATCGGCGCCCGTGCACATAAGGCTTGAGAACAGGGTCAACCTCTGCGCCGCAAGATCCAGTTCACACAGATCACGGCCACGAGGCCACATGCGATGCCGGCGCAATCGGCAACCCAGTCGAACACATCCAGATCACGTCGTATCAGCGCCGTGCCCTGAAGGACCTCGATCGCCGCTCCAACCATGGCGAGGAAGACGATCAGCCTTGTCTTGCGATCGGGCCAGCCGAGCCCTCCAAGGAAAGTCATGACGGCAAAGGCGCTGACGTGGTTCAGCTTGTCGGACCGGAAACCGATATCGATCCCATACTCCTCGAGTCGGGGTATAGGCAGCAATGCAAGGGCAAGAACAGCGATAAGCGTGCCGAAAAAAGCGATCCGTTCGGCGGCTGGATAAAATCTCATTCTGTTCCAATCTGTGCCTGGCCGCCGCAAAGGTCGAATCCGGCTCGGTATTGGCGGTTCAGGCTGAAACTCAGATCGACGGCGTTGTCTTTCAAAGCCGCAATTTTTGCTTGAGCCTTTTCAGCCAGGTCTGTTCCGCCTCATCCTGGTTTTGATGCGCCGGGACGTAGCGCGGCCGTATCTTTTTTCCTTTGATGTAGAATGGCTTTTCGACTTCTCCAACCAGGTTGACGAAAAGCCGGGATTTGTTGGTGGGTTGGCGGACTGTGACGCCGTGGACCGATTCAATCGAATTGATGAACAATACAAGAATGTTCTTGTCGTATTTAACTGTTTCGACGCATTCCAAATGGGTGTCGTCGACATAGGCATCATTGAAGAGTGTCGCTTTGGCTTTCAGTGTGGCGTATTTGGACTTGAAACGACTAATTGTCAGGTCCCCGCCAACGGCATCATAATCTTCCGGCCTCATATAAAACAGGCCAGAAAATAGCTTGTCGCCATTGTCGATGTGGCTTGTCCGCACCGATCCGGCATCGGTTACCGGCGTGTTCCCGCTGAGCATCGCATCCATCAGTATGTCGCGCGTTGCATAGGTGTCACTAAACCTGATGCCCGCTTTCATATTCTTGAGGCGTTCATAATTGGGGTAATAATCAGGGTAAAGCTTGTGAATATCGTCGTAGAACAGTTCGGCGATCTCGGCGAAAAATGCTTGAGATACATGGTAGGCGATAAAATCGCGCCATATTTGCGGCACAGCTTCGTTCGACCGAATGCGGTGGGCCTCATAGTCCCATCTGGTGTTGTTGCGGCGCGTATCGATTTCGAGCGCTTCCGGAGCGGGAAACGTGTCGGCCAACTCCTGGTAGAGATCGAGGGGAAGGGCGTCGCGCAGGATGATGTGTGGAAACGGCTCCGATCGAACGTCGGCCCTGGTGGCACGTTGAAGGACTGAAAGCGGCTTTGACATCGATGGTGTCCCAGATCGAGTTTGCCTGAGTTGGATTCAGAGGATCGTGTTCAACCTGTTCGGGCTGCCGCCTTTCAACGGATCCTTGGTTGCGTTCAAAGATTGGAGCCCTGAAAAGGGCTCCGCATGGGCTTTCACCATTTCGCTCATTAGAATATCCGCGCCGGTCATCAGGGGGATCAAGGTTTCCGCGAATGTGTATGTTTTGATGCCGTAAAGCCACTTCAGGTAGAGAAGGGCAGCTGACGTGCCGGAGACGCACCCAACAATGTTCATCCGGGATACGACAAGCTCTATCGGATATATGTGTGGGAGGCTCGCCTCCATGATCCTGGTGCTGGCGTCGGCCGTCACATTGCCGACCGTATCCAGCAATTCGGGGAAGAAGGGCGTGCTTATTCTTGGATGTTCCTTCCAGACGACGTCGTATCCCCTCTCGACGATCTGCTCCGCAATTCGTCTATAGATCGCCGCCTCTTGCGCGTACGACATTATGCCGTTTCGCGACAATGCTTGGCCGAGCAGCAGGATCCGTGGGTTGGCTGACGCACGGCAATGTTTGCCGCCGGAAAGCGCATCCCTGCAGGCTTCATCTATTACGTCGCGCATCAGCGAAGCGCCGACCTGAAATCTTGGTACGTTCTCCAGAGCATCGTGAATGGGGATTTCGTGAAGCAAAGAATAAAACTTTGTCACCCGCCTCAGATGGTGTCTTTCTATCTTGTCGGCCGCTTTCCTCAGTCGGAACGCCGGTGAAATTGTAGAGATTCCTGCAATCAAGGCTCCGGTGATGCGCCGTCTAAACCTGGTGCCTGGCGGCCGTGACATGGTTGACATTTCGAATGGAAGGTATGACGTCAAGCCATCCTCATACAAAATGATCTTGGCTTCCGGGTATGAGTCCAGCAGTATTTTTTCCGATGGCCGGTTAACGAAGCAGGCCCAGATTTCAGCTGCGGTACTCGCGTCGAGACCAATTGTGTCTCGGATCAGACGATGGACCCGGAAAATTTGCAGTTGCCCATATTTACGCTCGGACGTCAGAAGGTCGTACGCCCATATGATCCGTCTCCAGGTCCATACTGCAGACGCAAGTTCAGCAAGACCGGTCTTGAAATGCTCGGAAACGCCGGCCGTTTCATAGAGCAGAAGGTAATCCTCATGCTCCTCATCCGCCGGGGAGCTTCCATCCATTGTTGATTGGCGAAGTGAGGCAACCAGGCTGAGCAATTGCCAGCTGCCAAAGACGCAGCATATTCGAGCTGGCAATTTAAGATCTCCAGATTGGATGGAAATAACGCTGCATGTTCCGCGATCTCAACGCAAAATTGCTTCATATCCGACAGGCGGTGTGGCTTGGGGGCGTCCCACCCGCTTCATAATACTGCCTATCGCGTCAGCAGGAAATATCTCGCAGATGTCGGTTCTAACGTTCGAGACAGGCTGGAGTTCCGCACAATAGGCAGGCGAATTTACTCCAACTGAGCGGCAGAGACCTGTTGAGATCCGGCATAACATCAGGCGGCGGCAAACCGCTCATGCGGGTCGTCTTGCTGCCTCGGCTCCCCGTCGGCACCAAGAGCGCAATTCTCCCGGTTTTCGGGAAGGTCGTTGCCCGGGAAAGCGGGTTTCACTTCCATCAGTCAAAAGTAAGCTCCAGCCATGAACCGGAGCTTGATGATGACAGAGGCGGAAACCAAAAAGTTTCACCCGCTTGATGTGCCAACCGGTCCGGTGCGGTGGCCCGGAATCCCGGCCGACCTGCCAAGGCATGGCGCGTGTGGCCGCACCTGCGCATCATGCCCGATGCGAAGCCCGCACTGCTCCTCGGATGCCCTTGATGCCGACGCTTCGGCGCAACTTTCCCGGTGAGCAGGCGAAGGGCGGCGCCGAAAATGCGCCACCCTGTCGGAGGGATTGCCCGCGATCAGGCGGCGAGCCAGGCCCGGGTGAAATCCTGCTCATAGGCCTGATGCATCTGGTAACCCATCAAGGCAGGTTTCATGTGGCAGAACAGCTTTCGCCAGTAGGGCTGAACGATGATGCCGGAATCCTGCAGCATGACCTGCAGTTCCTTCATCACCGCACGGCGCTGCTCCGGATCGGCGATGGCGTTGGCCTTGTGGACCTTGGCATCGAAGTCGGGATCGGCGAACCCTGTCTCGTTCCATGCCGAACCGGTCTGGTAGGCAAGCGCATAGGTCTGGATGCCGAGCGGTCGGGCGTTCCAATTGGTGGTCGCGAAGGGATACTTCGTCCAGTCGTTCCAGAATGCCGATTCCGGGATGACGGTGCGTTTCACCTTGAAGCCGGCTTCGCGCATCTGCTGGGCAACGGCATCGGAGCTTTCCTTGCGGTAATCGGCTTCGACCGAGATCAGATCAAACTCGAAATCGAGCTGGCCGGCTTCCTCGAGCAATGCCCTGGCCCGGACCGGATCACGTTTGATCGGCGGCAAGTCGGCGTGTTCGGGATGCATCGGTCCGACATGATCGTTCTGCGCGACGATACCCATGCCGTCGGCGCCCAGTTGCAGCACCGCTTCGTTGTCGACCGCAAGCTGTATGGCGTTGCGCACGCGCTTGTCGTCATAAGGTTTGGCGTTGACGTTGCAGCGCGAGACCAGGGTGGCGGCAGTGACGATCTCGCTTTTCTTCAGGCCCAGCCTGTCGAGCATGGCGACGTCATAGGACTGCGTCTGCCCATTCAGGTCGATCTCACCGGATTCGAAGGCGGAGACGGTGGCGGCCGAGTCGGTGCCGTAATCGGTCCAGTCGATGCCGTCGAGGAACACCTCGCCGCCCCACCACGACCCGTCCGGCCGCTTGCGCACCGAGGCAGCAACGCCGACATCGAGTCTTTTAAGTTCGAACGGGCCCGTGGAAACGGGGTTGGCCGACAGGGGCGCAGCCTTCGGATTGAAGGTGTGGTGGGCGATCAATGCCGGGTAGTCGGTCATCGCGGGGATGATGGTGATGTCGGGCTGAGACAGTTTCAGGACCACGGTGTGGCCGTCGCGAACCTCGATGGCACCAGTGCGCGCCACCTTGGTATCGGGATCGATCAGCGCGGTCATGCGCCCGGCCATCGAGTTGCCGGCGGCATCCTTCTCGCACCAGCGCGTGATGTTGAAGGCGACATCCGTGGCGTTGAAATCGTCGCCGTTCGACCATTTCACGCCTGGACGCACCTTGAGCACATATTCCGTGGCGTCCGCATTGATCTCCCAGCTCTGCAGCAGCACCGGCTCGAAGGTGAAATCCGGCTTCCAGCGCACCAGCGGCTCGAGAAACTGCATGGCGATGTTGCCCATCTGCGAAACCTTGAACTTGCGCGGGTCTTCCAGCTCCATCACCTGCATGGCAACACGCAGCACGCCGCCCTTCCTGGGTTGGGCGGCTTCCTCGGCCAGCGCCGGGACCGGCTGACCGATGAGCCCATAGGCAATCGCCGTGCTGGCGCCGAAGGCGCTGGCCAGCGCCAGGAACTCGCGGCGGCCAAGCGCGCCGCTCTTCGCGCCTTTCGCAAATGTGCCGATGGCGGGATGAAGAGGTCTGGATGTCATATCGGTTCTCCCATTGTTGATTTTACGCCCAAATTCGGTGGAATGCCCTTGCCGCGTCGTTGCTGGTCGCTGTTTTCTACAGGACGCAGCCGATGGCGGCGGGGCCGCGACGGCGAGGGAAAGGCAAGATGAATCTTCTGACGGCGATGCGGGTGTTTGATCGGGTCTGCCTGCTGGGCAGCCTGTCGGCGGCGGCGCGCGATCTCAACATGTCGACGACGGCGGTCAGCCGCACCATCAAGGAACTGGAAGACGACCTCGGCGTCCGGCTCATCAATCGCACCACAAGGCGTCTTAGCCTCACCGAGGCGGGCCGCGACTATGCTCCGCGTGCGCGCAGCCTGCTCGACGACATTTCCGAACTGCAGGATTCGACGCGCGGCCTGCACAAGGAGACGCGCGGCCTGATCCGGGTTTCCTGCTCCAATGTTCTGGGCCACACGCGCATAACCAAGCTGGTGCCGAAATTCCTCGAAGAAAACCCGCTCACCACGATCGAGTTCGACCTCACCGCGCGTTATGTCGTCGGCATTGTCGAGGAAGGCTACGATGTCGCCATCCGCTTCGGCGGTCAGGCGGATTCCGCCCTGATTGCCCGCCGGCTTGGTGAAGTCCGCAACTATGTCTGCGCCACGCCCGATTATTGGGATGCAAACGGCCGTCCGGTCCACCCGGATGAGCTGGCAAGCCATTCCTGCGTGCTGAGCAATTTCGCCAAGCGCCTTGGCACGTGGCCATTTATCGGACCCGACGGCCCTTTCGATGCGGCTGTCGGCGGGCGCATCTCGACCAACAGCGTCGAGGCTGCCTACCAGATGACCACCGCCGGTTTCGGCATCGGCAACCTGCCCAGCCTGCTGGTCGACGCTGCGATCAGGGACGGCCGGCTGGAAGTGCAACTGGATGAGTTTCGCCCTGGCTCCAGCCCGATCTACGCGCTCTATCCGCACCGCACCTATATTGCGGCCAAGGTGCGCGCGTTCGTCGACTTCCTGATCCGCGAACTGTCGGCCGACTTCACCGCCTGAAATGCTGCGCGATTGCCCATGGCCAACGCCGTCAGGGGCCTGGCGCGAACGCCAGGCCCCCTCTGCCCCCGTCGCCCGACGCGGCGTCATTTCCACCAGGCGGTGGTGTCGTACATCGGCCCCGGCTCCTCGAAGAGCTTTTCGTATTTGCACAGTGCCGGCGTCTTGCCGAGCGGCACCGAAACACCGTCCCTGAACGCCCATTCGCCACGTTGCGTCGTATCGGCCCGCACATAGCTGGACAGCGCAAAGGCCCGGTCGTGCTGCGATTTGTTGGGCGAGGAGCCGTGCACGGTAAGCAGCCCCCATAAAGCAAGGTCGCCCGGCTCCAGCACCAGCGGAACGATGGTCGCCGGGTCGATGCCGACCTTGCGCAACTCTTCTTCGGCGGTCAGGCCCTTCATCAGTTCGCCGGTTCCCTCGTCCGACAGGCCGAGATAGCCGAGCTTGTGGCTGCCGGGCACGACCTGGAGGCAGCCATTGTCCAGCGTCGCCCGATCGACCGCGAGGCCTGTTGTCACGGTGGCGTCGGCGACATTGTCGAAGGCGGCCTGGTTACGGAAGCGCAGATCCTGGTGGAAGCGATAACCCGTGACATTGGCGCCGGGCGGCTTCCAGTGCAGCTGTTGGGCGATCTGCCTTATGTCACGGCCGATCAGGCCCTCGAGCAGCTTCAGATAGTCGGGATTGCGGCGGAATGCTTCGAAATAGGAATTGATCCAGGAAAACCAGTAAGCCTGCAGCACATAGCGTTGGCCAAAGTCCGATTCAGGCAGGATCTGGAAATTCAGGTTGCCGTTCCGGAAGGTGGCGTGATGCTTGAGGCCTTCGGCATAGACCGCATCGGTTTCCTTCTTCAGCCGGATCATCTCGTCGCCGTCGACGAATTGTCGAACGACCGCGTATCCTTCCTCGCGGTACTGCTCCACCGCCTCGCGTGCCTGCCTGTCCGTCAGCATGTCCGTGACAACCCCCGTCTGTGATCTGTGTCGATCGTAACGAAGGGGTTGCCGGCGATAAGCCATGGATTTTGGCATCGACTTTCCCGATTATCGGGAAATTGAGCGGGGCGTCAAAGGGGCATTGGTCGCAATCGGCTGGTCAGATACGTGCTGCGCCGGCAGGCCCTAAAAATAGGTCCGCGGCGCGACAAGGTTCTTCTGCTGGCGAACATAAAAACAGTAGAAGCCGAACGCCGCGGCAAACCACATGAAGGCCTCACCCATGGCCAGCCGGTTGTTGGAATTGGTAAGGATGGTTAGGGCGAAGAAGACCAGTGTGGAGATGTAGCAGGACCATGCGGCCGGAGCGACAAGCTTGGCTCGCATGGCCAGTAGAACCTGCCTGGCCGACCAGGTGTAGAGAAAGGCAAAGAACGCCAGTCCGACCACACCATAGCGCACGGCAATCTCCAGATAACCATTGTGGAAGACGTTGAAGATCATGGGATGATAGGTTCTGTTCTCCCACTCGGTCAGCCAACTGGAACTGGCTCCGAAGATCGGGTGGCGTTTCCAGATATTGATCGCATCCGCCCACAGCATCAGCCTTTCCTTGGCTGCAAGTGGCACCGCATCGCTCGCGATGGCGCGATCGAAGGCGGGGAGGATGCCATGCCTGAACACATCCGGAACCAAGGTTTTGACGAAGGCCATGGTATCGTCGGCGGTGGACGAGAAGATGTTGTGTGCTGCGACAATGCCGGCCGCCACGATCACCAGCACGCCACCCGAAACCAACAGTTCGCGACGATGGCCTCTCGCCAGGGTCATGACCGCCAACAAGAGCAGAGCGAGCGCAAGCGCAAGCCACACTCCCTTTGACCGCATCTCGATGATATTGACGAGGGCAAGCAGCAGGACGGCTGTCGACAGGACCCAATGCAGGTTCTTGGTTGCTTTCCCGAGGTCCGTTCTCTGGGCCGAGTAGGCCATGAATTGCAGCGTGCAGAGGAAGATGAAACCGGCCGCTACCGACGCGTGGATGGGATTGTTGAAAAGCCACGGGGCCGGTTGGATGCCTTGAAACATGTCCGAATAGAAGGTGTCCGCAGCCAGGAAGACGAGACTGAGGATCATGAACCAGAGCACGAGCCGTGCGGGTTGCCTGACAAACAGCAGAAACGCGAAGCCGGTCGTCGCGTAGAACAGCGGAAACATGTAAATGCCTTCGGCGCCACCCAACTGGTGGGTGCCGAAATAGACGATCGCCAGTCGGATGAAGACATAGAGCGACCAGCCCAGACACAGAAAGCCGACCCAACCGATCAGCGGTTTGCTGTAGGTCCACAAATCCACTCTGAACCAGCGGATGACCGCGAACAGGGCCAGCGCCAGGCCCGCATAGCGGTAGGTGTCGGCCTCGCGCCACACCGCGGAGACCAAAGCTAGAATGGCGAGTGCCGCAAGCAACAGAAGCAAGGTGTGGCGCGGCGCGTTGTCCTTGGCATCATCCAGGGCATCTCGCGGCAGAGGGGGCGGCAGCAGGACGTGATGCAGGCGGCGCAGCTCGTCGCTGGCCCGCAACACCCCGGCACGTATCCGGCTCGGCCCGCCCAGCCTTGCGGATTTGTAGCTTCCCGAGGGGCCCGCTATGCCCGAGATCCCACTGCTGGCGGCGAAGCCAAGCACGTTTTGGCGGACCGAATAGACTTTCAGGCCGGTATCCCAAAAGCGCTCGAGTGCAACGTCCCATGGCATTTTCATAACGGCGAGCGCCGACAACAGACCCTGCGCGCCCTCCCGCGTCACCAGATAGGCGGCGGCCGAGCCTTGCGGGCCATGCAGCGCACGACCGATCTCGTCGCCTTCCGCCGTCTCGACGGCGCGCATGAAGAAGCTCATGCGATGGTTGGTCAGCTTGATGACGTCGAAATCCGGCACCGCCGCGATGATGGCCTCGATGCGCCGTATGGTGTTTTCGCTGAAGAGGACGTCGTCCTCGACAATCAGGCCATAGGCGCCGCCACCCGCGAGGAATGCCTCCAGCGCCTGGATATGGCTGCGGTAACAGGCATATTCGCCCGAAAGGATGTCGCGCCCGCTCAGCTTGCGCGCGGCTGGCAGATCGATCTCCGTCCAGTCTTTTTCAGCAAGCGCCCGACCGTCGACGGCGGCAATGCGCTGCAAGGTCAGTCCTGCCGCTTCGGCGCTGGCGAGCAATTCGCTCCAGCGCTGGGTCTCGCGATCGAGGTTGATGGCGAAGATAGGAAGGTTCATTGAAGTTCCATGTTGAGCCGCCACCCACCTGGCCGACCTATGTATGGAAAGAGGAAGATGTTCAAGGCGACACTGTCCAGATCATGTGCAAATGCTGACCCGAATTTGCCGCGATGGCGTTGGTTTCGCTGAACTTATGACGCAGTCGAACTATTAACCGACCGGCTTCATGGAAGATCGCAAATGTACTCTCGGGTCCTATGTGTCCGGAACGGACCTGAGCGAGATGGCTGGGGCGCCAGGATTCGAACCTGGGAATGTCGGTACCAAAAACCGATGCCTTACCACTTGGCGACGCCCCAATTGCCGTCAGAGTCGCTTGTGCGGCGCGTTATTAGCAGAGCAGCCAAAAAGCACAATCCTTATGAGTGACGGTTGGAACGCTCGAATTGGGCAGGCAACGCAGCGCTGCCAAATGATATGCAGCGGGCTATTCGGACCACACCGCCATCTCGTTTCCGGCTGGATCGACGAAGTGGAAGCGCCGGCCGCCGGGGAACGGGAAGATCGGTTTGACGATCGTGCCGCCGGCGCTTTCGACAGCGTCGAGGGTTTGCTCCAGATCCCTGCTGTAGAGCACGGGCAGCGGCTTTGATGGCGCTTCCGCGGCATCTGCCTGGAAGCCTCCGTCCAGGCCTTCGGCAAAGGCCGAATAGGTCGGCCCATAATCGGTGAACGACCAGGCAAAGGCAGTACTGTAGAAAGCCTTCAGCCGGTCCAGCGTTCCACCGGTCGCGGGCATTTCCAGATAGTCGAGTTTTCCGGGCAGTTTCATGGCGCACCTGTTTGTTCCCCTTATGTTCTACATCAAAAACCTCGGAATGGCAAGTCATTTTGCCGCATCTTCGGACGCGGCTTTTGCTTAATCGATTGTAGAAGGCCGACCGCTTTGCCGGCGCTTGCCTTTCGCACTGCAGCATCATATCGCTCCAAGGACGGACCGGCGGAACTTTCCGTTTCGCCAATCTTTCCAATCTCCTGCAACCGGAGAGCGATGCATGACCAAATGGGTTTTCACCTTTGGCGATGGTGCGGCGGAAGGCCGTGCCAGCGACAAGAATCTCTTGGGCGGCAAGGGCGCCAACCTGGCCGAGATGTGCAGCCTGGGGCTGCCGGTGCCGCCGGGCTTCACCATCACCACGGAGGTCTGCAACGCCTACTACGCCAACGGCCGTATTTATCCGGCCGGGTTGGAAGCCGATGTCGCGGTCGCGCTCGATCACATCGGCCGGCTGACCGGCCGTCGGTTCGGCGACCCGTCGAAACTGCTGCTGGTGTCGGTGCGTTCGGGCGCTCGCGCCTCGATGCCCGGCATGATGGACACCGTGCTCAATCTGGGCCTGAACGACGAGACGGTCGAGGCGCTGGCCGCCGATTCCGGCGATGCGCGCTTTGCCTATGACAGCTACCGCCGCTTCATCCAGATGTATTCCGATGTCGTCATGGGCCTCGATCATGAGGTGTTCGAAGAAATCTTGGAAGATCAGAAAGGCGGGCTCGGGCACGAGCTCGACACCGAACTGACGGCGCTCGAATGGCAGGGCGTCATCGCGCTCTACAAGGCCAAGGTCGAGGAAGAGCTCGGCAGGCCTTTTCCGCAGGATCCGCACGAGCAGCTCTGGGGCGCGATATCAGCCGTGTTCTCGAGCTGGATGAACAACCGCGCCATCACCTATCGCCGCCTGCACGACATTCCCGAAAGCTGGGGCACGGCGGTCAACGTCCAGGCCATGGTGTTCGGCAATATGGGCGAAACCTCGGCCACCGGCGTTGCCTTCACGCGCAACCCTTCGACCGGCGAAAAGATGCTCTATGGCGAGTTCCTGGTGAACGCGCAGGGCGAGGACGTCGTCGCCGGCATCCGCACGCCGCAGAACATCACCGAAGCGGCGCGTATCGCAGCCGGCTCGGACAAGCCGTCGCTGCAGAAGCTGATGCCTGACGCGTTCCAGTCCTTTGTCACCATCTCCGACAATCTGGAGAAGCACTACCGCGACATGCAGGATCTCGAATTCACCATCGAGCGCGGCAAATTGTGGATGCTGCAGACCCGCTCCGGCAAGCGCACCGCCAAGGCGGCGCTGAAAATTGCCGTCGAGATGGCGCGGGACAGGCTGATCACGAAGGAGGAAGCCGTCGCCCGTATCGACCCGGCCTCGCTCGACCAGTTGCTGCATCCGACCATCGACCCCAAGGCCGCGCGCGACGTCATCGGCATCGGACTGCCGGCGTCGCCCGGTGCCGCCACCGGCGAGATCGTCTTTTCCTCCGGCGACGCCGAGGAATTGAAGACGCAGGGCCGCAAGGCGATCCTGGTGCGCATCGAAACCAGCCCCGAAGACATCCACGGCATGCATGCGGCGGAAGGCATCCTGACCACGCGCGGCGGCATGACCAGCCACGCCGCGGTGGTGGCACGCGGCATGGGCAAGCCTTGCGTCTCCGGGGCCGGCTCGCTGCGTGTCGACTACAAGGCCGGCACGCTGATGGCGATGGGCTCGACCTTCCGCAAGGGCGACATCGTCACCATCGATGGCAGCAATGGCCAGATATTGAAGGGCGCCGTATCGATGCTGCAGCCGGAACTTTCCGGCGATTTCGCCGCCATCATGGAATGGGCGGACGCGGTGCGCCGCATGAAAGTACGAACCAATGCGGAAACGCCGCTCGACGCGCGCATGGCGCGTTCCTTCGGCGCTGAAGGCATCGGCCTTTGCCGCACCGAGCACATGTTCTTCGACGGCGAGCGCATCGTCGCCATGCGCGAGATGATCCTGGCCGACACCGAAAAGGACCGGCGCATCGCACTCGCTAAGCTTCTGCCCATGCAGCGCTCGGACTTCCTCGAACTGTTCGAGATCATGGCCGGCCTGCCGGTGACGATCCGCCTGCTCGATCCGCCGTTGCACGAATTCCTGCCGAAGACCGAGGAGGAGGTGGCCGAGGTCGCCGCCGCCATGAAGGTGTCGCCGGACAAGCTCAGGCAGCGCACCGAGGCGCTGCACGAGTTCAACCCCATGCTCGGCCATCGCGGCTGCCGCCTGGCTGTCTCCTATCCCGAGATCGCCGAGATGCAGGCACGCGCCATTTTCGAGGCGGCGGTGGAGGCCGGCAGGAAGGCCGGCGCCCTGGTGGTCCCCGAGATCATGGTGCCGTTGGTCGGCCTGGTGAAGGAACTCGATTACGTCAAGGCGCGCATCGATGCGGTTGCCAAGAGCGTCATGGAGGAAACCGGCGTCAAGATCGATTACCTCACGGGAACCATGATTGAGCTCCCCCGCGCCGCGATCCGTGCCCATGTCATTGCAGAGTCGGCCGAATTCTTCTCCTTCGGCACCAATGACCTGACCCAGACGACCTTCGGCATCTCGCGCGACGATGCGGCCTCGTTCCTGGAAACCTACCGCCAGAAGGGCATTATCGATCAGGACCCGTTCGTCTCGCTCGACATCGACGGCGTCGGCGAACTGGTGCGCATGGCCGCGCAAAAGGGCAAGGCGACGCGGCCAGACATCAAGCTCGGCATCTGCGGCGAACATGGCGGCGACCCGGCTTCGATCCGCTTTTGCGAAGAGGTCGGCCTCGACTACGTGTCCTGTTCGCCCTATCGCGTGCCGATCGCCAGGCTGGCGGCCGCGCAGGCAGCGGTGCTGGTTGCGAAGGCAGGCCGCCGATAGGATCCATCCAGCTTACCGTTTTGTAAGGCAATTCACGCGAACGTGCTGGCGGCGTCGCGTAATCTCGACATTGTTCCTGCCCAATTTGCGGCCATCCGCAAATTGCTCCCGGAAACAGATGCTGCAGATTTCTCCCGCGCCGTTCCACTCGATCCTGGTCATCCAAACTAAGTTCATAGGCGATCTCGTCCTCGCCTCGGCGCTCGCCAAAAACCTGCGGCTCGAATTCCCCGGCGCCAGCATCGTCTTTCTGTGCGAGGCCCGCTTCGAGAGCTTCGTCATGGCCCATGGTATCGCTTCCGAGGTGGTCGCATTCAGGCGCGACCGCATGCGCGGAACGCCCTTGGAGCGCGGGAAGGAGCTCTACGCCATGGTGCGGGCGTTGCGCCGCTTCCGTTTCGACCTGACCATCGACCTGACCGATTCGAAGACGTCGCGCATGGTCACCGGGCTCGTCAACGCCAAGACCCGTGTCGGTTACAATCCTTCCGAAAGACCCTTGCGTATGTTGGAGCGGCAACCCGCCAATGTCTTTGCCAAGCCCTACGGCTTTGATGGTCAGCATTTCCTGTACCGCTACCTCTCGCCGCTCGAAGCGCTCGGCATCGAACTTCGCACGGTGATTCCGAACCTTCAGCCGCTGCCATCGGAGACGGCGAAAGCATTGGCGCTGCTGGGTAAGCACCATCTGCGGCCAAACGCATTCATCGCCGTGCATGCGGGTGCAAGCTTCGAGGGCCGACGTTGGCAGCCGGAGCGGTTTGCAGCAGTGATCGTCGAGATTGCCGGCGAGACCAGCCTGGATGTCGTCTTGGTGGGCGGCCCGGACGAGCGCGAGATCGCCGAACGTATCGTCGCCAGAACCGCGCCCTCGGTCGTCAATCTCGTCGGTGACCTGTCGCTTGAAAGCCTGCTGGCGTTGCTGAAACAGGCTCGGCTGTTTCTCGGCAATGAGAGCGGCCCGATGCACATGGCCGCAGCCACCGGAACCCCGGTTGTCGGATTGTTCGGTCTGACGGAGCCGTCGCGCTGGGGTCCCGTCGGCGTGCCCAGCATCTCGCTCCAGCCGCCGATGCCTTGCGCCTGCATGGCCGAAAACCTCTGCCGCGCGCCGGATCCGAGCAAAGCATGCTGCGTCTGGGGCCTGGAGGTCAAGCCTGTGGTCGATGCGGTGCGCGAGGTTCTTTCGCGCACCGAAATGAAACTGGAACACGCCATCTGAGATCATGCGCCGCATGCACGACCGCTCTCGACGCGGTGGAATGACCTGTCGCCCACAGGAACGGTCACATTGTCGCGGAGCGCTTTTCAGCTATGCACCATCCCGATTTCCGCCTTCATGCGGGTCGTTGGGATGCCTGCTTGAAATGACGGGTCCGGGAATCGGTTTGATGCGCCTGCTGCAAAAAAATCTCTGCATGATCGCCCTGTCGTGGGCGATGGCATCCGCCAGCCATGCCGCGCCGCTCGTCGAGCCGACGCTGCACATCAAGTCGCAGGCGAGCGGAGCCGGCCGTGTGGCGCTTACGCTCGACGCGTGCGGTGGACAGACCGACAACCGGATACTTTCGGCGCTGGTGGACAACAAGATTCCCGCCACCATTTTCGTGACCGGCATCTGGCTGAGGCGAAACGCCGCCGCCGTCGAAATCATGCGGGCGCATCCCGATCTGTTCGAACTGGAAAATCATGGCGGCCACCACATTCCGGCGGTCGACACGCCGCGGAAAATCTATGGCATCCGCAGTGCCGGCAGCCCGGACGCGGTGCTGGCCGAGGTCGAATCGGGAGCCGCCGCTCTTGCCGGGACCGGCGAGCCGGCACCGAAATGGTTCCGTGGCGCAACCGCCGAATACAGCCCGTCGGCAATCGCCATGATCCGCAAGCTTGGCTTCAAGGTCGCGGGTTTCTCGATAAACGGCGACGGTGGCTCTTTGCTCGGCGCCAAGGAGACCGCCCGGCGCATCGCGGCGGCCAAGGATGGCGACGTCATCATCTCGCACATCAACCAGCCGACCCATGCGGCCGGCGAAGGCGTGGTGCAGGGGCTGCTGGCGCTCAAGGCCAAGGGCTTGACCTTTGTGCGGCTCGACGATGCCGAAGGCATCGGCAACAACGGCACGACGGAGTGAGTGGCCAGCCGAGCGGATCTCGATGCCTTCGGCGTCGGCTCAGTCCGGTTTGGCTTCGATCGTGACCTTGCTGGCATAGAATGCGCCGTGGTTGCGGATCTCAGCCATCTCGTCGAAAGGCCGCTCACAGGCCCACATGGCGTTCTGGCCGGTCTCCCCGGCAGGCAGCACGCTCCAATAGCTTGCATCGCCCTTGTAGGGGCAATGGGTCGAGTGGTCGGTGCGGCCGAGCTTGCCGAAATCGATGTCGGCGAACGGAATGTAGAACGCCGCCGGATAGGGGGCCTCGGTCAGCACCTTGGCCTTCGCTGTTGAAGCGATGACCATGTCTCCGGCACGCACGGTAACGGTGCCGGCATAGGACTCGATGGTGATGATTTTGTCTGGGTTGCGTTGGAAACCGGGTGCGGGGTTGGCGATCTGATCCATGCGGGGGCTCTCCTTGCGTCGACTTTAAGGTGTGTCGCGCAAGCGCATTGTGCAAGCCGCTATCGCCATCCAGTACGCAAAACTTGCCGGGCCGACGCCGATGGATCGCGCCTTGGAACCCTCGAGATACTTGTCGTCAGCTGTCAGGCAGCGGCCTTGAACACGTCCATGAGACCGGCATAGGCGGCAGCGATCCCGGCGACCGGGTTGCTGCTTCTCGATACGGTCTCGACCTTCAAGGAACCGCCGCCGGTAGGCAAGGTGAGCAGCAGGAACTGGCGGTTTCCGCCATCGCCGACTGACGCGGCCGCGACGTGCTGGTCCTCGCCCTGATTCTGGACGCACATCTTGAACAGCAGCGTGCCGCCGACCGCTTCCAGCGCGCCGCCGACAACTTCAACAAATTCATCTTCGGAAACAGTCTTTGTGTCCGGCACCACATCGGCCAGACTTTCGGCAAGCGTACTCTCGAGAGCCTTGTCGTCGAGCTGCGCGTCCATGCGAACCTCTTTCAGTCGCCAATCGCACCCCTTTGCCCGTTAACGAAACTTAACGCCGACGATGGCCGGATTGTGGCGGTTTTCCACCAATGCGGCGCTTGGTGGTGCTGGCGGCTGGACAATCGGCCGGTTCGCTCCACAATAGCCCGAAAAGCACAACGCAAAAGCGTGAGGGAGGACCCAATGCTGGGACTGATGCAGGAATGGCCGCTGCTTTGCCACAAGCTCATCGACAATGCCGAGCGGCAGCATGGCGTGCGCGAAATCGTGACGCGCTCGATCGAGGGGCCGATCGTGCGCACCACCTACGCCGACATCCATCGTCGCGCCCTGAAGGTCGCCCAGCGGCTGGAGCGCGACGGCTATGGGCTGGGCGACCGTATCGCGACGCTCGCCTGGAACACCGCACGCCATATCGAGGCCTGGTACGGCATCATGGGCATCGGCGCCATCTACCACACGCTCAATCCGCGGCTGTTTCCCGAGCAGATCGTGTGGATCATGAACCATGCCGAGGACAAGGCAGTCTTCGTCGACCTGACCTTCGTTCCGCTGCTCGAGAAAATCGCCGGCGCCGTAAAATCGCTGAAGCAGGTGATCGTGCTGACCGACAGGGCGCATATGCCGCCGACGACATTGCCCAACGCGGTCGCCTATGAAGATTGGCTTGACGAAGCGGATGGCGACTTCGCCTGGAAGACCTTCGACGAAAGCACCGCCGCCGGCATGTGTTACACGTCCGGGACCACGGGCGATCCCAAGGGCGTCGTCTACAGCCATCGTTCGAACGTGCTGCACGCCATGATCGCTGCCATGCCCGACGCCATGGGACTGTCGTCGCGCGATACGATCCTGCCTGTCGTGCCGATGTTTCACGCCAATGCCTGGGGCCTTGGCCAGAGCGGGCCGATGATCGGCGCCAAGCTGGTCATGCCCGGCTGCAAGATGGACGGCGCCTCGATCTATGAACTGCTCGACACCGAGAAGGTGACCTTCAGCGCCGCCGTGCCGACCGTCTGGATGATGCTGCTGCAGCATCTGGAGGAGACCGGCAAGAAGCTTCCCTATCTGAACAAGGTTGTCATCGGCGGCTCGTCCTGCCCGCGCGCGATCATGACCAAGTTTCAGCAGAACTACGATGTCCAGGTCATCCATGCCTGGGGCATGACCGAAATGTCGCCGCTCGGCACGCTGTGCACCCTGAAGCCGGACCATGCCGGTCTTGAGGGCGAAGCCCGGCTCGATGTCCAGCAGAAACAGGGCTATCCGCCCTTCGGCGTCGAAATGAAGGTGACCGACGACGACAACAACGAGCAGCCTTGGGACGGCAAGACTTTTGGCCGCCTGAAAGTGCGTGGGCCGGCCGTTGCCCGTGCCTATTATGGCGGCGCCGTGGAGCAGTTCGATGAGGATGGCTGGTTCGACACTGGCGACGTCGCCCACATCGACGCCGGCGGCTACATGCAGATCACCGATCGCGCGAAGGACGTCATCAAGTCCGGCGGCGAATGGATTTCGACCATCGACCTCGAGAATCTGGCTGTTGGCCATCCCGATGTCGCCGAGGCGGCAGCCATCGGCGTTCAGCATTCGAAATGGGGCGAACGGCCGCTGCTGGTCGTCGTCCGCAAACCGGGCAAGGAACCGACCAAGGCTGACATTCTCGACTTCATGGACGGCAAGGTGGCCAAATGGTGGATGCCGGACGATGTCGCTTTCGTCGGTGAAATTCCGCACACCGCCACCGGCAAGATCCAGAAGATCACCTTGCGCCAGCAATTCAAGGACTATCGCCTGCCGACGGATTGACGCGATGGTGCATGTTTCGGCTTCATGCCATCGCAAAAAGGCACTAAGTCTCCGTTCGGGTTGGGGCAGCACGGAAAACGATGGTTAGCATTCCTGAACGGCAAACGTCGAAGGCGGCCGGCTGGTCGCGGCGCACGGCCGCTTTTTCGTTGGTGCTGCTGCTGACGGTCTTCGTCGGCCATCGCTTCGATCTCGTCGAAACACCTGTCTTTCTGTGGGTGCTGGGCATTGTCGCGCTGCTGGCGGCGATGGCGCTGTTGTTTGCCGGGTTTGCCTTTTCGCGGCTCTGGAATTTCGGCGACCGCGGCGGTCGCGACCTGACGGTCGGCGCGCTGCTGGCACTGCTGGTGCTCGCACCCTATGGCGTCGCCGCCTACTGGGCGACGATCTATCCGCCGCTCAGGGATATCTCGACGGATTTCGACGAACCGCCGGCGCTCGACGTGAGCGACCGGAGGAAGGATATGAACGTGCTTGCGCCGTCGACGCCTGGGGAACAGCGGCTGCAGACCGATAGCTATCCGCTGGTCAGCGCACGCAGCTACGACCTGCCGTTCGAGACCGTCGTCAATGCCGTCGAAACCGTGCTCGACCGGCGCGACTGGGAGCTGTCGGAACCCTATCCCGATCTCGCCGGGCAAAGCGAGGTGACCATCACCGCCGTCGCCAAGGGCTTCGTGATCGGCCTTCCCGCCGACGTGGCGATCCGCGTGACGGACGATGGCGACACGGTCATCGTCGACATGCGGTCGGCATCCCGCTACGGCCGCTACGACCTCGGCGACAATGCGGCGCGCATCACCGAATTTCTCGCGGAACTCGACCAGGAAGTCGCCGGTCAGGTTGGCGCCGCTCCGGTCGAATGAGACCCAGGGGAGGCTATTCGCCAGGGTCGAACTCTCCTTTGAACAAGACTGTCGCGACCGGTCCAATCGGATTGGCGATCCGGCTCTCCAGGACTTCGACAAGTTTGCGTCCGACACCCGCTATGTCCACGAAATGAACGCCGATCTTCGCAGGCAGGAAGCGCGATAGCCGCGTGCTGTCCCGAGTGACAATGTGGATGTCACTCCCTGGCGCGAGACCTCTTCTGCCGAGAGCGTGTAATGCCCCCAGAAGGCCCAGTTCGTTGGCGCATGCCAAGCCCGTCGGCGGATCTGACCAGGCCAGCATGCGATCGAACCAGGCTGCGCTCGATTCCATGGTGAACATTCCATGACCGATCAGCGACTGGTCGATCGGAATACCAGCCTCGGCCATTGCCCTTCCATACCCGGAAAGACGCATGGCACTCGCCTGGTCGCCCGGAACGAGAAGTTGCAGCGCAATGCGTCGGCAGCCCTTGTCCATGAGCCGCCGGGTCGCCTCGTAGGCAATCTGTTCATTGTCGATGTCGACATAAGGATATGCTGTATCCAGGTCAGTTCTTCCAAACGCGACGAATGGCATGCCTCTATCCAGCAATAGCTTAACGCGCGGATCACCCGAGACCATGCGTGTGATAATCAGTCCGTCTGTGCTGCCCGCCTGAAGCTGTCGCTGCACACTCTCGATGGGATCATCATCGGGCGTGGTGGAGTAGATGGATAGGCTATAACCCGCTTGCCGCGCCGCCAGCGTCATGCCTTCGATTAACGGAAGCTTCAACAGATCGGACAGATGATCTTTTGTTTCCATCGGGTATATTGCTGTCATCGTCAGCGTGCGGCCAGTTTTGAGCGCGAAGCCATGATGATTTGGCACATAGCCGACCCGCTGCGCCACTTCCTTGACGCGAGCGATGGTGGCGGGATGAACCTCCGGCCCATCCTTCAGCGCGCGGGATACCGTGGTGACCGAAAGGGAAAGTTCCGCCGCGATCTGTTTCAGGTTGGTCATGTCGCCCGACCTCATTTGCGAAAGCGCCGGCTGATTTGCTGACTTCCACTACGTGACCGAATTCCACCTCACGGTCAATCCAAGCTCTCGCTAAAGCAGCTTGACTCTCCTGCAATTGGATGCAATCGTAACGTTACGATTGTCAAGAATCGGCCATTTTGAGCGCGTCTCAACAAATTCTAGGGAGGAGAACCTATGTCTTGGTTACGCATTTCCTTGACGGCATTAGCATTCTCGGCCGCCGTGCCGGTCTATGCCCAATCAGTCACCATCACGACCGCGGGCGGCGATTATGGCAACGCCATGAAGGAAGCCATGTGGGCCCCCGCTGCAAAAGAGCTTGGCTATGATGTCCGCGAGGAGACCCTCAGCGACGGCTTGGCCGCCCTGAAGATGCAGGTCACCTCGGGCGCGGTCACAACCGACGTCATTCACCTGGGCTCACCGGAGGGCGCGCAGGCCGCCGCACAGTCGCTGCTGGAGCCGCTCGACTACAAGATCATCGATCCAAAGGCCGTGCCGGATGGCGCAAAGTCCGACTACTGCTATCCGTTCGACTCCTATGGCACCGTCATGTCCTGGAACACCAAGACCTATGGCGAGAACCCGCCAAAGACATGGGCGGAGTTCTGGGATGTTGCCAAATTTCCGGGCCGTCGCGCCCTCCGCGCCAATGCACAGGACTCGATCGAGATCGCGCTGCTCTCGGACGGCGTAGCACCGGCCGACGTGTATTCCGTGCTCAGCACGCCGGAGGGCCTGGATCGCGCGATCAAGCGGCTTGAAGCGATCAAACCAAATGTCGCGGTGTGGTGGACTTCGGGAGCTCAGTCTGCGCAGTTGCTGAAAGATGGCGAGGCGGATTTGGTCGTTACCTGGAACGGGCGGGCCCAAACCGTGAAAGCGGATGGCGGCGCGGTCGATTACACGTTCAAGGGTTCCGTCATCGGTACGGATTGCCTCGGGGTACCGAAGGGGGCGCCGAACAAGGAAGCGGCCATGAAACTCATCGCGGCGATGACACAGCCCGCGCGCGTGGCGAAGCTGACCGATTTCATCGCTTATGGCCCGGTCAATCCTGCTGGCTATGAGGGTGGCCTTATTCCCGAGGACCGTCTGAAGACCCTTGCGACCGCGCCTGAAAATGCCGGCACTTCGGTGTTTTCGAATGCGGACTGGTGGGTCAAGAATGGCGAAGCTGCTCAAAAAACCTTCGATGAGATGATGGCCCGCTGAGTCTCAGCTTTAAGGCTGAAGCACATGATGAAGTCGCTCCCGATCACCATCGACAGCGTGCGCAAGACCTACGGATCTTACGTCGCGCTGGACGATGTCTCGCTCGACATTCAGGCTGGCGAATTTCTCACGCTCTTGGGGCCGTCCGGATCGGGCAAGACCACGCTGCTCATGGCTTTGGCCGGATTTGTCCGGCCCGATTCCGGTAAACTTTTGTTGGACGATCGGGACATTACCCGCTTGGCCCCCAACAAGCGCGACATCGGCATAGTCTTCCAGAACTACGCCCTGTTTCCCCACATGAACGTTCTGGCAAATGTCGAGTATCCGTTGGTGCTGCGCAAGACGCCGAAAGCCGAGGCCCGCCAGAGGGCACTCGACACTTTGGCCCGCGTGAAGCTTGAAGGTTTGGCGGAGCGCAACATTGCCGCATTGTCCGGCGGCCAGCGCCAGCGGGTGGCGTTGGCGCGGGCGATCGTCTTTGAGCCACGCGTGATGCTGATGGACGAGCCGTTGTCGGCGCTCGACAAGAACCTGCGCGAAACCATGCAGTACGAGATCCGGCGTCTGCACGATGATCTGGGGATCACCACCATCTATGTGACGCATGACCAGCGCGAAGCGCTAATCATGTCCGACAGGATCGCGGTGATGAATTCCGGCCGCATCCAGCAGATCGATACGCCACAGCGGATCTATGATCGTCCATCGACCCGCTTCGTCGCGGAGTTCATGGGCGAGGCCAACATTGTGGCCCCGGGCTCGGCGCGCAGAATAGACGGCGCCGATGCGTCACGCGAAGCTCTGATGATCCGCGCGGAATGCTTCCATCTTGATGCGAAGCTCGTCGGGCCAGACGGGGTGGCCCTTGAGGGAACGCTGCGCGCCAAGGCGTTTCGTGGCGAGAACTGGCTTTTGACGCTGGCGCTTGACGGCGGGCAAGAGATACTTGTCTGCATTCCGGCGGCGCTGGCCAGCGGCTGCGCCGAACTAGCCGCCGGTCAGCGGGTGACCGCCTATGCACCAGCAGCGAAAGTTCACGCGATACCGGGAGTGGTAGCGTGACCGTCCTTGCCGATCCTGCGCTCGCGGCAGACGCGCGACGCGAGCGGCGGTTCTTCCTCTCGCTTTCACTGCCTGCGCTGTTCATCGTCGGACTGGCGGCGATACTGCCTATCCTATGGATCATCCGGCAATCCTTCCTGACCACGGGGGGCGAGTACACCGTCGGCAACTACGAGAAGGTGCTTTCGAGCGGGCTGACATGGTCGGCACTGGTCACAACCCTTGAACTGTCCCTGGGCACGCTGGCGATCTGCATTCTTCTCGGTACTCCCCTGGCGCTCGCCCTGGCCAGCGCCAGACCAAGGGTGGCCAATTTGCTGATGGCCTTCGTCATGCTGCCGTTGTGGACCTCCATTCTGGTGCGCACCTATGGCTGGCTCGTGCTGTTGCGGCGCGATGGCCTGATCAACGCAACTTTGACGGGTTCAGGCCTGACAGCTGAGCCATTGCCGCTGGTCTACAATTTCACGGGAACGCTGATCGGCATGGTTCACTACATGCTGCCGCTTTTTCTGCTGCCCGTTTATGCGGCGATGCGCGATATCGATGCAAACCTCGTCCGCGCGTCGGCGAGCATGGGCGCCACTCTCGGGCAAACGATCCGCACGGTCATCCTGCCGCTTTCGGCCGGCGGCATCTTCTCGGGTTCGATCATCGTCTTCATTTACACCATAGGGTTCTTCATCACGCCCGCGGTGCTTGGCGGCGGCAAGGTAAATCCCCTTTCCACCCGGATCGAGCGCACGCTATCGACCTTCCAGGATTGGGGCTCGGCGAGCGTCCTGGGCATTCTGCTCCTCGTTCTTATGGCGTTGGTGGGGGTGATGTTCCTGGCTGCGCGGCGGCTCATTGCCGGACGCAGCATCGGCACAGCCCATGCTTGAAGCCTATCCAGACAGCAGGCTGGCCCGCATCCTCCTGTGGAGCTTTTGTGCGCTCGTTATGGCGTTCCTGATGCTGCCGACGCTCGTCGTCGTCCCGCTCTCCTTTTCGGCGTCCAATCTTCTCGAGTTCCCACCGCGCGCATACTCGTTGCGCTGGTACGAGACTTTCTTCGGTTCGGCGACATGGATGGCCGCACTCAGGACGAGCCTGATCCTCGGCACATTGACAGCGATGATCACAGTGCCGCTGGGGCTTCTGGCCGGCATCTCGATCAACCGGCTCGGCGGAAAGGCCGCCGTAACCATTCAGGGCGTTCTGCTCACCCCGTCCATTGTGCCGGGGATCCTGCTCGCGATCGGTCTCTTCTTTGTTCTGGCGGCGCAACGTCTTGTCGGAACGCTGTTCGGTGTCCTGGTCGGACATGTGGTACTAGCCATTCCGGTCGCGTGCATTGTGTTGTTGCCCGCCTTGGCCCGCTTTGACTGGAACCAGGTTCAGGCGGCGCGCAGCCTGGGCGCAAACTGGGCGAGAGCCATTGGCGGAATAATTGTCCCCCAACTTCAGATCAGTCTGTTGTCGGCCACACTGATGGCCTTCCTGACCTCGCTAGACGAATCCGTCATTTCGATCTTCGTCGCGAGTGGTCAAAACAGCACGCTGCCGAAGCTCATGTTCCTGTCGCTGCGCGATCAGATCGACCCGACCATCGCGGCGATTTCGACCTTGTGGACCGTCATCGTCGTGGTCGTTGTCCTGGTCGTGACCCTTCGCCAAAAATCCTAAGCGAGACTGAAAACATGCCCAACAATCATCATGCAGCCGACGATCTGGCCGATCATTCAACGGACATACCCCAAGTGGGGTTGGCGATCATCACCGGATCGGCGAATTGGGGTCTCGCCTTTCCGGAAGATGTCGAAGTTGATGGCGTCCGCACCTTGCAGCGAGACATGAGTTTCCAAACGCCTTTCGGTCCCAGCGACAATTGGAAGCTGCTCGAATTCGATGCATCTATTACCGTCGAGGGCAAAACGAAACGTGCCCTGTGCATGTATTCGCACGGCAATCCCCGAGACCATATCGACCATTCCTGTCATCGCCGCGCGTTCTGGGTCTTGATGAAAGCGGGTGTAAGGCAAGTGCTGGCCTGCTCGACTGTTGGCGCCGTCAACAAGGCGATCCAGCCCGGCGACATAGTCGTAAACGCCGATATCATCGAACTGTCGCAGACCCCGTTTTCGCTGCTGCCTGGCCGCCAGAGCTTCGACTGCTCGGGCAAGCAGATCGTATGTCCAAGATGTGCGGCATTGTTGGCCGAGACCGCCCGGCGCCATTGGCCAGCCGAATGCCGCGTCCATGGCATCGAGCAGCAGTTGGTGGCTGCCCACTGCTACGGGCCGCGACTGACAACTCCCGCCGAAGCTCTGGCATATCGAAACATGGGAGCGGACGTGCTCAACCACTCGATCGCCCCTGAGGCCACCTTATCGCGCGAGATCGGCGCCTGTTTCGTGCCCCTGGCGTTCGTCACGGCCGGTTTCAACGACTATATGGACCGCGAGCGCCAGAAATTGCTGCAGGAGCACGTGCTGCCGAGCCTCTCCATGACAGCCTCGCGGGTTGCGCTGGAGACCGCGGCACGTCTTCCAACGGATCCCGAATGCTCTTGCCAGGGCTTGAAGTCGCCTCAGCCAGCAGAGCGCTCCAGCCGGTTCTAGAGCGAATGGCGCCGATAGCTTAGCCAGCCGGCGTGAAAATGCCGTCGATGGCCGGTGCGGCATCGGTCACAACCAGGCCGCGCGCCGTCAGATCCTCGAGATGGGCAAGCACCGACAATCCGGCGGCGCCATGCAGCCGCGGGTCGGTGTCCCTGTAGATCGCCTTGACCATATCCACGATCGTCCGGTCGCCCTCTTTGACCCGCTCCAGGATGGCACGCTCGCGCATCTTGCGATGCGTCTTCAACCCGCGCATGAAAGCCCGCGGTGCTGTCACCGGCCCGCCATGTCCGGGCAACAGCAAGCGGTCCCCGCGTTCGATCAAGCGATCCAGCGAGGCCATGTAGTCGGCCATCGCTCCATCCGGCGGGGCGACGATGGAGGTTGCCCAGGCCATGACATGATCGGCCGAAAACAAGATACCGATTCCTTCCAGCGCGCCAATTCTTTCCAGCGCGAATGCCGCATGATTGGCGGTGTGGCCCGGGGTCAGAACCGTCCTGATCGACCAGCCGTCGCCGTCGACCACCTCGCCGTCGGGCAGGGCGACATCAGGGACGAAACCCGTGTCGGCACTGGCATCGAGCGCATTGGTCTCGCCGATATGCAGGGCTCTTGCCGGCCGGTGCGGCCCCTCTGCCAGCACGAGGGCGCCGGTGCGCTCTTTCAGCCGGGCCGCCAGCGGGGAGTGGTCGCGATGCGTGTGGCTGACGAAGATATGGCTGACCGGCCGGTCTGCGATCACGCCGAGCAGGGTCCGCAGATGCGCCTCGTCATCCGGCCCCGGATCGATCACCGCCAGCGTATCGCGGCCAATTATGTAGCTGTTGGTGCCGTGAAAGGTGAAAGGGCTTGGATTGCGGGCCGTGATGCGCTGGACATCGGGCGCGACGTTCACCCCCTGGCCATAGAAGGGGTCGAAGCCGGTATCGAATTTCAGTGCCATGCATCGGTGCCTTGTTTCGGGAAACGGCAAAACCGATTGCCGCATAACACGCAAGCCAATATAGGAGGATGTGAGGCCGCGAACATCGGTGTGCGGCAATCGGATTGGGGAAATACCATGGCAATTGCAACTACGATGCGTCCGCTTGTTTCTCTGGCTCTGCCGCAAAATGGCGCGGCGCGGCTGGCAACGCAGCTTTTCCTGGCCATCGCCGGAACGCTTGTGCTGACCCTGTCGGCCAAGACCAAGGTTATGCTCGGGCCGGTCGACATTTCGATGCAGACGCTGGCCGTGCTGCTGATCGCCGCCGCTTTCGGCATGCGTCTCGGCGTCGCCACCCTGCTGCTCTACATGGCGGAGGGCGCCATGGGCTTCCCCGTCTTCCAGAGCACGCCTGAAAAGGGTCTCGGCATTGCCTACATGCTCGGCTCGACCGGCGGTTATCTCGCAGGCTTCGTGGTCATGGCGGCAATCGTCGGCTGGGCGGCGGATCGCGGCTGGGACCGCCATCCGATCAAGCTTTTCAACGCCATGCTGGTTGCCGAGGTCGTCATGATGGCGATGGGTTTCGCCTGGCTGGCGGCGCTGATCGGCCCGGAAAAATCGTGGCAGTTCGGCGTCGTGCCGTTCATCGTCGGCGACCTGATCAAGGTGGCTCTCGCGGCAAGCCTGGTGCCGGCCGTCTGGACGCTGCTCAAGCGCGGCTGAAGCGCGCGATCGAAGAAACGGCCAGGGGCAATCAAGCCACTGGCCGGAGCGGCGTGACTGGCCGATTTCCGGTCTGGTGTCCGCCAACCTCGATAGATTGTCGGTTATATCGCCCTAGACGCTGCGACATCTTCAGTAATGATCATTAAGCCGCTTTATTAGCCCAGGCTTTTCAATTCCCGCACTGTTGATCTGAGAAATAGATGCTTGCTGGCGCAGCCGCGCTGTCGTAGCTCTTGGTCTTCGACTGTATCGAATCGCCGGGGGGCGAGACGTCCGATTCGTTGTTGTGAGCGATCAGGTCAGATGCACTATCGCGCTGGTCTGTCGCCGACACGGCAGCTTCGGGGAAGGGGGGAAGACGTTGAATGTCGCAGCGTCGACTATTGTCGGAAGCCGGCACTTCCTGTTCAGGATTCGGTTTCAACTGCTTGGCGGACTGACATTCGCGATTTTTGCGCCGGCGATCATCCGGATTGTCTTCAATCCTGAATTTATCTATTCGGCCAATCTTCAGGTCACGGTGGCAGCTGCGGTCATCGCGCACCTTGTGGGCTTCTTGTCCTATCGCCGCATCGGAAATTTCCCGGGCGTGGCCGCGGCAAGTTACATCTTGCCGACATTTGCCCTGTCCTATGGGGCTGTTTTCCTGACCATCTTCTTTTTTCGGTTCGAGTACAGCCGGTTTCAAGCCGCCGCCAGTTTCACGCAGTCCACGCTCTGGTATTTCGGCCTGAGCCTGTTGACGCGGCGTCTCGATCCGTACCGGCTCGTCGTGATTCCCGGCGGAGATGTCGAGCGCCTCAAGACGTTACCGGGTGTGCATTGGTTTTGGATCAAGTCGACCAGTACGATAATCGAAAGAGCCAGCGGCGTGGTCGTTGATCTGCGTGCCGATCTTGGCGCGGAATGGGAACGATACATCGCGGATCGGGCCCTTTCGGGAACGCCCGTATACCACGTCAAGCAGGTCAGCGAGTCGCTGACCGGTCGGGTCGAGATCGAGCACCTGTCGGAAAACACGCTTGGTTCGCTCAATCCGAACCAAGCCTATCTCAAGATCAAGCAGGCGGTCGACTGGGTCTCGGCACTTGTCTTGATTATCGTTCTTTCCCCGGTTCTGGCGTTGATAGCACTGCTGATCCGGCTGGATTCCGATGGTCCCGCGCTGTTTCGCCAGCAACGCATGGGCTACCGGGGCAAGATCTGCACGGTCTACAAGTTTCGCTCGATGCGCCAGCACTCTGGCGCCGGCAGCGACAAGGAGAGGGCGATCACCATGCGCGATGATGGTCGCATCACCCGAGTCGGGCGTTTCCTGCGAAAGTCCAGGATCGACGAACTGCCGCAGGTCATCAACATCCTGCGTGGCGAAATGAGTTGGATCGGACCGCGACCGGAAGCTGTCGTGCTGTCACAGTGGTACGAGGCTGAGCTGCCATTCTATCGCTACAGGCATATCGTCAGGCCAGGCATAAGTGGGTGGGCACAAGTAAATCAGGGGCATGTGGCTGCCGTCGATGACGTTATGGAAAAATTGCACTATGATTTCTATTACATAAAGAACTTTTCGCCTTGGCTGGACGTTTTGATAACCCTCAAGACAATGAAAACGATGCTTACCGGCTTTGGTGCGAGATAACCAAGCGAAGCATGGCTCTGGAATAGTAAGCGCAGGAAGCAGATGGATCTCGCCTCTAGGAAAATAGCGATCATCGGGCTTGGCTATGTCGGCCTGCCGCTGGCGGTCGCCTTCGGTGCCGGCAGGGATGTCGTCGGTTTCGACATCGACCAGTCGAGGGTGGACGCGCTGAGGCGTGGCGACGACCATACGCTGGAAGCCAGCAGCGATGAGATCAGTGCTGCGTCGCGGCTGACATTCACCACCGACAAGGCCGATCTGCGCGATTGCGGGATTTTCATCGTCACGGTTCCGACGCCGATCGACAGGGCCAATCGTCCGGATCTGAAACCGCTGATCATGGCATCGACTTTGGTCGGTGAGGTCATATCGCCAGGCGCGGTGGTGATCTTCGAATCGACGGTCTACCCCGGCTGCACGGAAGAGGTGTGCGCGCCGCTGATCGAGAAACATTCGGGGCTGCGCTACAATGAGGGGTTCTTCCTCGGCTACAGTCCCGAGCGCATCAATCCGGGCGACCGCGAGCATCGGTTGCAAACGATCGTCAAGGTCACCAGCGGCTCGACGCCGGAAGCGGCCGAAGGTATCGATGCGCTCTATGCCTCGATCGTGCCGGCAGGCACACACCGTACCTCGAGCATTGCGGTCGCCGAAGCGGCCAAGGTCATCGAGAACACTCAGCGCGACCTCAACATCGCGCTGATGAACGAGCTGTCGCTTATCTTCGGCAAGCTCGGCATCGACACGTCCGAAGTGCTGGAAGCCGCCGGCACCAAATGGAATTTCCTGCGCTTCACGCCTGGTCTCGTCGGCGGCCACTGCATCGGCGTCGATCCCTACTATCTCACCCACAAGGCCCAGGAACTCGGCTATCATCCGGAGGTGATTCTTGCCGGCCGCCGTATCAATGACGGCATGGGTCAGCACGCGGCGGATCAGACGGCCCGCCTGATGATGCGCAAGGGAATACCTGTCGTTGGCAGCCGGATTCTGGTGATGGGCGCGGCCTTCAAGGAAAATTGTCCGGACCTGAGGAATTCCAAGGTCGCCGATATCGTTGCCCAACTGAAGGAATACAATGCCGGCATCGACATATGGGACCCCTGGGTCAACGTGCAGGAATGCGCGCGTGCCTTCGGCATAGCCAGCATGAAGGACATTCCCGATCAGCGCTATGACGGCGTTATCGTGGCCGTCGGCCACAGGCAGTTCCGCGCGCTGGGCGTCGACGGCCTGCAGGCGCTTTGCAAGACCCCGGGCGTCATCTACGACATCAAGGGTCTGTTCCCCAGGCATGTTACGGATGGGCGCTTCTGATGAGGGTTCTGGTCA
>NZ_JAMYSG010000043.1:0-44652 GCF_040321815.1 Mesorhizobium sp. M0239
CCGCCCGGACCTTGGCTCAATCGCTCTAATCCCACGAAATCTCTCTCGTGTAGATACAAGGTGGCTCGGCGAAGCCGAGACGGAGTGGGGGTCGATCTTGCTCGGACGTCGAAAGTCGCGCCATCCGGCTCAGTCTGGCGAATTTTTGCTCGAACTCTGCGTCGCGCTGCTCAATCAGTCGCGCGTGAAAGCGCCGCGGAAGGCTACGGCGGCGAGGATCAGGCTGGCGATGGCGTTCCAGCCGGCCAGCGACAGGCCGAGGATGCGTAAGGCGGCCTTGTCACAGGACGGCGGCACGAATTTGTCGAGCGCGTCGAGCACGCCCTTGCCGCCGGTGTCGACCGGCCCGGCGCCTGCGGTACAATCGGTCGGGCCGGCCCACCACTGCCATTCGACGCCGGAGTGGTAGACGCCGAGATAGAGGCCGTAGAGCATCAGGATGCCGCCGACGGCCAGCAGGCCGCGCGTTAGCCATGCCGGTGCGTGCAGCATCGACGCAATCACCGCCAGCACCATCAGCGGCACGCCGATATAGTAGGGCGTGCGCTGTTCGAGGCAGAGGTGGCAGGGGATGTAGCCGCCGAGATACTGGAAGCCGAGCGCCGAGCCGACGGTGGCGGCCATGGCGACGGCGAGGAACAAGGCGGTTAGCGTGCGCTGGCGTCCGGTGTCGGCATTCATGGTCGCTGTCATTTCAATCGGTCCGTCCGGCTCGCAATGGTTCTGTTCAGAACGCGTATTTGACCAGGATATAGAGCAAAATCAGGGCAGCCGCGCCGGCGCCGGCGATGAGGCCGAGGCGCTTCTCGATGAATTCGCGGATCGGTTCGCCATAATGGCGCAGCAGCCAGGCGAGCAGCAGGAAACGGCCACCGCGGGCCACGATCGCCAGCACCACGAACAACAGCAAATTGACGCCGATGACGCCGGACAGGATCGTCACCACCTTGATCGGCGGCAGGTGGGCAGCGCCCGATGTGATCAGCATCAGGACGATGAAGCCGACGCCTGCCCCCGCGCGCAGCGCTTCGAACTCGTCGTACTTGCCGTAGAATTCGAGGATCGGCCGCGCCACCGCGTCATAGGCGTAGTGGCCGATGAACCAGCCGGCGATGCCGCCCAGCACCGAGGCGACGGTGGCGATCAGCGCATAGCGGTAGGCGCGATCCGGCCGCGACAGCGCCATCGGCAGATAGAGCACGTCGGCCGGCACCAGGAACACCGAGCTCTCGACGAAAGCGATGAAGGCCAGCCACCATTCGGCGGATTTGCGGGCCGCCAGCGACAAGGTCCAGTCGTAAAGTCCGCGAAGCATCGGCACTCCTAATGCGTGTCGTTCAATTGCGCAGGCAGGTTGGGGTGTAACGGCATGCACAGAACAAAGACCCAGAGCACGCCATCCGTCCCCGCAGACGTGCCGCGCTTTGATGCGCCGCCTGTCTAGAAAGATTTTCCGCGCTGCACAATGGCAGCCCCGTCACGAAATCGAAAGGCGCAGTTTGGTCGCATCTTGAGAGCGCCGGAGAATTGGCCAGTTGACGAACAGCCCTCCAACCGTATAGTCCCGCGCCATCCAGGCCGCCCGGCCTGAGCCCCTATGGCGGAATTGGTAGACGCGCTCGACTCAAAATCGAGTTCCGCAAGGAGTGCTGGTTCGATTCCGGCTAGGGGCACCACCCTTCACTCTTCGAGCTTTGGGTGGCAAATCCCCAACGCGATCAAGACGCCTTGCGCGTCGCGGTGGGATCGCCGTCATTGGCCGCGCCAAGCTCGCCAGCCGCCAGCAATTCGTCGAATGTCCGTTCGAGATCGGCATTGTCATCCGCTGCCGGTCCGTTGGGCGGATCCTGGCGTGTCAGCGTTTCCAGCCTGTGGTGAAGCTGGCGGTTCTCATCGCGGCAACGGGCATGCCCGAGCTCGTCGGTCATGTCGCGCAAGCGGAGATCGGCGAGTTGAACCTTCACCGCGCCATAGTCTCGGCGCGCCGCGTCGCGCTCCTGGCGCAACGTCGCAATCTCGGTTTCCGAGGTTTGGCGCCGATGCTCGGCCACGTCCTCGGCGGGCTGTCCCACGCTCGGCGTTGCGCGGACCACGCTTTGATCGGCGGCGCTGCGCTGGAGCGAGCGCAACCTCTTTTCAAGTTCGACGGCCCGTACCTGCGCGGTGGCGGCGCAATCGCCGAGAACGCCGCGCTGATGCTCGACCGTGGACAGCCGCACCTGCAGGTCCTGCTGCACCAGCATCTGCGCAGACAGTTTGCCGGTCAGTCTTTCGTTTTGGAGCTGGTAATCCGCGACCTTGGAACGAAGCAGCATGGCGGCCTGTTGCAAGCTGGCGAGCCGCGATGCAACGTCCTCACGCGCCTGCTCGGCGGCTTGCCTGGCGATGATCTCGTCGCGAAGTTGCCCCGACACGCGCGCCAGGTTCCGGCCCAGACGCTCAACCTCGACATTCGCTTCGAGGAACCGCGTTGCCCGCTGGCCGGCATGCCTGTCCGCTTGCGCAATGGTCTGCCGTGCCTTGTTGAGTTGGACCTCCAGGTCGGCGATTGTCTTACTCGCGATCGATAGCTCGCGCGATTTTCGCCCAAGCTCTTTCGAGGTGCGATCCTGCAAGCGCTGCAGCTTCGCCACCTCTTCCTGCAATTCCCATTTGTCGGTATCGGGAGCGTCGGCATCGTGATCAACCAACGACCACGCCAAGTCGTCATCGGCACGTGGATCCAGCCTATCGTTGGACAAGAGCGAGGAGCCGCGCATGGCGCGGGCCTGGCTCGAGCCCGTCCGGGCCGAAGTCGAGCCGAGGGAGGCGGCCAGCGTGTCTGACTGGGCCAACCCGGTCACGGGCTCCTCTTCGAAGAGAGGCAAAGCTTGATGCGTTGCGGCTCGAATGCTTCGAATCAGTTCTTCGAAGTCTTCGTCGGCCCTTCGGACAACGGCGCTGTCCTCCGCACTGATGTGCCGGGCGCCGTTGGCCTCATGATTCAGCGACATTTCTCTCTCATCGCTACCGAATCACTAGATTATCGTGAATTAAGAACAAGAATGCGAGTAGGTCTTATGGGCTTTCACTGGAAATTTCTGCGAGAAATCTCGTTTTTTTATAAGCAGAGATCAATATTCGCGTTTGCCTGCTGGCAACCGAAGTAAATTCCCGGTCACCCACCTGTCAAATATTGCAGCGAAGATGTGCCATTCTCCAGAACCGCACCCTGCCTTTTCTTACCGCCGCCCCAGCAAGCTCTTCATCCGGTTGCGCAGCAGGCGGGCCATGTTGCGGGTTTCGCGGTAGAGGTGCAGTTGCGAGGCGGCCTGGCGGGTGAGGCGGTCGGCGTCCGGCGCCAGGCCGATCACCAGGGTGCCCATCGGCTTGCGCTCGGCCCATAGCCGGCTCATCACCGGATGGTCGGGCACCGCGCAGGAATCGGTCATCATGATGTTGGGATCGTCGAGATGCTGCCTGGTCACCTCGATCATCAGTAGCGTGCCGGGCGAATAGCTGGCCAGCGTCTCGTCATAGGCCGTCTTCCAGGTGTAGGCGATGCCGGCTTCGACGAAGACGATCAGGCAGGCGATGGTGCGGCCGTCGAGCGTCAGCGAGTGGATGCGGCACATGTCCTGTTCGGCCAGCCGGTGCACGGCTTCGCGGGCGAAGGCGGCGCGGAAGCGGTCGATCGCCATGGCGGTGCGTTCGCGGCCTTTCCAGCCGGCCGCTTCCAGCGACAGGAAGCCTTCGATAGCATGGCGGATGTCTTCGGGGCCGCGCGCCACGACATGCTCAAGCTTGCCAAGGTCGCCAAGGCGCCGCTTCAGGCGGCGGAACTCGCGATAATGGTGCGAGCGCAGCGAGGCCTTCAGATAATCGTCTCCATCGAGCTCGCTCTCCAGCGCCGGGCGCTGGCTCTGGCCGGTGGTGACCAGCGTCAGGCCGCGAGCCTCGGCCACGGTGGCAAGCAGGCTCGCCACCGGGCCATCGAGCCGGATGTCGGGCAGGACGAACACTTTCGGCAGCTTGAGATGCGGGCGCGACAGCATCGCAAAAAAGTCCTCGACGACGCCGACCGGGTCGTCGCGGTCGACCAGCGGCGTGCCGAGCGGACCGAACGGGCTCGACCATGTGCGCATGACCGGAACGCCGAGCGGCACCACCGGCCGCTCAACAGAGAACGGCACCAGAAGGCGCAGCCGGTTGCGGTATTCGTCGCCGTCACGGATGACCGCCAGCCGCACCTCGCGATCCTCCAGCCGCGGCATGGCCGGGGCCAGGAAGCGCGGATTGAAGAAAACATTGGGCTCGACCGTGCGGGCGCAGAGATAGTCCAGTTCCTCGACCAGGTCGAAGCCGGCCGATGCCGGGTAGATGGCGAGCTTGCGCTCGGGCCGGTTGTTGGCGAGGATCTCGATATGGGCGGGGTCGGCATCGCGGGTCAGCCCGGCGAGCCCCGACACCATGGCGCCGGCGGTGCCGCCGCTGGTTTCCTCAAGCAACGGGATGGCAGCCATCACGCGGCTCCTTTGGCAGGCACGAAGATAAGCATGGCGATGCCGAGCTTGCGCCACACCGTGAAGGAGAGCGCGCCGGCTTCGAAGATCATGGCAAAGGCGGTGGCCATTGCCGCGCCCCACAGGCCGAACATCGGGATCAGCACCACATTGAGGGCGATGTTGAAGGCCAGCGTCATGGCATAGACGGCGGCGCAGATGTTCTGGTTGCCGCTCATCGTCAGCAGGCTTTCGCAGGGGCCGACGGCGGCCCGCGCCACGACGCCGAAGACGAGCAGGAACAGCAGCGGATAGCCTGATGTGAATTCAGGGCCGAACAGCACCAGCATCGGCTCGCCGAGCGCCAGCACCAGCAGCGCCATCAAGAGCGATGGCCAGAACGTCCACGACACCGTCTCGCGGGCAAAGGCGGCAAGCCTTTGCGGGTCGCCATGGGTGAACTGGGCGTAGCGCTGGGCAACGCCGGCCTTGACGGCGAAGTAGACGAAATGCACCAGCGCCAGCGTCTTCACGGTGGCGAAATAAACGGCGACGTCGTTGGGATCCATATAGGCGCCGACCATCAGCACGTCGGCATTGGTCAGCAGGAAGAAGAAGCTCTCGACCAGGAAGATCGGCAGCGAGACGATGAACCATTGCGCGAAATGCACCTTCATCGGCCCGGCCGGGATCTGCCTTTCCATGCGCTGGGTGACACCGACGAGTTGTCCCAGCGTGGTGGCGTAGGTGGCGGCGATCGAGGCGAAGATGGCGGTCCTGGCATCGGGTGCGTAGCCCACGAACAGCATCAGCGCCATGAACAGCAGGATCAGCACGGGCCGCACCAGATAGGTCGGCGACAGGGCAAACAGTGCCCAGCTGTTGGCGCGTGCCAGGCCCGACAAAAGGTCGGACATGGCGATCATCGGCAGGCAGATGACGCCGAGGATGAACGGGATCACATAGTAGTTCTCGATCCAGGGTGCCGCCAGCCAGACGCCGAGCGCGCCGAGCCCGGCAATCAGCGTGGAGGCGATCAGCACGAACAGGCGGCTGGCCAGCACGATGCCGCGCAGTTCGTCCATCAGGCCGCGCTCGCGATATTCGGGAATGTAGCGGATGACGGAGGTGTGGAAGCCCAGGCAGGCGAGGTTTCCGACGATGACCATCGTCACCCAGACGAGGACGAAGATGCCATATTCGAACGAGCCCATCCACCGTGCCATCAGCACCTGGCTGACGAAGGCGATGACGGCGCTGACGATGCGGACCGAGAAGGCGATGACCGACATGCGGCTCGCCTCGCCGCGCTCGTCGGCGGTGAACAGCACGGCATCGATGCGGCCAAGCAACGGCCCCATGCGCAGCGCCCAACGCTGCGGCAAGAACCGCCCGGCAGTCGTGGCCGCGGAAAAGCGCACCCCGATTTCTCTCCGTTTTCCGCTTCTTTTCAGGGTTGGGTGTAGCGGAGACACATTAAGAAACGGTTGGGTGAGGGCGGGGTGCGGCGGGCGAAAAGTCAGCGATTTGGCTTTTTCGAGTGACGAACGTCCGGTGCCATAGCGGAGGGCCGGTAGGGGCGGTGCGTGGCACGCGCATAAGTCATGCCGATGGCGTCGCCATAACGAGGGTGGTGCCGTCATCCATTCGAACACCATCGAAAGCTATCTCTCGGCGTTCAAGCGTGGCATGCGCGGCAAGGTGTCGTCGGCAACGCCTGACTTATGAAACGACTAGTGCAAGGTGAGGCACCCTATGGTGTCTGGCGACCGTCTAAATATCGCTCCAAAGCCAAAGCCAAAAAGGGCTGGAGAGCTTAGTCAGAAAGAGCAATCCGAGCGGTTTAAACAAGCCGCCCGGGAAGCTGAGGCCGACGAAACGGATCAGGCTTAGCGGTATTATGGAGCAAACTCGCCAAATTTATTGATGTTTGCCGTCAATAATCGTGCAAATTGCGACTTGTTTGACAAACTTGGGGCGCGGGAGTACCCCATACATGCCAGTCCTGCAGTATGAAGCGTAGGAAACGCACCTCAAGTTTCTAGTTAGCCGAAAATGGGCGATCCGGATCGTTCCTAGGCGCGCTTGAGGAGTCGAGGTTCGAGTCCTCTGAATGGGTGTGTGGATTGTCGCCCGGTATGGGAAAACATAGGAAACGCTGGAAAAAGCCGTAGGCATTGGAAAAATCAGGAAAATAGAACGGCCTTCCAAGCGCTTGGAAGGCCGTTCGCGTTTAGCCACCTACTTTGGTGCCGCTACCTTGCGTTTATGAGATCCGAAAATTCGGCTAATCAAACTCGGCGTAGGGTCAGCATAATAGAAGCTTTCGAAGTGAACGTTTTCGATCTCAGAGCCTGATACAAACATTTGGCCTCGGCTTTGCTCCTGCCTCGATACCCGTCGAGCCTCTCCAAACGTCGTCGTGGGTACAGGATCGTCAAAAACCATATAGAACTTCTCTGGGTCGGAGAGAATTATATGGTCGATGTTATTTCCTTCCCGGAGGCAAATTTCCTCAGGATATCCGCAATACATCAACCTCTGTTTGTCGTGGCCGACTTTGGTAAGGACAAAACACGTTAGGAACGGCGCGCCTTTTTGTGAGAGCATCGGATAGATAGGTCCATACATCATCCGGCCAATTAAGCCGATTTGGCGGGAAAGTCGCTGGACGGTGCGAGCCAACACGTATGCGAGTAGGCACACCAAGGAAAACATGGCAACAGTCCTCATCGGATAATTTATGAGGAAGTTCGCTATTGTAAATCGCCTATTTTCTTGTAGGTGGTCATCAAAGATATAAACAATGTCATTTAGCTCGGCAATGCCGAACCTTATTCCATTGCCTATTTCATTTGCGATATACGTGTTTATCTGCAGAATTGATATCGTAAGCGTAAATATCATCGTCGAATACAATATGACCGCTATCGACGAATACAACGTTCCAGATGCCAAAAAGGGCCGCCTCACGGGCGACCCTTCATATAAAGAAAACCTAAAAATGAGACCAGGAACGAGAAACAGGAAAAGCGCTAGGGTAGATACGCTTAGCGACATGCCTAGTTGGCTTCGACGGCTTGTTCCCTGATGATAGCACGAATGCGCCGCTTCACGTCCTCAACGTCCAGGTTTTTATCCTTCTCATGGTTCGCTTTCGCTGCCTCAGACATAGCGCGATAAACGACCGAAAACGATGCGTTAGATTCCCGACGCAATTCGTCGAGAACCTTATCCCGATATGCGAATGCGTTCATCGAATTGCTCCCTACGAATCCGCGCTAATCCCAACGGATGCATGCAGCCATTGTTCCGAATCAAACGTTTCCAGTTTGTTAATCGCAGATTTTTCAATCCTTACGTACATTCGAATCGTACGTCAATTGCAACGATCAGCGCAATGGTTGCGGATGCAATCGCTGCAAGGGACTTATGCATTACGATTAATACGTTCAAGAATGTGCGCGAAAATTCACACTTCCAAGCTAACATGGCGAACGCCGATCACGTCTATGCAGATCATAAAAAATGCAGCGGTGAAGCTACCACGGCTTATCTTGTTGGCCAGATTGCGCTCGCTTTTGTGGGCGTCCTTCTCGGTCAGTTTTTCGGCAAGCGCCGCATAGGTTATGCCCCGGCGCTTCAGCTCGCCCTTCAATTCTTCTCGCGTATCAGTCGCGCCGCATCGCTGGCAACTATTTCGGCTCCTATGCCGCCGAGATGGTATGGCGCGAAGACAACCGCCGCGAGGCAAACGGCACTCAGTACGCGATGGTTGTCAGCGCGGTAGGTGTCGCGCCGAAGTCGGATCAATGGTGCGGGTACTGGCAGCGCCGCGCAAGGCAAGCCTTTAGGCGCCGGCCTTCTTCTGCTCTTTCTTTAGGAAGACATCCAGATACTGACCAAGAACGGCAAGCCCGTCAGCGGACATGTTTTCCGGGAAGATCAGTGTCACGTCCCCTTCCTCTACGGGGAATACCGCCTTTCGCGATCCCTTTTTCGCTTCAATCACTACAGTTTCGCCTGGGCGGTGGACCACGTAGTCCACGAGATGTTGCGGCATGGCCGGAGGCGTCTGTGCGGGAGAAGGTTCCATAACTTTGATCTCTTTTACTGGAATCCCCGACATCCCCCGATCGGTGAAGATCCATTGATTGTCAGCCGAAAACCCTAAGACGGTCGCGCCGTTCGGGAACTGGTCCGAACCTTGACTGGTCCACTGGATCTTATCACCGACCTTAACATCAGGGGGAGACTTGTCCGCCCCGTCATTATGATTCCCGGCGCCATTTTTGTCCACATCTTTATCGGGACCGTACAGACCGATGTATTGGGCTGTCTCCTTAAATTCGGCCAAAAGCTCGTTGGCTGCGTCCCTGTTGAAATGAAGATCGAAGACCAAAAAATGGATTAGGGAGCCGTCCGATGCTAGCCCCGTGGGGTATTTTTCGAAGATCGCCTTATGTGCCGTTGGGTTAAGAGCAACCCGCCGTACCAAAACTTTTTTCTCCGTGTCGTCTTCGCGCTGGTCGAGCAGAATGCGTCGCGCGATTTCAGAGACTTTCACTTTGCGCGTGTCGCCTTCACCTTGGACTTCGATTAACCCATAATATCCGAGAGTTGCAAGAATCTGGCGCCCCCCACTGCTCTTGGAGCTATAGCCCCATGCGGTTGCCGCCGATTCGATTGGCGCTGCATACTCCCCCTCTCTTTCATAAAGGGCCTTGGTCTTCTCCACGGCCTTCTGGACGCTGATGGCGGGGTAAGAGGGGCTGCGCCCGACCCGACGCTTCTGCGCGCTCTTGGTCTCAGCGCTCATGGTCTCGCTCTGGTCCGACATTTTGGCCTCCGGCTCTGATTTCCAAGCCTTCATATAGGAAGAGGCTGGCAAAGTCAAAAATCCGAATATGTCCAGACGACGTATTGCATTATGACCACATTGCCCGCAGGATGCGCCGTGGAGATTCGTTCCCCACGGTGCATCAAGTAAAGGTATCGGCATGGAACCCATATAGCTTGACCGCTTCCTGATCTGACGAGGTCTGATCCACCTGGTCAGTTTCAGCAGCCGCCGCTGGGCGGTAGGAGCCGGGGCGCGAATGCTCCGGTTCCACAACTGGTCCGGGAATGGTCCCAGATCAGAAACATGCGACCGAATAAACGGCGCACTTACAACCCGGCGACAATGATTCATCCTTGAATCAGCGTCAACTGTTTATTCGGTCGCATCCTTTTCAGAAAGGAAAAGGGATGAACGACCGTAAGGTGACGCCGGATATGGTTCCGGTGATCAAGTTGGCCCGCTATCTAGGAATCCCGTATTCATGGATTTCGGGCTATTACCCCGGCCTCAACTTTGGCCGGATTGCCGACGTGATGGCGGGGCGCTTGTTCCCCGAAATCCCGCCGGCGGCAGAACTCCCGCTTGACTTCCCGCTGCCGGAAGCAGAAGCGGCTTAAGGCGATTAGATAGGGGCGACCTATAGGTCGCCCCTTTTCAGTTTCCACAGCTTGTAAGGGCCGAATGCGTCTTGGTCGTCGGTCCAGCCACAGTCGCTCACGCCACCAGCGAGAAGGCAGCTGTAACTAATGAATTAACCACCATAAGAACCCTAGCGAACCTAGATACGCGCTCTGTGCAAAGGGCATTTGCAGTTCTGAAACGATCCCAAAGATGTTCGAACGAGGGTTTTCGTTCTGCCTAGGTATCTTAGCCTCGCTGATAGCGTCTTTCATTTCTGATTGGTGGCGGTAGTCCGAGCTACGAGACTACGCGAACGCCCCGTGGCAGTGCTTGTACTTCTTCCCCGATCCACACGGGCAGGCTTCGTTGCGGCCGACCTTGCCCCAGGTGGCCTGGTTGTTGGGGTCGCGGTCTTCGGGAGCGACGACGGCGGTTGTCTCCGGGCGGACCAGGAGGGCGGTCTCGCCGCCTTCGAAGTCGTTTTCGCCGGTTGTGCCGTCAATATGGGTGCCGAACATGTCGGGGGCTTCCGGAGGCGGCGCTTCGGCGGCCTGGCGGACCAGTTCGACGCGCATCAGCTGCGCGGTGACGGCCTGGCGCAGATTGCCCAGCATGGCCTGGAACAGCTCGAACGCCTCGCCCTTGTATTCCTGCAGCGGATCGCGCTGGGCGTAGCCGCGGAAGCCGACGACCGAACGCAGATGGTCGAGATTGACGATGTGCTCGCGCCACAGATGGTCGAGCGTCTGCAACACAACCGAGCGCTCGACGTAATTCATCACCTCGGGGCCAAAACGCTCGGCGCGCTCCTTGGCGGCGGCTTCGGCGGCCTGCCCGATGCGCTCGCGGATGTCGTCCTCGGCGATGCCCTCTTCCTTGGCCCAGTCCTCGACCGGCAGGTCGAGGTTCAGGAACTCGGCGATCTCGGCCTTCAGCCCGGCAACGTTCCACTGCTCGGCATAGGCGTTTTCGGGAATGGCCTTGGCGACGATCTCGTCGATGACGCCTTCGCGCATCTCGGCGATCGTTTCGGAGAGGCCCTCGCCGTCCATCAGCTCGATGCGCTGCTCGAACACCACCTTGCGCTGGTCGTTGGAGACGTCGTCATATTTCAGAAGGTTCTTGCGGATGTCGAAGTTGCGCGCCTCGACCTTCTTCTGCGCTTTTTCCAGCGCCTTGTTGATCCACGGATGGATGATCGCCTCGTCTTCCTTGAGGCCGAGCTTCTGCAGCATGCCGTCCATGCGCTCGGAGCCGAAGATGCGCATCAGATCGTCCTGCAGCGACAGGAAGAATTTCGAGCGGCCGGGGTCGCCCTGACGACCGGAGCGGCCGCGCAACTGGTTGTCGATGCGGCGCGATTCGTGGCGTTCGGTGGCCAGCACGTAGAGGCCGCCGGCGGCTAGCGCCTTTTCCTTCAGCCGCTCGATGTCGGCAATGATTTCCTTTTCCCGCGCCTCGCGCTCGGGTCCGGCCGGCATGTCGCCGAGTTCTTCCTCGATGCGCATCTCGGCATTGCCGCCGAGCTTGATGTCGGTCCCGCGGCCGGCCATGTTGGTGGCGATGGTGATGGCGCCTGGCTTGCCGGCCTGGGCGACGATCGCCGCCTCGCGCTCGTGATGGCGGGCGTTCAGCACTTCGAAATCGGTAAAACCTTCCTTGCGCAGGCGCTCGGCCAGCTGCTCGGACTTTTCGATGGAAGTGGTGCCGACCAGCGTCGGCTGGCCCTTGGCGCTGGCTTCGCGGATCTCCCTGACGATCGCCTTGTATTTCTCCTCGACAGTCCGGTAGACCTCGTCGTCCTCGTCGATGCGCACGACGGGCAGATTGGTCGGGATCTCAGTGACTTCGAGACCGTAGATGTTGCCGAATTCCTCGGCCTCGGTCAGCGCCGTGCCGGTCATGCCGGAGAGCTTCTTGTAGAGGCGGAAATAGTTCTGGAAGGTGACGGAGGCCAGCGTCTGGTTCTCCGGCTGGATCGCCACATGCTCCTTGGCTTCGAGCGCCTGGTGCAGGCCTTCCGAATAGCGGCGGCCCGGCATCATGCGGCCGGTGAACTCGTCGATGATGACGATCTCGCCATTGCGGACGATGTAGTCCTTGTCCTTCTGGAACAGCCGGTGCGCCTTCAGCGCATTGTTGACGTGGTGGACTATGGCGACGTTCTCGACGTCGTAGAGCGACTCGCCCTTGAGCAGGCCGGCGTCGCGCAAAAGGTTCTCGAGCTTCTCGGTGCCTTCCTCGGTGAAGATCGAGGTCTTCTGCTTCTCGTCGACCTCATAATCCTGCGGCTGCAGCTGGATGATGAAGGTGTCGATGGTGTTGTACATTTCCGAACGGTCCTCGAGCGGACCGGAAATGATCAGCGGCGTGCGCGCCTCGTCGACCAGGATGGAATCGACTTCGTCGACGATCGCGTAATTGTGACCGCGCTGCACCATCTGGGCGCGCTCGTATTTCATGTTGTCGCGCAGATAGTCGAAGCCGAGCTCGTTGTTGGTGGCGTAGGTGACATCGGCGGCGTAGGCGGCGCTGCGCTCCTCGTCGGACAGGCCATGGACGATGACCCCGACCGAGAGGCCGAGGAACTTGTAGACGCGGCCCATCCATTCGGAGTCGCGGGTGGCCAGATAGTCGTTGACGGTGACGACGTGGACGCCCTTGCCGGCGAGCGCGTTGAGGTAGACCGGCAGCGTCGCGACCAGGGTCTTGCCCTCGCCGGTGCGCATCTCGGCAATGCCGCCATTGTGCAGCACCATGCCGCCGATCAGCTGGACATCGAAGGGGCGCATGCCGAGCACGCGGCGCGCGGCCTCGCGGGCGGTGGCGAAGGCCGGCACCAACAGGTCGTCGAGCGTGGCGCCGTTGGCGATGTCCTGGCGGAATTTTGCGGTGCGGCCGACCAACTCCTCGTCGGAAAGCGCCCGCATCTCGTTTTCCATGGCGTTGATCGCCTCGACACGAGGCCGGGTCGATTTGACCCGACGGTCATTGGAGGAACCGAAAACCTTACGGGCGAGACCGCCGAGACTGACCATCCAATGGTCCTTTCGATAGAATTCTCAATCTTGAGATGAGCGCCGGCCGGCCCCATCAATTCCACGTGAACACTGGCAAACACATTAGTGAACACTGGCAAACACAAAAAGCGCCCGGAAAACGGTTCTGGACGCAAAGTCGTTGGACAGATAAGAGGGGGCTCAACTGATGTCAACGCCGCGCCGGCCCTGCTGGCTGCGCCAAATTCCGCCACAATCTGGCCGATCTGGAAGCCACCCCTCTTTCAATCCCCACCGGAGTTACCCCATGTCCTTGTTGTTCCGCCGCGCGTCGCTCGCCAGCCTTGGCTTGGCAGTCGGCCTGTCGGCCCTTTCGCTCTCGCCGCTGATGGCGCAGCAAACCGCTCCCGCTCCGGCGGATGCAGCAGCGCCGGCCGCGGCACCGGTCGATCCGAACAAGGTTATCGCCACGGTCAACGGCCAGCCCCTGACCGAAGCAGATCTGGTGCTTGCCGAAGGGGAATTGTCGCAGCAGTTCGCGCAATTGCCGCCCGAGCAGCGCCGTGCCGCCGCCCTTTCGGCTGCCATCGAGATCCGCGTCATGGCCGCCGAGGCGGTCACCACAGGGCTCGACAAGGATCCCGACTTCCAGCGCCGCATGGCTTTCCTGCAGGAGCGCGCGCTGCATGGCGAGATGGTCGAGAAGGGCGTCGTCGACAAGGTCACCGACGCCGAGGTCCGCGCCCGTTACGACCAGGAAATCGCCAACACGCCGCCCACCAATGAGCTGCATGCCCGTCACATCCTCGTGAAGACCAAGGAAGAGGCCGAGGCCATCATCAAGCAGCTCGATGGCGGCGCCGACTTCCAGAAGCTCGCCAACGAGCACACCAGCGATCCCTCGGGCAAGACCAGCGGCGGCGATCTCGGCTGGTTCGGACCTGGCCAGATGGTGCCGGAGTTCGACAAGGCGGCCTCCGCGCTCGAGGTCGGCAAATACACCGAGCAGCCGGTGCAAACGCAGTTCGGCTGGCATGTCATCAAGCTCGAGGACAAGCGCACCAAGCAGCCGCCGGCCTTCGAGGACGTCAAGGACCAGGCCAAGCAGGCGGTCATCCGCGACAAGTATTTCGCACTGGTCAAGTCGCTGCGCGCCGGCGCCAAGATCGAGATCCACGACGCGAACCTGAAGAAGACGGTCGATACGCTGGAAAGCGCCAAGTAAGACTGATAGCTCCTTGAAAAAGGGCGCGGCAGCCAGGGGTTGCCGCGCCCTTTCTCATTGCCATCTTTACGGGGCGGGCGCCGCTATGCCTCGCATCACGTAGTTGACCGCCTTGCCGATGGTCGCTTCGTCCTCGTCGAGCCGGTTGGTCAACAGATGTCTCCAGGCGAAGGAGGCGATGAGGTCTGCGACAACAGCTGAATCGATTTCGGCCGGGATTTCGCCCCTTGCCTTGGCGCGTTCGATGATCTGGCCGGTATGGGACCGTCGGCCCAGCGAGTAGTCGGCAAGGGCTGCGGCAGCGGTCTCGTCGGACTGGGCCTCGGCGATCAGCGACCGGAACACGCTTCCCGACGATGTCTCGCGCCAGTGGGTGAACAGGTTTTTCAGGAAGCCGACGAGATCCTCCTCCAGCCGCCCGGTATCGGGAACATCGACGCGCTTCTGGCGCTGGTAGACTTCGAGCAGCAACGCCGCCTTGCTCGGCCACCAGCGATAGATGGTGGGTTTGCCGGCGCGGGCCCGCCGCGCCACCGCTTCGATGGAAAAACCGGCATAACCGGCTTCGACCAGCACGGCCTCGGCGGCTTCGAGAATGGCATCGGCGCTGTCGGGGTTGCGCCGCGCACCGATCGATCTGCGCGCCGGATCGGCGTCCTCGGCCATCTCTGTCTCCTCGCCAACACTATCGCCGGCAATATAGGCGACCCGACGCTCAAACGAAACGGCGCGTTTTCAAGCTTCAGGAACGGATGGTAGCGGCAGGGGTTAAGTTTATTCTCTGGAAGTCTACCGGCGTGTCGGTTGGCGAAGCTCCAAAGGCAAAAACCCGCCGGGCGGCGGGTCACTGGCGCAAATCAGCACCATGGGCAAAAATGTAGCATAGCTGCCCTCACCGAGTCAAGAAAAAATTCCTATCGCTATGAGACGCTGCCGGCTTAAATTGCCCGGCTGGCCGTGGGATCACGCCTACTGCATCGCCTGCGATGTCTCGGATTCGATACGCCAGCCGCCGCCGGCCTTGACCAGCCCAAGCGTGACGCGCGCCTTGCCGGTCAGGCGTGCCGCCGACGTGTCCTTTGGAAGATAGTCGTAGCGCATCGCAAAGACTGCCTCGGCGCGATCTTCGCCCTGCGGAGCGACTTCCAGGCTGCCGGCCTCCATGCTTAGCGACCAGGAGGCCCACTGCGCGAACCAGTCGGCCTTGACCTTGACGATGGCGTCGGCGTCGTAGCGGGTTCCGAAGATGATGGCGGATGGGCCGTAGAGCCGTTTGACGGTCTCGCTCATCGCCCTGGTGTCCGGCGTCAGATAGTCCTGGCGCAGGAATTTCTCGATCGATCCCTTGTCGTCGCCGACAGAGCGTTCAAGTGCGGCGACTTCCGTCGAAGGCGCCGGCGCCGCGGCCGGCCTTTGTGGCTCTGCGGGTTGTCCGTCCGAGACGAATTCGAAGCGTTCGAGCAGCGATCCCTGCTCCCAGGGGCGCTGGGTTTCGCGGGTTTGCGAAACCACGTCGCGGCGCACCGCGATCATCATGTCGTTGATGCTCTGGCCGGGCTCGGCGATGTGGCGCAGCAGGGCGGCGGCGAAGGGCGAGTTGCGTCCGCTGCCGTCCATGGCGACAGCGCCAGGTGCCGTCGAGAAGGCGATGAACGAGCCGCGCGTCGAATCGAATTGCGCCAGCCCGGCCAGCGCCTTCGCCGAGCGCGTGGTGGCGGTGCGGCTGAGACTGCGGGCAAATGGATTGTTGCGGCAGGCATCGAGAAACACCAGGCTGACCTTGGTCTGCTGTTCCATGATGTCGAGGACTTCGTCGATCGGCACGGCCTCGAGCTGCAGCTTGACCGGTACGTCCAGCCTGGCGTCGACCGGCACGATGTAGTTGCGCCCGTCGACCTGCAGGCCGTGGCCGGCATAATAGAAAAGCCCGACGCCGGCGCCCTGGAGCGCATCGGAAAACGCGCCGATGCTGCGTTCGAGTTCACGCTTGCCGAGATCATTGCCCTCGATGACCTCGAAGCCGATCGAGCGCAGCTTGTCGGCGATGTCGAGGGCGTCGTTCACAGGATTGGCCAGCGTGCCGGCTTCGGCGTAAGTGCCGTTGCCGATGACAAGCGCTACCCGCCGTTGCGGCTGCGCATCCGCGCTCAGCAGCAAAAGTCCCAGAAATGCCCATGCAAGGATCGCAAGCCTGCCCATGGGGCAGATCATAACGCCATCGGCCCCGGCGACGCCATCGGATTTGAAATGCAGGCCTAACCACGAGCGGGTTCGAGCTCCCGGGCAAGAGCGACGAAAACGCCTTGCGCCCGCGCGGTCTATCGGGCAAACCGGCCTTCCCCTGCGATTTTTCCCGCCCGAGGCCTCCATGTCCACGACGATTTCGCCGCTCGCGCCGAAGAAATACCCCAAAATGCCGGAAATCGAAGGGGTGCGCATCGCCACCGCCGAGGCAGGGATAAAGTACAAAAACCGCACCGATCTTTTGACCATGGTCTTCGATGAAGGCACCGCGATCGCCGGCGTGTTCACGAAATCGAAATGCCCTTCGGCGCCGGTCGACTTCTGCCGGCAGAATCTCGGCGCGGGCAAGGCCCGGGTGCTGGTCGTCAATTCCGGCAACGCCAACGCCTTCACCGGCAAGAGAGGCCGCGAGTCGACCGCGCTGACCGGCGAGGCGGCCGCGAAGGCGGCCGGCTGCACGGCAGCGGAGGTTTTCCTGGCCTCGACCGGCGTCATCGGCGAGCCGCTCGATACCAGCAAATTCAGCCATCTGCTCGCGGGACTGGTCAGCAACGGCAAGCCTGAGCTGTGGACCGAAGCGGCAAAGGCGATCATGACCACGGATACCTATCCGAAACTGGCGACCGCGACCGTCAAGCTCGGCGATACCGACGTCACCATCAACGGCATCTCCAAGGGCGCCGGCATGATCGCGCCCGACATGGCAACGATGCTCTCCTTCATCGCCACCGACGCGCCGATCGCCGCCCCTGTTCTGCAGGACCTGTTGTCGCGCGGCACGGCCAAGACCTTCAACGCGGTCACCGTCGACAGCGACACCTCGACCAGCGATACGCTGCTGATCTTCGCCACCGGCAAGGCTGCCAAGCGTGGCGCGCCAGAGATAACCGACCCCAAGGATGCCCGTCTCGGCGCGTTCCGCCGGGCACTCGGCAAGGTGTTGAAATCGCTGGCGCTGCAAGTGGTGCGCGACGGCGAGGGCGCCCGCAAGCAGGTCGAAGTCACCGTCACCGGCGCCAAATCGGCGCGCTCGGCCAAGCGCATCGCGCTGTCGATCGCCAATTCGCCGCTGGTCAAGACGGCGGTCGCCGGCGAGGATGCCAATTGGGGCCGCGTCGTCATGGCCGTCGGCAAGGCCGGCGAGCCCGCCGATCGCGACCGGCTGTCGATCTGGTTCGGCGACAACAGGCTGGCGCATGAAGGCGAGCGCGATCCTGGCTATTCCGAGCAGGCGACGTCGGCCTATATGAAGCGCGACGACATCCGTATCCGCGCCGATATCGGCATCGGCCGCGGCAAGGCGACGGTGTGGACTTGCGATCTCACCAAGGAATATGTCGCCATCAATGGCGATTATCGGAGCTGATGGTTTTGGGTTCCAGGCATCCGGCAAGCATGCTCGCGATCGTGCGCCGCTACGAGGCGGCCGGCTTTCGCGCCTGGCCGGCAGCCGCCATCCATTATGACGGCACCTGGGTGGTGCGGCTGACCGCCGGCCATCCGGCCAAGCGGCTGAACTCGGTCAATCCGCTCGATCCAGGCGATACCCAGCACATTGCCGACCGTATCGGCCGGGCCAGCCGCCGTTTCGATGCCTATGGAAGGCCGCTGACGTTCCGCATGTCGCCGCTGTCGGGCCCAGATCTCGCCAGCCATCTCGACCGCGAGGGCTGGAGCCGGTTCGACGAGTCGCTGGTCATGCGGCTGCCGCTGGCCGGCGCGCAGCTCGACGCCGCCATGGACCAGATTCCGCTCAAGGACATCAGCCGCTTCATCGGCGCGTCGCTCAAGGTCAGCGGTTCGGATGTTTCGCTGCGGCCCGGCCTGTCGGAGATCATCGGCGCCATCCAGCCCGAAGCCGGGCTGTTCGCGCTCGAAGATGGAGCCGAGGCGCTGGCGACGCTTATCTGCGTGCATGACGGCGATCTCGCCGGCCTGTTCGAGGTCGCCACCGACAAGTCGGCACGCAACAGGGGCCATGGCCGCAACCTGATCCTGTCGGCGCTCAAATGGGCGCGACTGCGGGGCGCGCGGGAAGCCTGGCTGCAGGTCGAGGCCAACAATGTGCCGGCGCTGGCGCTCTACCATTCGCTCGGCTTCGAGGAAGTCTATCGCTACCACTATCGCCGGCCCCCGGGTCATGAATGATGTCGTGACCGCCGGCAAACGCCTGCTCCTGGTCGCCGCCTGCGCGCTGGTCGATGCCGACGGCCGGGTGCTTCTGGCGCAGCGGCCTCAGGGCAAGCAACTTGCCGGGTTGTGGGAATTTCCCGGCGGCAAGGTCGAGCCCGGCGAGACGCCCGAACAATGCATCATTCGCGAACTGCATGAGGAAATCGGCATCGAAACCGACATCCCGTGCCTGGCGCCGCTTACTTTCGCCAGTCATTCCTACGACGATTTCCACCTGCTGATGCCGCTGTTCGTCTGCCGCCGCTTTCGCGGCATAGCCCAGCCCAGGGAAGTGCAGACGCTGAAATGGGTGCGGCCGAAGCAGATGCGCGACTATCCGATGCCGCCGGCCGATGCGCCGCTGATCCCGTTCCTCATCGATCTTCTCTGAGGCTCGCGTTCGGTCGGTTCCTGGCCGAGGCGTGTATCAGCCAGCGTTAATGGAAGATTTATCTCGTCGTGAAAAATTGAGGCATGGCCGTTCGCGGCCGAGCCGTCGATTTGCCGGGGAGCGATAGCATGAGCCTAGACAGGGATTGGGACTCGATCCGGCCCGAGCGCGGCTTTCGCGCCGCCGATGCGGGCATGGGCATATTGCGCATCACGCTGCTGTTCGGTTCGGCCGCGGTGGCGCTGGCGCTGATCGCAACCCCTTTCCTCGACAGCCAGACACGCTCGCTCTCGGCCCGTGATGGTTTAGGCGGGCTCGACATGGCGGCCACAGGCTCGATCGGCCATCGCGAAACCTACACGCTGCGCCGCAGCGTGCTGCAGCCGCAGCCGAGCTCGGTCTGCATCATCAGGTCCAATGGCAGGAGCAGCGGCGACTGCTGACATGGTTAAGAGATTTTGGAAAGGCGGCAGCTTCATCGCCTGTTAAGCCTTTGCCGTTAACCTTTCTTAACAGGTCGGCTGTAAGGTCCCGGACAGAGGGGTTAAGGCCATGAAAGCAGTGCTGCTGCGTTTTCTGAACGACGAGACCGGCGCCACGGCCGTCGAATATAGCCTGATCGTCGCCGTGCTGTCACTGGCTATCGTCGGCGGCATCGGCCGGGTCTTCGACTCGCTCACCTGGCTGTTCAGCGACAATAACAGCAAGCTTGCGAACGCTTTCGCACCCACTCCCTGATCCGGCTTTTCCGCGCCTGCGGGCAGGATCATTGCCCGCCGGGCGTCTCCAGAATTGTTTTCAGCGAGACCTTGGCCGACCCTGGCTTCAGCGGTTTTTGCTGCGATGCGTCGGGCGCCCAGCCGGACATCCAGACAATCGAGAAGCTTGCCCTCACGCGCCCGTCGGGGTCGGAAAACCGCTCGGCGTAGATTTCCGCCGCACGGGCAAACAGCTTGCGCGAGCCCGGCCGCCGGCTGCGATCGGTGAGCGCATTGGTCTCGCCCATGGCCCGCAAATCGGCCATAAGGTTAAACAGGCTGGCATAGCGCACGGTCACCGTCTCGACGTCGGCGACCGGCAGAGCGAGACCGGCGCGCTGCAGCAGCCCACCGGCATCGCGCACGTCGGTGAACGGGGCGACACGCGGGCTGGCGCCGCCGTAAAGCTCGGTCTCGGCCGAAAGCAGGCTTTCGCGCAACTCGAAAAGCGTACCGGCGCCGGCAAAGGCGCCGAGGAAAAGCCCATCCGGCCGCAACGCACGGCGGATCTGGATCAGCATGCCGGGGATGTCGTTCATGGCCTGCAGCGACAGAAGCGACACCGCCAGATCGAGGCTTTCCGCTTCGAACGGCACGGTTTCGAGCGGTGCGATCAAGCCGGCGCCGCCACCGCTCAGGAAGGCCGTGTCCGCCTCGACGCGGACAATGTCGGCGACCTTGCTGCTTTCGGCGAGCGTTTCGGCCGCCGCCGGCGTCTGGCAAAACAGCACAGCCGCCTTGCCGAACCTGCGCTCGACGGCGCCCAGCCGGTCGGCAAGGTCCTCGGCCGTGCGGCGCATGAGAAAGTCCGCACCGTCGACCGGATGGGCAAGCGCGCGCCGCTTGTGCGCCAGCCACAGAGAGGTATCCATTATCGGCTGCAACGGGCAGATCCTTTGTTTGTCCACGCTCCGAGATCGTTGATATAGTGGCGTGCAGGAGCAACCACTTGGCCGATCCGATGCCCAAGATCAAGTCCATCGGAATAACGAACCTGGCCCGGTCGGTTGTCGGCTGGCCGGCGCGGATGCTGTTTCCGCCGGTCTGCGCCGGTTGCCGCCGGCATGTCTCGCAGCCAGGCGTGCTGTGCGGCGCCTGCTGGCCGAAGCTCAGGCTGCTGGAGCGGCCATGGTGCCCGGTCATGGGCACGCCGTTCACCCACCATATGGGCGAAGGCTTTCTGTCGGCCGAGGCGATTGCCGATCCGCCGCCTTTCGAGCGGGCGCGGGCGGCGGTCGCCTATTCCGGCGTCGCCCGACAGATGGTGCAGGGGCTGAAATACCAGGATCGCACCGATCTGGCACCATGGATGGCGCGCTGGATGGTTCGCGCCGGTGCCGATCTCATCGCCGACGCGGATGTGGTGGTGCCGGTGCCGCTGCACTGGCGGCGCTTTTTCAGGCGGCGCTTCAACCAATCTGCGGAACTGGCGAGGGCCGTCTCGACGCTCAGTGAATTGCCCTTCGCCCCCTCGGCGGTGCGGCGCGTGAAACTCACCCGCCAGCAGGTCGGGCTGGAGCGCGGGGAACGCGAGGAAAATGTGCGGGCCGCCTTTCGGGTACCCGCCGAGGCGGAAATCGAGATCGCCGGCCGCAGGGTGCTTTTGATCGACGATGTCTACACCACCGGCGCCACGGTGCGCTCCGCCACCAAGGCGCTGAAAAGGGGAGGTGCGGCCGCCGTCGACGTGCTGACCTTTGCCCGTGTGTTGCCGGGGGACTTCCGGGCGGACGAGTCCGCGACTATATAAGTCGGCAACGAACAGCGGAAATTCGTCATGGTCGATGTCACGATCTACACCCGCATGATGTGCGGCTATTGCACGGCAGCCAAGCGGCTGCTCGAGCGCAAGGGCATAGCCTTTACCGAGCACGATGCCTCCTTCTCGCCGGAACTGCGCCAGGAGATGATCTCCCGGGCGCATGGCCGCTCGACCTTTCCGCAGATTTTTATCGGCGATACGCATGTCGGTGGCTGTGACGATCTCCACGAGCTGGAGGCCGAAGGCCGGCTCGACAAACTGCTCGCTGACGGCGCGACGAATTAAGGGAATGACGATGGGTGTTTTCAAAGCCGCTGCGATCCAGATGCGTTCAGGCGAGAGCCCCGAGCGCAACGCCGTCGATCTCGAACGGCTGGTGCGTGAAGCAGCTGGCCAAGGTGCCGCCTACATCCAGACGCCGGAAATGACCGGCGCGCTGATCCGCGACAAGGAAGCTCGCGCCGCCTCCTTCACCTCCGAGGACAAGGATATCGTCGTTTCGACCGCGCGCAAGCTGGCCAAGGAACTCGGCGTCTTCCTGCATATCGGCTCGACAGCCATTTTACGCGCCGACGGCAAGCTCGCCAACCGGGCGCTGCTGTTCGGGCCGGACGGCGCCACGCTCGCGACATACGACAAGATCCACATGTTCGACGTCGATCTCGACAATGGCGAGAGCTGGCGCGAATCCGCCGCCTATGAGCCGGGCACCGAGGCCGTCGTCACCGAGATCGAGGGTGCAAAGCTCGGCTTCGCCGTTTGCTACGATCTGCGCTTTCCGCAACTCTTCCGCGCCGAGGCACTGGCCGGCGCCGACCTGCTTTCCGTACCTGCCGCCTTCACCCGGCAGACGGGTGAGGCGCACTGGCATGTGCTGCTCAGGGCCCGCGCCATCGAGAATGGCGCCTATGTCGTCGCCGCCGCGCAGGGCGGCTTGCATGAGGATGGCCGCGAGACCTACGGTCATTCGCTGATCGTCGATCCGTGGGGCCGTATCATCGCGGAAGCCGCGCATGACGAGCCGGCGGTGATCATCGCCGAGATCGACCCGGCGCAGTCGCTTGCCGCGCGCAAGAAGATCCCCAATCTCAGGAATGCGCGGGATTTCGCCGTCAATGCTGGCTTGGGCGAGGCGCCGCGGCTCAGGGGTGCAGCCTCTTGATCCGTTTTGCCCTGATCTGTGAGCACGAGCACGAATTCGAAGGCTGGTTCCGCAGCAACGACGATTTCGACACCCAGAAGAAGCGCGGCTTTGTCGATTGCCCCACCTGCGGTTCGCACAAGGTGCAGAAAGCGCTGATGGCGCCGGCTGTCTCCACGGCGCGCAAGCAGGAAACCATAGCGCTCGCCATGGGCGAGGCGCAGAAGCAGGCTCTGGCGCAGCTGAAGGCGATGGCCGAGAAGGTGCGCGAGAATGCCGACTATGTCGGCGACAAGTTCGCCGAGGAAGCGCGAAAGATCCATTTCGGCGAGAGCGACCCGCGCGGCATCTATGGCGAGGCGACGCTGGACGAGGCCAAGAGCCTGGCCGAGGATGGCGTCGAGTTCATGCCTATCCCGGTATTCCCGGACGATCGCAACTGACCGGCTAGCTGACGCTACCGATCAATTTCTCAAGCAGCCGAGAGAGCGTTTCGCGTTCCGCCTGCGTCAAGCCCGAGAGAACCGCGTGCTCGTTGGCCACGTGGGCGGTAACGGCCTCGTCGACCAGCGCCAAGCCCTTTTCGGTCAGCCTCACGACAATGCCGCGTCTATCGTTGGGATGAGGCCCACGCAGGATCAATCCGGACGTTTCGAGCCGGTCGAGCCGGTTGGTCATGGCGCCCGATGTGACCATCGTCGCTTCATAGAGAGCGGTCGGCGTCAGCGCATAGGGTGAGCCAGCGCGGCGCAGCGTCGCCAGCACGTCGAACTCGCCCGACTGCAATCCATAGCGGGCAAACAACGGCGCCAGGCGCTCGCGGGCGATCAGCGAGGAGGCCTCGTTCAGCCGTCCGAGCACGGCCATCGGCGAGACATCCAGATCGGGCCGCTCCCGCTTCCATTGCTCGATCGCTCTTGCTGCCCTGTCCAACTGTCTCACCATTATTTATCTTGACGTTAAGAATCTTGCCATTATCTTATCGTAACATGCAATGCCGGCCAAGAGCCGCCGCGCTACAGGATTCGGTCAATGAAACTTCTCTGGGATTCGGCGCTCGGCCTGCTGGTCGTCACCGGCGGCCTGCTCGGCCTGACGCTGCCCTTCGGCAAGCTCGCCACGGCTGCCGGCGTGCCGGCCATGGTCTGGGCCTTCGTCATCTCGCTCGGCGCCGGCGGGGTCTTGCTGTGCGTGCTCTTGGCTCGCGGCAAGCGGGTCCGGCTCACCGCGCACAAACTGCGCTATTTCTTCGTCACCGCCGCGGTGTCCTATGCTGTCCCCAACCTCCTGATGTTCTCGGCCATCCCGCATCTGGGCGCCGGCTACACCGGCATCATGTTCACCCTGTCGCCTGTCATCACACTGGTGTTCTCGATCCTGTTGCGTGTCCGGCGCCCCAACATGCTGGGCATTGTCGGCATCGCCGTCGGCTTCGTCGGCGCTGTCATGGTGGCGGTGACGCGCGGCGAGGCCGGCCAGCCGGCCGATTTGTTCTGGGTGGCGATGGGGTTGCTCATTCCGGTCAGCCTTGCCGTCGGCAACATCTACCGCACGGTCGACTGGCCGGACGGCACCGGCCCGATCGAGCTTGCCGTCGGCAGCCATCTGGCGTCAGCGGCGATGCTGCTTGCCGGCATTCTTCTCCTGTTCGGCGGCGAGGCTTTCGTGCCACTCGGCGGCGTGCCGCTGGTGGTGGTCGCGCAGGTCGCGTCGGCGTCGGCGATGTTTGCCTTCTTCTTCAGGCTGCAGGCGGTTGGCGGTCCGGTCTATCTCAGCCAGATCGGTTATGTGGCGGCCGCCGTCGGCCTGTTTGCCGGAACCATCTTCCTCGGCGAGCACTATCAGTTGCTGACCTGGGCAGGCGCGCTCATCATCACTGCCGGCGTGTTCATCACCACCAGGGCACAAAGCCAGAAGGGTCGAGTTCCTGCAGCCGGAGCCGCCTTGCCGATCCGTTAGGCCTGGCTCGCGTCAAAGATTTTCCTGAGAGCCGGCGGGGCAACATTTCGCCATGACATCCGTATTGCGCTGCGAAATGTCTTTCATCGCATGCGTCAAGAATGATCGACGTCCAGCCCTTTCGTCCCCATCCACCAGGCACTGGCTTGAAAACCAGCGGTTCGGCTGCAGTCGTCATCTCTTGCTGGCCGATGTCGAGCTTTATGACGGCGCGATCGTTTTCGGGCAGCGACATGAAGATGCGATTGCGTACCCGGAAGTCGGCCTTGCCGAAATGCGATTTCTCGGCCGCTTCGGGAAGCTCAAGCGCCAATTGTCGGGCTCTCACACTGTCCACGGTCCGACAAATCTCCAGATCAGCCTTCAGACCGAGCCTTTTTCCGCCAGGACCATGTAGTTGACGTCCATGTCCTTCGACCGCGCCCAGCGGTCGGCCAGCGGGTTGTAGGTGACGCCGGTGCGGTCGATGATGGTCAGGCCGGCGCCGCCAAGCGCCTTTTCGAGCTCTTCCGGGCGCACCAGCTTGCCGAACTGGTGGGTGCCGCGCGGCAGCCAGCGCAGCACATATTCGGCCCCGATGATGGCTAAGCCCAGCGCCTTCAGCGTGCGGTTGATGGTGGCCACGAACATGATGCCGCCGGGCCGCACCATCTCGCCGCATTTGGCGACGAACAGGTCGATGTCGGCGACATGCTCGACCACTTCCATGTTGAGGATGACGTCGAATTTCTCGCCGGCGTCGGCAAGGTCCTCGGCCGTCGTGGCGCGATAGTCGACGCTGACATTGCCCTCGGCGGCGTGCAGCTTGGCCACTTCGATGTTGGTTTCGGAGGCATCTGCGCCCACAACCTCGGCGCCAAGCCGCGCCATCGGCTCGCACAGAAGTCCGCCGCCGCAGCCGATGTCGAGGATGCGCAGGCCCTCGAAAGGCCTTGCAGCGCGCGGGTCACGGCCGAAGCGCGTCGCTATCTGGTCGCGGATATAGGCCAGCCGGACCGGATTGAATTTGTGCAGGGGACGGAATTTGCCGTTCGGGTTCCACCATTCGGCGGCAAGGGCGGAAAAGCGTTCCACTTCTCCGGCATCGATCGTCGATCGTCGGGGCTCTGGCATCGGTTGGTCTCCTCGACACTACAGCGCCGCGCGTCCTCTTGGACGCGCAAAGGACGCTGTAGCACTTTAAATTCTGCGTATGATCCTTTCCGAAATCGACTTCGATTTCGGGGTCATGCGCTAGGAAGTCGGGCGTGAGGCCGCGAATGTCAAGGCAGCATTTTCCTCGGCCTGCCAGGCAACAGGCTCTGTCAGGGCATGTCACCTGTCACGCGCCTGCATCGAAACACAATTGATCCGCCGGGCGAAAAGGAGACAGGATTTGAATTGGAGGAAACCATGATGAAACAGGAAACGGCTTCGATCCTTTGGCACCGCCTCGACGTGGAGGGTCACGACGCCTGCCTGTTGTCACAGACCAATGTCGGGCACAGTCTCGAGGGACAGGCCATCTTCATCCAGGACGGCAAGCCGTGCTGCCTTGGCTATGAGGTGATCTGCGATGTCGGCTGGCGCACGCGTTCAGCGCGGATCGACGGCTTTCTCGGCACCCGCAAGCTGCATTATGCGATCGAACGCGATTCGGACGGCCAGTGGACGCTGAATGGCGAAGTCCAGCAGGGCGTCGACGGCCTTGTCGATGTCGATCTTGGCTTCACACCGGCATCGAACCTGCTGGCGATCCGCCGGTATGACCTCGGCATCGGCGAGGCGACGCCTGCTCCGGCCGCCTACCTGACTTTCCCTGAACTGAGCCTGGTGCGCCTCGATCAGACCTATCGGCGTCTCGACACGGTTCGCTACGCCTATGCCGCGCCGGTGTTCGGCTATGACGAGACCCTCAACATCTCGCCGCACGGCTTCGTTGTCGACTATCCTGGCCTGTGGAGAAGCGCGGCTGCGTCAGACTGAAGCGATTGTAATCAATCCGCTGCGCCCTGCGTCGTGCCGAGCACGTCACGCAGTTTCGCCGCCAGTTGCTCGATGGTGAAGGGCTTGGCGAGGAAATGCACGTCGTGGTCGAGCACGCCGTTGTGGACCACCGCGTTCCTGGTGAAGCCGGTGGTGAAGATCACCTTCAGCTGCGGCATGCGGGCAACGGCCTCTTCCGCCAGCTTGCGGCCGTTCATGACGGGCATGACGATGTCGGTGAACAGAAGGCCGACGTTCGGGCGCTCCGCCAGTTTCTGCAACGCTTCCTCGCCGCTCGCGGCATGAATGACGGTGTATCCGAGTTCGCGTATGGCCTCGGTGGTGGAGACCCTCACGCGGGCATCATCCTCGACGACAAGGATCGTTTCGGTGACCGGTGCGGCGGGGTTGTCGCCTCGCCCGGTGGGCACGGCCGGCTCATCGGCGCCGAAATACCGCGGCAAGTAGATCTTGATCGTCGTGCCTTCGCCGGGTTCGGAATAGATATTGACGTGGCCGCCCGACTGTTTGACGAAGCCGAACACCTGGCTCAATCCCAGGCCGGTGCCCTTATTGACCGGCTTGGTGGTGAAGAAGGGTTCAAAGGCCTTGGCGATGACATCGGGGGTCATGCCCGAACCGGTGTCGCTGACGGCGATCATCACATACTGGCCGGCCGCGACTTCGGCATGGGCGGCGGCGTAGCTCTCATCGAGATGGCTGTTGGCGGTCTCGATGGTCAGCTTGCCATCATCGCCCATGGCGTCGCGCGCGTTGACGGCCAGGTTGAGAACGGCGTTCTCGATCTGGCTCGGGTCGGCATGGGTTTTCCACAAGCCTCCCGCCAGCACCGTTTCGATGCGGATGGTTTCGCCGAGTGCCCGACGGATCAGGTCGGACATGCCGGTCAGCAGACGGTTGGCGTCGACGATCTGCGGCGCCAGCGGCTGCTGGCGCGAGAAGGCGAGCAGCCGGGCCGTCAGATTGGCGGCACGGGTCGCGGCATCGATCGCCGCATCGACGAATTGTGCGATGTCGTGCTCGCCGCGCGCCAGCTTGCGCTGGGCGAGGTTCATGGCGCTGATGATCACCGCCAGCATGTTGTTGAAGTCGTGGGCGATGCCGCCTGTAAGCTGGCCGACAGCCTCCATCTTGTGCATCTGGCGGATCTGGGATTCGGCCTTTTCGCGTGTCTCGATCTCCTTGCCGAGGGCGACGTTCTTGCGCACCAACTCATCCTGGGCAACGGCAACCTCACGGAAGCGGCGGCGCGATTCCCTGATCGCGTAGCCGGCAAGCAGGAAGATCGCCAGCAGCGCCGCCACCGAACCGATGCGTAACCAGGCCTCGACCTGGTCGGTATGCGCATCGCGCGCGGCGACGGCTGCGGCGCTGATGCGTCGGACCGTATCCATGCTGGTCCGGATTTCCTCCATGACGGCCTTGCCCTGGCCGCTGCGAACCAGATCCAGCGCATTCGTCGCATTGCCCTGGTCGTACAGGGCAATCGTCTCGGCCAGTTCAGCCTGCTTTTGCGAAAGCGCGTCCTTCATATGGCTGATCTGCTGGACGAGCTGGTCGTCAGGGGCAGTCAAGCTGTCGATGCGGGCAAGTTGCCCCGGAATGGCGCCGACAGCGCGCTGATAGGGATCGAGATAGGATTCCTCGCCGGTCAGCAGATAGCCGCGTTGGCCGCTCTCTGCATCTTGCGCCAGCGAAAGCAGTCCCGAAAGCAATTGCTGATATTCGATTGCCTCGCGCGCGGCGGCGCGGTTGGCCCGCTGTTCCTCGACCAGCATGGCACGGCTGCCGACAATCAGCGCCAGCACGGCAAAGCCGGCGACAAGCGGGAGCGATTGCCATCGCATGGCGCGTCGAAGACGAGCAATCATCATCTGTTATGCCGAACCAAAAGAATTCCCCGCAGGCAGCATTTCGTAGGCGGCGGCGGGGCGGAAGGCAATATGCCGGCTTCTGGAACCGGCAATCGGCCGCCAGCCTTGCGAAACCTTCATCATTTGGCTAAGGAGGCCGCGCATTCAGCGGCCGGCGTCAGCCGGCCTTCCGCTTTTCGGGATTCCGGCTTTTGGCCGGGTCCGGCTTCAGGCAAAGGCATTTCGCTCCCATGGCGCGCATCGTGATGAAATTCGGCGGAACCTCGGTCGCCGACATCGCCCGCATCCGCAACGTGGCGCGTCACGTCAAACGCGAGGTCGACGCCGGCCACGAGGTGGCGGTGGTCGTTTCGGCGATGGCTGGAAAAACCAATGAACTGGTCGGCTGGACGCGTGAGGCCTCGCCGATGCACGATGCACGCGAATATGACGCGGTCGTCGCTTCCGGCGAACAGGTCACGGCCGGCCTTCTGGCCATCACCTTGCAGAATATGGGCGTGCATGCACGTTCCTGGCAGGGCTGGCAGATCCCGATCAAGACCGACAATGCGCATGGCGCGGCGCGCATCCTCGACATCGACGGCGCGTTCCTGATCAAGCGCTTCGGCGAGGGCCAGGTGGCGGTGATCGCCGGTTTCCAAGGCATCGGCCCGGACAATCGCATCGCCACGCTCGGCCGCGGCGGCTCCGACACTAGTGCTGTCGCCATCGCCGCGGCGGTCAAGGCCGATCGCTGCGACATCTACACCGATGTCGACGGGGTCTACACCACCGATCCGCGCATCGAGCCCAAGGCGCGGCGGCTGGCCAAGATCTCGTTCGAGGAAATGCTTGAAATGGCTTCGCTCGGCGCCAAGGTTCTGCAGGTGCGTTCGGTCGAGCTTGCCATGGTGCACAGGGTGCGTACCTTCGTGCGGTCGTCCTTCGACGATCCCGACGCGCCCGGAATGGGGGATTTGCTCAATCCGCCCGGAACGCTCATTTGCGACGAGGAAGAGATCGTGGAACAGCAGGTCGTCACCGGAATTGCCTACGCCAAGGACGAAGCGCAGATTTCGCTGCGCCGGGTCGGCGACCGGCCGGGCGTTGCCGCCGGCATCTTCGGGCCGCTGGCCGAGGCCAACATCAATGTCGACATGATCGTCCAGAACATTTCCGAGGACGGCAAGTTCACCGACATGACCTTCACCGTGCCGTCGGGCGATGTCGACAAGGCGCTGGCCGTGCTTGAACGCCTCAAGGCCTCGATCGGCTACGATGTCGTGCAGTCGGAAGCCGGCATGTCGAAGGTTTCGGTCATCGGCATCGGCATGAGGAGCCATGCCGGCGTCGCCGCCACCGCTTTCAAGGCGCTGGCCGACAAATCGATCAACATCCGCGCCATCACGACCTCCGAGATCAAGATTTCGATCCTGATCGACGGTCCATATACGGAACTTGCGGTTCGTACTTTGCATTCCGTCTACGGTCTGGATAAGCAGTAGCGAGAACGATTTGAGTTGTTGCGTGTGCGCCGGTCGCGGTGGAAACTGCGGCGGGCAGAATGCCCATTGGAGAACAAGCCGCGATGCGTGATCAGGCCAGTGGCCCGCGCGTTTTGCTCAAACGGCTCCGCGAGCTCATGCAGGAGCCGCTGGAGCCGCAGGAGCGGCTTGACCGGATTGTGCGCGACATCGCCTCCAACATGGTCGCGGAAGTCTGCTCGCTCTATGTGCTGCGCGCCGATTCGGTGCTCGAACTCTACGCCACCGAAGGTCTGAACCCGAACGCCGTCCATTTGGCGCAGTTGCGGCTGGGCCAAGGTCTGGTCGGCACGATCGCAGCCAGCGCGCGGCCGCTCAACCTGTCCAATGCGCAGGAACACCCTGCCTTCGCCTATCTGCCGGAGACCGGGGAAGAGATCTACAACTCGTTCCTCGGCGTGCCGGTGCTGCGGGCAGGGCGCACGCTGGGCGTGCTGGTGGTGCAAAACAAGACCATGCGCCACTACCGCGACGACGAGGTCGAGGCGCTGGAAACCACCGCGATGGTGATCGCCGAGATGATCGCCACCGGCGATCTGGCGCGGCTGACCCGGCCCGGCCTCGAACTCGATCTGCGCCGTCCTGTCAGCTTCACCGGCCTGTCCTTCAATGAAGGCGTCGGGCTCGGCCATGTCGTGCTGCACGAGCCGCGCATCGTCGTCACCAATCTTTTCAACGAAGACAGCGAGGAAGAGGTCCGCCGGCTCGAGACCTCACTCAGCTCGCTCAGGCTGTCCATCGACGACATGCTGGAACGCCGCGACGTCGCCTTCGAAGGCGAGCATCGCCAGGTGCTGGAAGCCTATCGCATGTTCGCCAACGATCGCGGCTGGGTGCGGCGGCTGGAAGAGGCCATCCGCAACGGCCTGACGGCCGAAGCGGCGGTGGAAAAGGTGCAGAGCGACATGCGCGCCCGCATGCTGCACATGACCGATCCCTATCTGCGCGAGCGGATGAGCGATTTCGACGACCTCGCCAACCGCCTGCTGCGCCAGCTGATGGGGCGCGGGCCGGAAGATGTCGCCGCATCGCTGCCGAAGGATGCCATCATCGTTGCCCGTTCGATGGGGGCCGCCGAGCTGCTCGATTATCCCCGCGACAAGATGCGCGGGCTGGTGCTCGAGGATGGTGCCGCGACCAGTCACGTCGTCATCGTCGCGCGTGCCATGGGCATCCCCGTCGCCGGCCAAATGAAGGGCGCCGTTTCCATGGCGGAAAACGGCGATGCCATCATCGTCGACGGCGAAGAGGGCGTGATCCATTTGCGGCCGCAGCCAGATCTCGAGGCCGCCTACGCCGAAAAGGTGCGTTTCAGGGCGCGCCGGCAAGAGGTCTACCGCGAGCTGCGCAAGAAGCCGTCGACGACCAGAGATGGTGTCCAGGTCGATTTGCTGATGAATGCCGGTCTTGCCGTCGACCTGCCGCAGCTTGCCGAAGCGGGTGCGGCCGGCATCGGCCTGTTCCGCACCGAACTTCAGTTCATGGTCGCCTCGACATTTCCCCGGGCCGAAGCCCAGGAAAAGCTCTACCGCGACGTGCTCGAGGCGGCGCGCGGCAAGCCGGTCACCTTCCGCACCATCGATATTGGCGGCGACAAGGTGCTGCCCTATTTCAAGGGCGCGATCCAGGAAGAGAACCCGGCGCTTGGCTGGCGGGCGATCCGCCTGACGCTCGACCGGCCAGGGTTGTTGCGCACCCAGATCCGCGCTTTGCTCAAGGCCAGCGGCGGCCGCGAATTGAAGCTGATGCTGCCGATGGTGACCGAGCTGGGCGAGATCGCCCAGGCACGCGAGATCATCGACCGCGAGGTGCGGCATTTGTCGCGCTTTGCCCATCATTTGCCGACCAGCCTGAAGCTGGGGGCGATGTTGGAAGTGCCGTCGCTATTGTTCCAGCTTGATGAATTGATGAAGGCGGTCGATTTCGTCTCGGTCGGTTCGAACGACCTGTTCCAGTTCGTCATGGCCGTTGACCGCGGCAACACGCAACTGGCCAACCGCTTCGACACGCTGTCGGCGCCGTTCCTGCGCGTGCTCAAGCAGATCGCCGATGCCGGCGTCCGCAACCATACGCCGGTGACGCTGTGCGGCGAACTCGCAGGCAAGCCGATCTCGGCGATGGCGCTGATCGGTCTCGGCTTCCGTTCGATCTCGATGTCGCCGGCCTCGATCGGTCCGGTCAAGGCGATGCTGACGGAACTGCCGCTGGACGAGTTGAAGGCGTTTTTCGACGACAATCTGATGGCTCCGGCACAGGGCTTGCCGATGCGGGCGCTGCTGCAGGCCTTTGCCGACGACCGTTCGATCCCGTTATAGCAGCTTCATCATGGTCAATTTGCCCCGCGATCGTATGGATCAAGTCGTCAAGCGTTTCGAGATGCTCGAAGCGCAGATGTCGGCCGGCCCGGCGCCGGATGCCTATGTGCGGATGGCGTCTGAATATGCGGAAATCCAGGACATGGTGGCCAAGGTCAGGGCGCTGCGCCTAGCCGAGCATGAGCAGGCCGACCTCGAAGCCATGCTTGCCGACAAGGGCACCGATGCCGAGATGCGGGCGCTCGCCGAGGCCGAGCTGCCGGAGGTCGAGGACCGTATCGAGGCGCTGCAGAAGGACATCCAGATCCTGCTGTTGCCCAAGGATGCCGCCGACGACAAGAACGCCATTCTCGAAATCCGCGCCGGCACCGGCGGTGACGAGGCCGCGCTATTCGCCGGTGACCTGTTTCGCATGTATGAGCGCTACGCCGCCGAACGCGGCTGGCGTTTCGAGACGGCCTCGGCCAGCGATGGTGACGCCGGCGGCTACAAGGAAATCATCGCCACCGTGTCCGGCAAGGGCGTCTTTGCGCACCTGAAGTTCGAATCCGGCGTGCACCGCGTGCAGCGCGTGCCGGCAACCGAGGCGAGCGGGCGCATCCACACCTCGGCGGCAACCGTCGCGGTGCTGCCAGAAGCCGAAGAGGTCGACATCGACATCAGGGCCGAAGACATCCGCATCGACACGATGCGCGCCTCGGGTTCGGGCGGCCAGCACGTCAACACCACCGATTCGGCCGTCCGCATCACCCATCTGCCGACCGGCATCATGGTCGTGCAGGCGGAGAAATCGCAGCATCAGAACCGCGCCAAGGCCATGCAGATCCTGCGGGCCCGGCTCTATGATCTGGAGCGCGGCAAGGCTGACGAGGAGCGTTCCGAATCGCGCAAGTCGCAGGTCGGTTCCGGTGACCGCTCGGAACGCATCCGCACCTATAATTTCCCGCAAGGCCGCGTCACCGACCACCGCATCAATTTGACGCTGTACAAGCTCGACCGGGTAATGATGGGCGAACTCGATGAGATCATCAACGCGCTGATCGCCGATCACCAGTCGAAATTGCTCGCCGACATCGGCATCGATGACTGACCTGCCCGATGCACTCGGGCCGCTGCTGCGGGAAGCGCGGGCTCGGCTCGGCGCTACCGTCCACGACCCGGCGCTCGATGCGCGGCTGATCGTCGAGCATTTTTCGGGCACGACGCGCACGCAAGCCATTGCGGACCCCGAACGCAGGCTCGGCGCCGGCGTTGTTGCCGAAATCGATGCCGCCTTGAGACGTCGCGCTAGCGGCGAACCGGTGCATCGCATCCTCGGCTATCGTGAATTCTACGGTTTGCGCCTGTCGCTGTCGCCGGAAACGCTGGAGCCGCGGCCGGATACCGAAACGCTGGTCGAGGCGATATTGCCCTTCGTCAAGGCAGTTGCGGCGCGGGAAGGCGGGTGCCGCATCCTCGATCTTGGCACCGGCACCGGCGCCATTGCGCTGGCGCTGCTCAGTGTCGTGCCGACGGCTAACGCCACGGGCGTCGACCTGTCCGCGGGTGCGCTGGTGACGGCGGCGCGCAATGCCGGGCAACTGGGTCTTGCAGGCCGGTTCACGACGCTGCAGTCGGACTGGTTCGAAAAAGTTTCCGGCCGGTACCATGTAATTGTCGCAAACCCTCCCTATATAACCACGGAAGACATTGGAAATCTGCAGGACGAAGTCCGCAATTTCGACCCGCGCCTGGCCCTGGATGGCGGCGCGGACGGTCTGAACCCCTACAGAACCATTGCTGCGGAAGCGGCAAGGTTTTTGGAAACTGAAGGCAGGATTGCGGTCGAGATCGGCCAAACGCAACGCAACGAGGTCTGCGAGATATTCGCTGCAGCCGGCTATGGGCCGGGCGGTGCTTTTCGTGACCTCGGTGGAAACGACAGGGTTGTTGTCTTTGAAAGGATAAAGCCTTGACGCAGTGCAAAAAAGCGCTTGGCAATGCCGGGGAATGCGGCTAGGGTCGCCTTAACCGGATGAGACGAAGCAGGCAGTGCTCTTAGCGATTCGGTTTTCCTTGGAAATAGCTGCCTTCTTGCGCAAACGATGCCCAAGCTTCGTGCGGGAATCGTCCGGCAAGTGATGTAACCGGAACAGGATGGCACGTGGCGCCAACGCAATCGATGCGGGCGAACGCCGGTGAAGAGACGAAACGGCTGGCTGCATGAGCGCCTCCGTTCGTGAAGAGTTTTTCGAAAATTTCAAAATGAAGAGAGTTTGATGAGGCCACAACAGCAGAACAGGCGCATGCGCGGTCGCAACAATAGTGGCGGCGGCGGTGGTAACAATAACAACAACAATAACAACAACAACCGCAAGGGGCCTAATCCCCTGACGCGCAACTACGAGAGCAATGGCCCGGATGTGAAGATCCGCGGTTCGGCTCAGCAGATCGCCGAAAAATACGCCACCCTTGCCCGCGATTCTCACAGCTCCGGCGACCGGGTCATGGCGGAGAACTATCTCCAGCACGCCGAGCACTACAATCGCATCATCGCGGCCGCACAGGCGCAGATGCCGATCCAGAACGCGCAGCAGAATCGCGATGATTTCGAAGATGACGGCGACGAGGATCGCGACGATTTCGACAATGGCGGCAACAACAACAGCAACACTGTTTCCGACGCCCAGATCCCGGTGATCAACCATGGCGCCGGCCCGCAGCCGGTCATCGAAGGGACGCCGGCCGAGGTTGCGCTCAACCGGGAAGGTGGCCGCGAGGCCCGCGATAACAATGGCGGGCGTAACAATGGTGGCCGCGACAACAATGGCGGGCGCCATCGCGATCGTCGCCCCAATGGCGGTTATGGCCAGAACGGCCAGCGCGACTTTGGTTCACCTGTGGAGCAAGGTGGTCAGCCCCAGGGCAACGAGCCCCCGGTTCAGGGCGAAGCCGTTTCGCCGACCGAATCTGTAGCGCCGGCCGAACCGGCTCCGTCGTTCGAGAATCTTTCCCCGGCAGGTCTTGCCGCCCAGGCCGAACTCAACGAGGCGGCCGCCGAAAGCGGGGCTGCCCGTCGTCCGCGTCGTCCGCGCCGCCCGCGCGTCAACGCCGATCAGGTTGATGGCGGTGGCGAAAGTGCCGAGGCGGCCCCGGTCGAAAGCGGCAATGCCCAGCCGGTCAATGTCGATATCGACAACTGATCAAACGGCACCTCAAGACATGGAACGGCGGGGAGAAATCTCCGCCGTTTTCGTTTGGGCGGCCGTGCAATATTATGAAGTTGCCGATATCGAGACGTCTTGAGGGTTCGAAGCTTGTGCACCATATCAGCCTCAACTGGACCCGGCTCGACCGGGCGGGTCCGTCACCGCAATCGGATCCGGTGCCGCAAAGCGGGCCGGTGATGGAAGGAGACAGATATGAACCTCGAGAAATACTCAGAGCGCGTGCGCGGCTTTATCCAGTCCGCGCAGACTATGGCGCTTTCCCGCAACCATCAGCAATTCACTCCTGAACATATCCTGAAAGTGCTCGTCGACGACGATGAGGGCCTGGCCGCGTCGCTGATCGAACGCGCCGGCGGCAACGCCCGCGACGTCAAGCTTGGCGTCGAGACGGCGCTCGAAGCGATGCCCAAGGTCGAGGGCGGCAATGGCCAGCTCTATCTGGCCCAGCCGCTGGCAAAAGTGTTTTCGACCGCCGAGGAACTGGCCAAGAAAGCCGGCGACAGCTTTGTCACGGTGGAGCGGCTCTTGCAGGCGCTCGCCATGGAGAAATCGGCCAAGACCGCCGACATACTGGCCAAGGCCGGCGTCACCGCGCAGGCGCTCAATCAGGTCATCAACGATGTCCGCAAGGGCCGCACCGCCGATTCGGCGAGTGCCGAACAGGGCTACGACGCGCTGAAGAAATACGCGCGCGACCTGACCGCGGATGCCCGTGCCGGCAAGCTGGACCCCGTGATCGGCCGTGACGACGAGATCCGCCGCACCATCCAGGTGCTGTCGCGCCGCACCAAGAACAATCCCGTGCTGATCGGCGAACCCGGCGTCGGCAAGACGGCGATCGCCGAGGGCCTGGCGCTGCGCATCGTCAATGGCGACGTACCGGAATCGCTGAAGGACAAGCAGCTGATGGCGCTCGACATGGGCGCGCTGATTGCCGGCGCCAAATATCGCGGCGAGTTCGAGGAGCGGCTGAAGGCAGTGCTCTCCGAAGTCACCTCGGCCAACGGCAACATCATCCTGTTCATCGACGAGATGCACACGCTGGTCGGCGCCGGCAAGGCGGATGGCGCCATGGATGCGTCGAACCTGTTGAAGCCGGCTTTGGCGCGGGGCGAGTTGCACTGCGTCGGCGCCACCACGCTCGATGAGTATCGCAAGCATGTCGAGAAGGATGCAGCGCTTGCCCGCCGCTTCCAGCCGGTGTTCGTCGACGAGCCGACGGTGGAAGACACCGTCTCGATCCTGCGCGGCCTGAAAGAGAAGTACGAGCAGCACCACAAGGTGCGCATTTCGGATTCGGCGCTGGTGGCGGCGGCGACGCTGTCCAACCGCTACATCGCCGACCGCTTCCTGCCGGATAAGGCGATCGACCTGGTCGACGAAGCCGCATCGCGGCTGCGCATGCAGGTCGATTCCAAGCCCGAGGCGCTGGACGAGATCGATCGCCGCATCATGCAGCTCAAGATCGAACGCGAGGCGCTGAAGGTCGAGACGGACGGCGCCTCGAAGGATCGGCTTGCCCGCCTGGAAAAGGAACTCGTCGGCCTTGAGGAGGAATCGACCGAGATCACCGCCAAATGGCAGGCGGAGAAGCAGAAGCTCGGGCTGGCCGCCGATCTGAAGAAGCAGCTCGACGAGGCGCGCAACGACCTTGCCATTGCCCAGCGCAAGGGTGAATTCCAGCGCGCCGGCGAGCTTGCCTATGGCAAGATCCCGGAGCTGGAAAAGACGCTGAAGGAGGCCGAAACCCAGGACGGCAAAGCCGGCATGGTCGAAGAGGTGGTCACCCCCGATCATGTCGCCCATATCGTCTCGCGCTGGACCGGCATTCCGGTCGACAAGATGCTGCAGGGCGAGCGCGACAAGCTGCTGCGCATGGAAGATGAGATCGGCAAGCGCGTCGTTGGCCAGGGCGAGGCTGTGCAAGCTGTCTCGAAAGCCGTGCGGCGCGCCCGCGCGGGCCTGCAGGATCCGAACCGGCCGATCGGCTCGTTCATGTTCCTCGGGCCGACGGGCGTCGGCAAGACCGAGTTGACCAAGGCGCTGGCAAGCTTCCTGTTCGACGACGACAGCGCGATGGTGCGCATCGACATGTCGGAGTTCATGGAAAAGCACTCGGTCGCCCGGCTGATCGGTGCGCCTCCCGGCTATGTCGGCTATGAGGAAGGCGGCGCGCTGACGGAAGCGGTGCGGCGCCGGCCTTATCAGGTCGTGCTGTTCGACGAGATCGAGAAGGCGCATCCCGATGTGTTCAACGTGCTGTTGCAGGTGCTCGACGATGGCCGCCTGACCGATGGCCAGGGCCGCACGGTCGACTTCCGCAACACGCTGATCATCATGACGTCGAACCTGGGCGCCGAATATCTCGTCAATCTCACCGAGGATCAGGACGTCGATCTGGTTCGCGACGAGGTGATGGGTGTCGTCAGGGCGTCGTTCCGGCCGGAGTTCCTCAACCGCGTCGACGAGGTGATCCTGTTCCACCGGCTGCGCCGGCAGGATATGGGCCGCATCGTCGAGATCCAGCTCAAGCGGCTGGAGAGCCTGCTTGTCGATCGCAAGATCACACTTTCGCTGGACCAGGAGGCGATCGATTGGCTGGCGGCCAAGGGCTACGACCCTGCCTATGGCGCGCGACCGCTGAAGCGGGTGATGCAGAAGGAATTGCAGGACCCGCTGGCGGAGAAGATCCTGCTCGGCGACATCCTCGACGGCTCGACCGTCAAGGTGACAGCCGGTTCCGACCGGCTGAACTTCCGCTCGAAACCGACGATTGTGGCGGCGGAAGTGGCAGCCTGATCCAAAGCCGCGCGTCCATCCCGGACGCGCGGCTTTTTAGGTCTTTGTCATATGCATGTCGTTCTCCCAAAATCGGGGCCACTTTTGGGCGACATGCGCAAAAAAGCGGGCGCGGATGACACTGGACGATTACAACAGCTTCTGCGCCTCGCTGCCCGCGACGAGCCATGTCGTCCAGTGGGGCGGCGCCCATGTCTGGAAAATCGGGGCCAAGGTCTTCGCGATCGGCGGCTGGGACCAGGGCCAGCAGCTCTTCGTCACCTTCAAATGCTCCGATATCGCCTATGACGTGCTCAAGGAGCAGCCGGGCCTGCGGCCCGCGCCCTATCTTGCCTCGCGCGGCATGACATGGATCCAGCGTCGGACAAGCCAGAGCATGGATGATGCCGCGCTGAAGGACTATTTGCGCGAGAGCCATCGCCTTGTAGCCCTGAAACTGACCAAGCAGGCGCGCAAGGAATTAGGACTTGCCGCAAGCTAGTCTATATTCCTCGAGGCGCCGGAAAACCGCCATCTTCATGCCCGGTTCATGTTGGAACCATATGGTGGGTAACTGGTTTGCTGGCGAGGGGCTTCGCCAGAGAACAATGCCGGGCGGCGGCAATTACGGACCGGAGAGTTTCGCCACTATGCTGCGTACGATCTTCACCCTTTCGGTACTTGCCGGCGGGCTTTTGTCTGCCAATGCAATCGCTGCCCCAACGCAGGACAGCGCACCACCGATTGTCCGTGCCGCCGATACCGGGGGCATCCTTATCGCCCAGGACGGCAATCTCGACATCTACTACGACGCTAGAGGCAACCGCGTCATCGTCGATGCCGATACCGGCAAGGTCATCGCCATCCAGCCGCCGCAGACCCGGCTCGACCGTCGTGCCCTGCGCCGTGAGACACGACTGCGCGAATTGGGCCGCGCCCCCGACGGCGACGACCGCTACTATCTCGACGATCCGGAAGACATGGCGCGGTTCCGCCGCCAGCAGTTGGAAGAGGAAGGCCGCGTTATCCCGCCGCCGGCGGACGAGTACGATCCCTATGGGGACAATTCCGTCGAAGCCTATCCTCCCCCACCGCAGGACGATGGCAGCTACGACGACAATTATCCCGACGCGCCGCAGCCGGCGAAGCCGGGCACCATCAAGCGCCAGCCGCTGAACGAGGCCTCGATAGACCCTGCCCAGCCGGCGATACCCGCCGATCAGGCGGCTCTGCCACCAAAGGCTGGCGACAAAACCACTGTTGCCCCGGCACTTTCGCTGGGAGCGCGCCAGGATGTCGCCGCCCTTCAGGTGCTGCTCGACCGGGGTGGCGCTTCGCCTGGCGTCATCGACGGGCGTTTCGGTTCGAATGTCGACAAGGCGCTCGCTGCCTACAACCAGATCACCGGCGCCAATCTGCGATCGACCGACGCGGTCGCCATCCAGGCGGCACTTGCGCAATCCGGCGGCGATGCCTTCGCCAACTACACGATCACAGCGGAGGATGCGGCCGGTCCCTATGTCGCGTCGATCCCGGAAGACTACAGCCAGAAGGCGCAACTCGACCGCATGGGTTACACGTCGGTGACCGAGGCGCTCGCGGAGCGCTTCCACATGGACGAGAATTATCTCAAAGCGCTCAACCCGGACGTCGATTTCAATCGTCCCGGCGCGACCATCAAGGTCGCCAATTTTGGAAAACTGGTTTCGACGCCGGTGGCCCGCATCGTCGCGGACAAGGACAAGAAAGAGGTTTTCGCCTATGATGCCGGCGGCAGACTGGTCGCGGCCTATCCCGCAACCATCGGCTCATCGGACACGCCGTCACCGTCCGGCATTCACACGGTGTCGCGCGTCGCGCTCGATCCGAACTACACCTACAATCCCAGCATCAATTTCAAGCAGGGCCAGAACGACAAGGTCCTGACCATTCCGCCGGGCCCGAACGGTCCCGTCGGCTCGGTCTGGATCGCCCTGGACAAGCCGACCTACGGCATCCATGGCACGCCGGATCCGTCGAAGATCGGCAAGACCGAAAGCCATGGCTGTGTGCGCCTGACCAACTGGGATGCGCGTGAACTGGCCAAGCTGGTGTCGCCGGGTGTGACGGTGGAGTTTGTCGGCGGACCTTCAGCCGATGATTTTGCGCAGCAGTGAACTGTGAAGTGCGGCGGCATAGACCAGATGCACGATCAGAATGAAACCGAGCTTTCAAGTGGTCGCCTCACCGAAATCCCCGCCGGCTGCGTGTAACGGCGCCAGCATGACTGTGCCATTTGCGCCCTGACAGAGTGCGACCTGGCCAAACGGCTGGTTTCAGCGACAGCAAGCCACTGGCTGGTTGTTGCCGGTGCGCTAGGGGTTTAAGCAAGATTTCATGCATTCACCGAGTAAAGCTGCCGCCGTCCCGCTGACCAGCCCGGTCAGGAATGGGACGTTCTGTCCGCAGTCGCAGCGGCGATTTGTGCTGATCGCGGCAATTCTGGCCTCGGCGCTTGGCTTCATAGACGGCTCGATCCTGGCCATCGCCACACCGGCGATCCGCGTCAACCTCGGCGCCAGCCTTGCCGAGGCGCAGTGGATTTCCAATGCCTATGCGTTGACGCTGTCGGCGCTGATCCTGGCCGGGGGTGCCGCCGGCGACCGATTCGGCCTACGCCGCGCCTTCGTGGCCGGCATTGCGCTGTTCATCGTCGCTTCGCTTGCCTGTGCGCTGGCGCCGAATGCCATTGTGCTGATCGCATTTCGTGCCGTCCAGGGCATTGGCGCAGCGATCATGGTGCCCGGCAGCCTCGCCATCATCGCCAAGGCCTACCCGAAGAAAGAACGCGGCCGCGCTATCGGCATCTGGGCGGCGGCTTCAGCGCTGACCACGGCACTTGGCCCGGTGTTCGGCGGTTTCGTGCTGTCGGCCTTCGGCGACGGCATCTGGCGGGCGATCTTCGCCATCAACCTGCCGCTCGGGCTTATTTCGATCTGGCTTCTGCTGGCCAAGGTTCCAGCCGATACGCCGACGGAGAAACGCAGCCTGGATCTCGGCGGTGCAGCGCTCGCGACATTGGCCTTCGGCGCGCTTGCCTATGGGCTGACCTCGATGAGCGCCAGCGGCGAGGGCCTCATGGCAGGGCCGAGCATTGCCGCAGGCGTCGTATTGCTGGCTGTCTTCATCTTCTTCGAGCTTCGGCAGCGTGAGCCGATGATCGACCTCAGCCTGTTTCGTGTCGGTGCTTTCGCCGGTGCCAATGTGGCGACGTTCTTCCTCTATTTCGCGCTATCGGCCAACCTTTTCTATCTGCCGATGCTGCTGATCGCCGGCTGGGGGCTGAGCACGGCCGAGGTCGGCTTCATCTTCCTGCCTTTGTCGGCAGCGATCGCGCTTTTGTCGGGACCTGTCGGCAAGCTGTCGGACCGGATCGGACCGCGTTTTCCGATCGCCTGCGGCAGCCTGGTAGTGGCTTTCGCGTTTGCCGGGCTGGCCTTGCTCACCTACGCCGGTATCCATAATTTCTGGACCGGAACATTCCCGCTGATGGGGCTGATGGGGCTCGGCATGGCTCTGGTCGTATCGCCTTTGTCGACCGCGATCATGACGGCGGTGGAAGACAAGGACACGGGGGCGGCCTCCGGCATCAACAATGCCGTCTCACGCATCGGCGGTTTGATCGCGGTGGCGGCGATGGGCTCGCTTGCCGCATGGGTTTACGCGAATGCACTGGACGCGAGCGCAACGCCGGGCATCCCAGGATTTGGTGAACCGGCGCCAGCCGGGCTTGCGCCGGCCATCGATGCGGCGAGGCTCGCCGCCAGCGACGCCGCTTTTGCCGCGGTCTCTTCGGTGACCGCGCTGCTTTGCCTGCTTGCGGCTGTCATCGCCTGGATGACCATTCCCGGTGAGCGATTGCCATGGCCGCGACAGGCCGAAGATACGCCAGGCTGAAGCGGGTCAACCGTCGATCTTGGCGCTCGCAACCTTCAGCGAATCGCTGTCTTCCTGCTTCAGCAGTTCGTCGATGCGCTCGCGCTCGCGCTTGAAGGCAACGAGGTCATCGCCCTTCAGCACCTTGCCGACCGGCAGGCGGACACGCATCGGATCAACCTTGGTGCCGTTGACGATCAGTTCGTAGTGAAGATGCGGGCCGGTGGCGAGGCCGGTCTGGCCGAGGAAGCCGATGGTCTGGCCCTGGCGGACGTGCACGCCCGGTTCGATGCCTTTGGCAAAAGCGCTCTGGTGATTGTATGATGTCTCATAGCCATTGGCATGGCGGATGATGATCTGCTTGCCGTAACCGCCGGCCCAGCCGACCTTCTCGACCGTGCCGTTGCCGGCGGCGATGATCGGCGTGCCGATCGGCGCGGACCAGTCGACGCCGGTGTGCATGCGGACATAGCCGAGGATGGGATGCCTGCGGGCGCCGAAACCGGAGCGGAATTTCCCGGCGGGCAGGGGATTGCGCAACAGGAACTGCTCGGCGCTCGAGCCGTCCTCATCGAAATAGTCGGTGCCGCCGTCCTGCATCTGGAAGCGGTAGAAGTTGCGGGTCTGGCCGCCGAACGTCGCCGAGACGTAAAGAAGCTCGGAGCTGTCCGAGGTCTGGTCGTCACCGTCGGGCTGCGAGAACAGGACTTCGATGCGGTCGGCGGGGCTGAGGCGGGATTGGAAGTCGACGTCGGACGCCAGCAACTTGATCAACCGCTGCGTCATCACCTTGGACATGCCGTAGGAATAGGCGGCGCGGTAGATGCCGTCATAGACGTTGGGCAGGTTGCCGCGCACCACCACGGGCGCCGACGAATCATCGAAGGCCGTCAGCAATTCGGGGTTCGGATCCGGTTCCTGCGCCGGCACATACTGGCCGCGATCGTTGAGCGCGATGGTGACGATGTGCTGGGTCCGGTCATAGACGCTGGTGCGCACGACCTTGGCGGCATCGCCGTGAACCTCAAGACCGACACGCAGCACGGTTCCAGCTTTGAGCGCCGTTGCGTTGAGCAACTTGGCGATAGCTTCGGCCATTCCGGTGGCATCTTCACCCGTGTAGCCCGAATTAGCAAAAGCCTCGGTGACGTCGAGATCCTTGGTGAAGGGGATGATTTCCTCGGCGAAAGCCGGCGCCTGGTCGTCAACAGTGGCGCGGGGCGCCACCGAGACATTTTCCGGCACGATCTTGACGTCGTAGGAGCCCGCCATGCTCTCGGCAAAAGCTTCGCCGAATCGCTGCGGGTCGACATAGTGAAGTGAAGCGACCTGCACGGCGCCGTCGCTGAGGTCGGTGCCGGCTTCGCGCACCACTTTTTCCACCTCGTCGGCGGAGAGGTCACTCTTTTCGTCGAAGGAAGCCGTTTCGATCGGAAAATCGATGGTCTTCAGGCTCATCTCGCTTTCGACCTTGGCGCCGTAGATCTGGCCGGAAGCGGCAGAGGCCGTCGCCGGCTGGGCATTGTCGTCGCTGTCGTCGCCGAACACCTGCATCGGGTCGAAGGGTGGGTAGGCGCGGCTGGTGGTGTGGCCGGCGGCAAGGGCCATCTTGATCTGGACGAAAGGCATGGTGTGGATGACGTCGCGGTCGCCGACCTTGGTGACCATCGACACTTCCATGCGGCGGCGGTCCTTGGCCTTTGCGATCTGACGCGGCGCCACCAGCCTGGTGGTCTTGGCGACTTCGCCAGAATCCCCGTTGCCGGCAAGGCTGATCAACTCGGCGATCTCGGGTGGGGTGGCTAGTTGCTGGCGGCCGTCAAGGGCGGCGAACAGCGCCACGCCCATCAGCACGCTCGAGGTGACGCCAGTGAGAAATGTTCCCGACAGCCAGCGTGCAGAAACCTCGCGCCGGTCGGGCGGGCCGCTGCGGCCATCCGCGACAAGCGGCGGCTCGTTGCCGAGTTCGGCTATGACATCTTCCGTGTCTGGCATCCAGAAAGGCTGCTTCTTCCCCGGGCGGAACGGCTTGTCGCTTTTGTTGTGGCCGTGACATTTGCCTGTCATGGCAGGTGAAGTCAACGAAGCGCCAGGCTCCGAACGAATTGCCCCCAAGCACTTCTCTTATAGAGCGCCCTACCAGGCGGGGCGGTGTACCTTCTCTGCAAGGCCATCGCACACTCCTATATAGGAGGGCTCATAAGAGAGGGGCTGCTCCGTCGGCGGCGCCCACTTTCGTTGGCTTTGGTGTCGAACGGCAATGCGGCGGCAATAGGGCTCCTTCCTGGCCGTCCAATCGGTATTGCCAGCGTTCCCCTGGGGCAGTCGGCTATCGACAGATCCGGTCCGAAATTTCTGTCGCAAAAACTTCAAAAACATTGTCGATGTGTGTTGACAGTTGTCGAGTGTGGCGACTATATACGCCTCACGAACGAGGGCGGCTCGCCGCTGGCGAC